>JBMFWV010000081.1:0-14108 GCA_049964915.1 Rhizomicrobium sp.
GTCGACACGATCTCAAGCACAAGAGGCATCGGCCGCGGGGCAGCCCGCTACGCGCCTTCGTCCGCCGCTTCCTTAGAAAGCCCCAATCCGGTGGTGGCGGCCACTGGCAGCACCCAAACCGGTTCCGAAGGCAATCCCAACGATCACCCGCCATCTTCAGAGCGGCAAAACGAGGCAGAGGCCAATCCCATGCGCCTGGAGGTCCGCGAGGATCCGCGCGATGGTGAGCTTATCTACCGCTTCATCGATCCCGTATCTGGTGCTGTCCTGCGCGGATGGGACAGCCGCGATCTTGGTCGACTTCGCGACTACATGCGCAAGGCGCATATTCATCTGATTGATACTAAAATCTGAGTCACGCCGCCTCAAGTGCAAAGCGGAAGCGACGCGGACCATCGCGATAGGCACAGGGCTTACGGGTTTCGTCGAGCTCGAGCGCCGATAGGATGAGCTGGCAGAAATGGCTACCGGAACTGTGCTTGTAGGTGAGCAGTCCGAGCAGCGGCGCGGTGCTGCGGTCGACCTCCACCCTGAGGCGGGTGTGACCATCATCAAGCTCTGCCCAGCCTTCGGTCATGCCAAGACCCTGAGAGGCTGAGACGAGGAACGATACCGGCGCACCGTGCTCGATGGTCTTGCCAAACAGATCAAAGCGTTCGGCGTGCGCTCCACCATTATGTGTTCTCAAGGCCAGTTGCTGCCAGTCAAAGGCGTCGGGCAGAAGCGTGATATGGCCAAGGCGCAGCACACCCTTGTCCCAGTCTGACCAGTGAAAGCGCAAGTCAAACTCTATCCGTGGACGGTCTGGACAAAATTTCAGCGTCTTCTCGATGAGTCCCTTTGGCGTGTCGATCGCGGTCTGCACGAGGACACTGCCATCGTGCTCACGCCAGCGGACCGCGTCACACCATTCCAGGTCTGTGATTTTGTGCTCGCCGGGCGCTTCGAAGACACAATCCCCCGTGTACCAATCCGCCTGTAGGCCGATGTCACTGAAGGTTCCATGCGGGATGCTGCCCACAAGCGCGCGCGGTCTGTCCCCAAACCGTGCATGGTCGAGACAAAGCCCGCGACGTCGATCGAGACGGCAGACGAGATGCTCTGTGGCAATGTTGATATGGCGGCCGGTGCAGGGTTCAGCTTCAGCGGGCCGGACAGCATAGTCGCAGCTGCTCTGAGAGGACCACCGTTGTTCGGCCGCACGCAGTCTCGCACAAAAGGCCTGCCAACGGCGCTCGGTCAGATGGGTGCGAAAGTCACTTGCCCAAAGATAGCACAGTTCCTTCCAGTCATCGACGCCTGCACGACCGCCAGCGAGGCCGCGATAAATGCGTTCACAGGCGGCGTTGATCGCGGTGTTGTCACGCCCAGTGACCGCCCAGCGGGACAAATTGTATTTGCGCTGCTTCTTGACGGGGACCGGTGCTGTGGCGCTTTCCAGCCGCATCCTGTGGCCCCCGCCCTCACGCCCGATGAGTTTCAACGCATGTGATGGGCCGATCAGGTTGATGCCCCCCTGTGCGGTAACGGCACCAAGTGCCCGCTCAATGCGCGACCATTCGCTTTCAGGGCCAAGGGAGGATTCGGTACGAAAACGGCCAGGACGGAAATCAAAGATCTCCGCATCGCTCGCATAAAGACATAATGCGCGCGTCGCCAAAGAGCGACGTGCGCGTACATAGCGCGTATAGGCGGTCAGCGAGATATCGCCATGCGCATAACGTTGCAATTGCTGGAAGGCCGCAGTGTCCGTCCACAACAGAGCGATGGCGCGCCCGTCGGTACCCTCGGCATATTGCGGCAGAAAACGTCGCTCAGGATCCCATTCCGGATGGTGCGCCGAAGGATTGTCCCACTCCATCAGAATGGCGCGGTAACCGGCGTCGAGGTAATGGCCAACAAGCCCCGCAGAATAGGCCTGTTCATTGACCAGAGCGACCTCAGGACGCACACCGAGCAGGCGCTCATACACCCGATGGCCTTGGTCGAGATTTGCCGCAACCACGGTTGCCGGTACCAGGGGGCCGATCATCTGACTGTAGCCCGACCCGATGAGTTCGATACGCCCGTCACCAATGCGCTGGCGCGCCGCCTCGATCCATGAAGGATCACGCGCGGCGATTTCTTCCAAGGTATATCCGCTTGCTTCCAGCCCGATATGGGGATGCTTGTCGCTCAGCCTGAGAAGCGGCCAGTAGCATTTGGCTATGACTTCGTTTCGCGTCTCCTCCTCGATCGATGAGAAGGCGATGTTGAGGTGGAAAAAGGCAAACACCCGAAGCCAGCCGGCGCAGGCTTCGGCATCCTTGTGCTGGATCAGGGGCGCGTTCATTGGGTCTGGATACGTAGGCAGGCCAGGGCGTCATTGGCCGCTTTGAGTGCGTGCTCGCGACTTGGTCCCTTGGCCAGCACCATGGCGGCAGAGGGACGTTTGTCACCTGCGGATGCGATGATGTCGCCGGCTCGCGCGGTTATCACAACGTCTTCCACACCAGCTACGGCGCGGGCCTCGTCGGCGCCCTCGATCGACACGATGCGGCCGGGCGGAGGAAAGGCGTAGCGCTGTACCACGGGAATGAGATGCTTGGGCTCTGCGTCTTTGGCAGTAATGGTTTCACCCAGCGCGAGTCGTAAGGCGCAGCCAACGAAATCCACCCCGGTGTTGAGTGGTATCTCGCGTGTACAGAAAAATCCCCCCGACAGTCTTGCAGCCAATTCAATGACATAGGGCTCGCCCTGATGGACGACGATGTCGCCTTTTACGGTACCGTTACGGATGCCAAGTGCGGCAGCGGCACGATGCACCACGTCCTTGACCTTGGCCTGCTGGACGATCGGAAGCTGGCTCGGCAGGTCGCCGCCGTTTTCGACGAAGTAGGGGGCAAACCGGTCAAGATATTCGTAGTTGCGGTCGGAAAGTCCGGGCGTGTAGGTGCGGCCGTCACAAATCAGACTTTCGGTGGAGAGCTGGGGTCCTGAAAGATATTCCTCAACCATCACCCTCTGGCTTGGCGAATGGGCACGGGCAAAAAGAAAGGCCTGGGAAAGATCCGCAACCCTGGCCAGGCGCTGCACGCCGCGCGAGCCGCGACTGTCGACCGGCTTGATGACAAGATCGGGTCCACGTTCGATCACGATGCGCTGCAATTCCTGCAAGGTGGCGACCTCTTTGAACCAGGGCACAGGTACGCCTTTAGCCGCGAAGCAGCGCTTCATCGCCATCTTGTCACAGGCAAGACGGGCGCTCTTGCTGTCAATGCCAGGAAGCCCGAGCCGTTCAGCGACAAGCGCTGTGGTCAGAGGAGCGTCTGCTGCCACACAGATTACGCCGTCAATGCGGCGGACCTTTCGGTTAAAGCGTTCGGCCGCCGCAGCGGTTTCCTCCGGTCCATAAACATCTGCAAGAAGGCAGCTGTCGGCGAAAGCAAATCCCGGGGCGCGAGCATCACGGTCCGAGACCACCACGAACAGGCCCATCTGCTTGGCCCGCCGTGCGGCTTCGGCCGCTTCAATGCCTCCGGAGATGATGAGAATGCACTTGTCCATCAGAAATACAGTCCGCCATTGACGTTGAGAGTTTGCGCGGTGATGTAACTGGCAGCATCCGAGGCAAGAAAGACCACCGCATCGGCGACCTCCTCAGTTCGGCCAAGTCGCCCCAGAAGAATACTTTCAGCGGCCTTCTGCACGCTTGCGGAGCTCATCCCGGCGGCGGCCATATCCGAGGCAATCAAACCCGCTGCAACGGTATTGGAGCGGATCTTATGGGGCGCCCCGAAGCGGGCGATGACCTGCGAGAGGGAAATCAGCCCCGCCTTTGAGGCCGCATAATGCGCCGTCCTTGGGCCACCATATTGCCCGGAGACTGAGCCGATGTGAACGATGGAGCCCCCGCCACTCTCCTTGAGTAGTGGGAGCAGCGCCTGACAGACAAGAAACGGCCCCTTAAGATTGGTGGCGAGGATTTCGTCCCAATCGGGTTCCTCGATCTTGTCGAAATCGGTGGGTTTGTTGATGCCCGCATTGTTGACGAGGATTGACACGGGACCAAAGCCGCGTGCGCCTTCGACCATGCGCGCGATGCTGCTGCTGGCCGTCACGTCGAGGGGCAGGGCAAGCGCCTTGCGTCCCAATGCCTCGATGGCACGCACCACTCCAAGAGCCTCGTCCAGCTGCGCGCGGAAGGTAATCAGTACATCCGCCCCTGCTGCCGCCAGTGCCAGGGCAATGGTCCTGCCGATGCCACGACTGGAGCCGGTCACTATGGCAGTGCGATTGGCGAGCGAAAAACGATTCATCGGCTGCGTCTCTTGGTCTTGCGGGCAAGGACGGTTCGAGCTGCTCTGGCAATCGCCACGGCATCAAGGCCGAAATGGGCGGCAAGTTCTTCAGGCTCGCCAGAGGCGCCGAACTCGTCCTTCATTCCGACAAATTCGATCGGACAGGGATGACGGGTGGCCAGAGCTTCTGCCACGGCACTGCCAAGACCTCCGTGAATGTTGTGATCTTCGGCCGTCACGAACGCTCCGGTTTGCGCGGCGCAGCGAGCCAAAAGCTCTCCATCTATCGGCTTGATGGTGGCCATGTTGACGACACGCGCAGAGATACCCTCTTCGTCCAGCAGCGCTGCAGCGTCCAGGGCGCGGGCAACCTCTACGCCAGCTGCCACCAGCGTTACGTCAGTGCCATCGCGGATGATCTGCCCCTTGCCAATCTCAAAGCTGTGGTCGTCACCAAAAATCCGACGGGCAGGACTACGGCCTGTGCGCATGTAGCACGGTCCTTGATGGGCAAGGATGGCGCGGGTAGCCAGGCGCATCTCGACGGGATCGGCGGGCGATATCACCGTCATGCCAGGGATCGCACGAAACGCGGCAAGATCTTCGAGCGCCTGCGCTGAACCGCCATCGGGGCCGACGTCAGTGCCCGGATGGCTGGCAACGATCTTGGCGTTGCGCTGCGCATAGGCGATGGACAGCCGTGCCTGCTCGACGGCGCGTAGGCAGAAGACGGCAAAGGTGGTGACCACGGGAACCAGTCCCACCGCCGCCATCCCGCCGGCCGCCGCCATCATGTTCTGTTCGGCGATGCCAAACTGGAAAAAGCGATCGGGGTGGGATGCGCGGAAATGATGGGTCCCGGTGCCACCGGCGATGTCAGCGTCAAGCACCACGACGTCGGCAAACTCGTCGGCCAACTCGGACAAGGCGCGGCCGAAGGCCTCGCGCAAGGAATCGCCTGTGCTTGCGATCAGGGAGGGCGCCGTGCTCATGCCAGGAACTCCTCGATCTCGGTGTCGCTGCTGCCGAGCGCAGCGAGCGCCTCGGAAGCTTGTGCGCGGGTCAACTTGACGCTGCCATGCCAGGTTGGAACATTCTCCATAAAGGGCACGCCCTTGCCTTTTATGGTGTGCGCAATGATCAGTGAGGGCCGCCCCTGACTGCTTCCGGCGCGGCGCAAGGTACGCAACAGCGCATCAACATCATGGCCATCGATTTCGGCAACCGCCCAGTCGAAAGCCCGCCATTTGGCCGCGAGTGGCTCAAGGCGCATGATGGCATCGTTGCGCGCATCGCTCTGCAGCTTGTTGTAGTCGATAATCGCACAGAGATTGTCGAGCCCATAATGAGCGGCGCACATCGCCGCTTCCCATACCTCGCCCTCTTGCAACTCACCGTCGCCAAGGAGCGTATAAACGCGTGCAGAGCTCTTTTTCAGACGCAGGCCCAATGCCATGCCGACAGCCACCGAAATGCCCTGACCGAGAGACCCTGTCGAGGTTTCAACCCAGGGCAAATCGACGACATGGGGGTGGCCCTGGAACGGGCTGCCAAGCTTGCGCAATGATAGCGCTGCGCGCGGGCTGCAAAAGCCAAAATGCGACGCAACGGCATAAAGCGCGGGTGCGGCATGGCCTTTGGATAGCACAAAGCGGTCACGATCCGGTTCGCCCGGCTCATCAGGCCAAAGATTCAACTCGGCGCCGAAGAGTGCCGCCAGGATATCCGCACAGGATAAAGCACCACCAGGGTGCCCGGAGCCGGCATGATAGATAGCCGCTATGGCATGCTTTCGGGTGAATGCCGCCGCCGCGCGTACCTGGACGGTAAGCGTATCATAGGGGCTTGCCGTGTCGGGCCTGCCCGCTTCGAAGACGTTGAGCCCCATAGTCACCTCTTTCTCAAGCCGCGACCTGAAGGCGGGCGCGGCCGATCATCTCGCCATAGGTGAGGATCTGCGCGTTCGGTGCGAGCTGGCGCACCGTGCGCGTGATCTCGTCTGCAAAGGTTCTGGACATCACCACCACGACGTCGGGCAGGATCTCGCCGATGGCCTGCGGTGGCTGGACCGCAAGGCCATGGCGCTCGGGTAGATATGCACCCAAATGAGCATCAATCAGACCGGTGAGCAAAGAAGGTGAGAGGCCGCCCGAGGTGATGAGCGCATCGAACAGCCGACCAGCACCCCAGATCACGATGCGTCCCGTGCTCAGGCGAGCGATTTCCGTCGCCACCGCAGTCAGCGCGGCCAAGTTCGCGGCACGGTTGCGGCCATAGGCGGTGATGCGGGCCTCTGCCTCGCACACCTCGCGAGGATCAGGAGCCAATGCCTGGGCGGAGAGTCCCGTTTTGACGGCGACGAGCAGGAGATTTTCGCGATCGCCGGGCGCAGGCGCCTCAATGATCTCAAACCCAGCCGCGCTGACCATGCGCATGAGCGTACGTGCGGAAAAGTGATAGAGATGCTTGTCGATAAACCATTCCTCGACCACATCCTCGGACTCCAGCAAAGCCGTGGACGGAGCATCAAGAACGAGCAGACCGCCGGGCTTCAATACGCGCCAGTGCTCGGCCAGCACTTTGCCGGGATAGGCAAGATGTTCGATGGTGTGGCAACTGTGGACAATGTCGAAACTCTCGTCCGCAAGGCTCACATCCTCGATACGGGCGCAGATAAGTTCGACGCCCGCCAGCTCGTCGACAGAGTGTGCGACCCGCTTGTCCGGCTCAACCGCAAGGATGCTCGCATTGGGTGCTACGGTAAGGAATTGACGGGCAAAGCTGCCTCGGTTGGAGCCAACATCGAGAAGCTTTGCAGGCGCTGAGAGATCGGCATGGCGCCGCAACGCAGCAATGGCCTCAGCGGTGCGAAAACCCTTGCCATAGCGGATGTTGCCCCAGTCTGCGGCGCCAGAAGCCGTGGCCCCGCGGCGAGGCGCCCGGTCGATCCGGGGCAAGGACTGCAACAGACCGCAATGGCGACAAAGGTGCACGGTCAGGTCCCGCGCGGTGCCGGCGGCGCGATAAACGGGCTCCAGTGAAGCCTGGTGGCACAACTCGCAGCGTTCGCTGGTAGACAAGGCTGGCGTCCTTTAGGCTCTCATTCACCATACTGACGCTGGCAGCGTTAATAATTCACTACGTATTCAGCCCGTTCACCATAGCCCAGCCGTTGCATCATGGGCTCGGCGATGCGCGTAAACGCAGCGGCTTCTGCCGGGTTGAGAAGCTGGTCCTCGGGACGATTGACGTTGTGCGGGCGTTGGAACATCGCAAGGAGATCCGGGCCTTTGCGCAAGCCGAGAAAATCGAGCAGGGCATAAAGTGCGTCGGGCGTGTCGTGGATGTCCTCGAGGCGCACGAAATGGTGTCGCGCCGCCGGTAGTGAGGCCAGGGCATCGAGGATCACCTGATTGACTTCGCACCAGTGCCAGGCAATGCGCTCGAATTGGCTGAAATGGCCAAAAGCGCTACCCCAGAAGTTGCCGCTTTTGGCCTGAGGCCACCAATATTGTTTCTCGGGCGGAGGTGGCGGCACGCGCTCGGGAGCAGAGAGATGTCGCGCCAGGATGAGGCTCGAGCGGTCATCGTAACATTCCGCGCCAAGCTTACGGAAATATGACCCTGTCACCTTCCGTCCATCACGAACCAGATGCACGAATTTGGCCTCTGGCAAGAGCGTGGAGAGCTCTGGAATGAGCCAGGACAATTTGTTGGAGGAATCGCCCCAGAATTCCCTCTCGCAATAATGCACGGCTGCGCCATGCGTCTGGCTCAGCACCTCCTTGGCCTCGGCGTGGGAGATCAGGTCATGATATCTGCGCACGGCCAGCGGCTGGAGGATCTGCACCATGTACTCATGATGCATGTCGACATTACCTGCAGAGAGGAGCGCCTTGTGCAGCATAGCGGTGCCGGAGCGTCCGCTGGAAACGATGAAGAAGGCCTGGGCGCTCACGGCCGGACCGCAAAGATGACGGCCTCACGTCCCAGCCCGGCATCGGCAAGCGCGCGGTAAAAGTGACGACGGACCTCGTTGAGGCCCTTCTCTGCCAGGGCAAGGTCAAAGCGCTTGCGCCGGTTGTGACAGGCACGCCCCAGAGAGGAGTCTGCTGTGTAATCCTCACCCATCAGCAAGAACATCTCCATCGGAAAGCTGGTCTGCCGTTCAGCCAGCACAAAGCCCAGCCGCGCAAGCACAGTCGAAAGCGAAGAGAAGTCGAAATAGTTGAGGTGATGCGGTGGCGCGACCCACCACGGTGTCAGACCCTGCGCAGTCGCGGCGATCTGCATCGGCGAAAAATCATTGGGGACGCCGACGACCAGTACCCCGCCGGGCTCCAAGAGGCCGTAGGCCGCGGTCAGAAGAGCGACCGGGTCCGGAACATGTTCGAGAACATTGTTCATGTGCACGGCGTCGAAGCGGCCAAGCTTGCGGGCGCGTTCAGCACTGAAAAAACCCTGATGGACGCGGAGCCCAAGGCTGCGGGCATGCTCTGAAGCCTGCTGTGATGGCTCAAGACCCTCACCCTGCCAGCCGCGCGTGCAGGCGGTCCGCAGAAAGAAGCCTGGTCCGCAGCCAATATCGATCAGACGGCGACGGGAGGCGGGTAGAAGCTGCTCCAGCACCTCGAGGCGATCGTTCTGACCGAGCCGTGCCCAATCCTGGTCTTCGCCGGCATGGGCAAGATAGGTGGGCTTTTCGTCGCTGTAATAGCGCTCGCGATACTCTGTGATCAGTGCGTCGGGGCTCGGCAGGGGGATGGCGTGGGCGAAGCCGCAGACGGCACAGGCAATCACGTCGTAGCCGTTCCTGCTGACCAGGGCCGGGCCGTGATGATCCTGCCAGGCGATACTCTCTGGGCCGAGCGCGTCCATCTTCATCATTTTTGACCCTCGTTAACTGCTTCTTAGTCATAGGCCCTTTAGAAAGCGTTAAAGCCGCGCCGAAGGGCGAGTTGCCATGCGTAGACCCCTCTTCATTGCCGAAGCCTCGTCCAACCATGGGCGAGATCTGTCGCGTGCTCTGGCTTTTGTTGACGCTGCAGCTGATATCGGCTGCGACGCTGTGAAGTTTCAGTTGTTTCGTATCGCCCGCATGTTCGCGCCGGAGATCCTTCAACAGAGCGAACAGCATCGGGCGCGAGAGGCCTGGGAATTGCCTCTTGCCCACCTGCCAGCGCTGGCTGAACGCTGCCGCGCGCGCAATATCGCCTTTTCCTGCACGCCCTTCTATGTGGAGGCGGTAGCGGAGCTCGCTCCTTACGTCGACTTCTACAAGATCGCGTCCTACGAGATCCTAGTTCAGCCCTTGCTCGCGGCGTGTGGACGCTCGGGCAAGCCAGTGGTGCTGTCGACCGGCATGGCGAGTGAGAGCGAGATCGATGCTGCGGTCGCAACTCTGCGAGCGTCCGGCTGTAACGATCTCAGCCTTCTGCATTGCGTGTCGGCCTATCCGACGCCTGTTGATCAGGCCAATCTGGCGGCGATTGACAGCCTGCGCCAGCGTACCGGCTGCCCGGTCGGCTGGTCCGACCATACCCGCCGTCCGGCGGTGATCTGGCGCGCCGTACAACGCTGGCAGGCTGCTGTCGTCGAGTTTCATCTTGACCTGGATGGGGCTGGCGCCGAATACGCCGCCGGTCATTGCTGGTTGCCCCATGAGATTGCACCGGTTATCGCGGGGATACGTGAGAGCCTGCTGGCCGACGGTGATGGCCGGAAGGTGTCCCAGCCCTGCGAACGCGAAGACAGCAACTGGCGTGCTGATCCCACGGATGGCATGCGTCCCTTCAAACATATCCGTTTGGCCTGGGGAAAGGCTGCGTGAACCAACTGCCGACCGAACCGCAGGCTCAGCCCAATATCGTCGCCGTCATTCAGGCGCGCATGGGTTCCACACGTCTGCCCGGTAAAGTGCTGCGTCCGATCGCGGGCAGGCCGCTGCTGTGGCACGTGGTGCACCGGCTCAGACGTTCCCGCCTGATCGGTCAGATCGCAATTGCCACCTCAGTCAATCCCCGCGATGACGCCATCGTCGAATTTGCCAGGGAACAGGGGATTGTTGTTGTCCGCGGTCCTGAAGATGATGTGCTTGCCCGTTTTGCGCGAGCGGCCGATATGCTTGAGGCTGATGTGATCGTACGCGTCAATGCGGATGCGCCTTTTATTGATGCGGGTTTTGTCGATCATCTCATCACTGCCATGCTCGCCGAAAAAGCGGATTACGTTTTGCTGGAAGAAGGTGCGGTAACGGCGCATTGCGGGGTCGATCCGATGAGTCGGCGGGCCCTGGACAAGCTCATGATGGACGCCCGTGACGACGCGATCGCCCGTGAACATGTGACGGGGTATTTCAAGCTGCATCCTGACTTTGTGCGTATCGCCCGCGCGGCACCCTATCCGGCTCTGGCACGGGATGGGACACGGCTCACCATCGATACGCCAGATGATATTGCCTTCGCGGAGATCGTCCATGAAAGACTGGCCGCGAAAGCCGGAGAAGCCGTTCTTGCCGACCTGCTGCTGCTTTTGGAGCGCGAGCCCGAGTTGCGTGCCGTGAACGCACATGTGCGCCAAAAGCCGCTTGATGCCGGCGGAGTGTGTCTCATCCGCTGTGATGGTGGCGGATCATATGGCTATGGCCATGTCAAACGCATGGTGATGCTGGCCCGGGCCTTGCGCGACCGCCAGGGTATCGGCGTTGTATTTGCGCTCAAGGGAAGTGAAGATGCCCTGGCGCCGATCCGGTCCGCGGGCTTCGAAGTGACCCAGATTTTGGGCGATGATGAGACTGCCCTGGTCCGCCTTATCGCCCAGCACAAGCCTGACATGCTGGTCTGTGACTTCCGCGACGGAGTTGAAGCTGAAGGCCTTGATCGGCTCAAGCGGCAATTGCCTCTGTGCGCGGTCATAGACGATGCCAGTGACCGGCGACGTGCAGCCGATCTCGCCTATTTCCCTCCCTTGCCCAGAGCCCTGGCGCTCGACTGGAGCGACAGCAGCACTATCGTGCGTACAGGCTGGCAATGGACCATTCTCGGTGCTCGTCCGACAAGCCGGCCAACACCCGATCACCGTGGTCTGCCACGCCTTCTGGTAACCATGGGTGGCAGCGATCCCAAAGGGCTGACCTTGCGTTGCGCAAAAGCCCTGGCGCGGGATGATGTCAATTTTCGGGCCCGTTTCGTCATAGGTCGTGGCATCGCCGACGGCGCGCGTCTGGCAAAGACGATCGTGGGCTTATCGCCGCAGTTCGAAACCATTGAGGGTGCCGACGATCTTGGACCTGAATTTGCCGGGGCGGATGTTGCGCTCTGTGCCTTTGGCGTGACCGCCTACGAACTGGCCGCCAGCGGCGTACCGGCCCTATACCTTGGCCTGACTGAGGATCACGCGGACTCCGCTGCGGCTTTTGCCGCAGCGGGGATGGGCCTCAATCTTGGTCTTGCCGATGCGGTTGGCGATGAGGCCATAATCGATGCCGTGCGCCGGCTACTCGGCGATAATGCCTTGCGTCGGCAGATGCGGCACGCGGGCCTCAGCCGGATAGATGCGGATGGTGCCGATCGTATCGCCGCAGATCTGGCTGGGCATTTTGCCCAGCGGCGGACAGACACTCGCCTGCGCGCAAGCTAAGGCCGCAGGTTATCGGCTCATTTCAAAGCTTCTTCCACTTTGGCGAAGCATCCTGACCAATCCCCTGGCGTATCTGGACTGATCACCTGCGCTGCTGGTGCGAAAGGTTCATAACTGGTTCCGAAACTGGTCCAGCTGGTGTCATAAACGGGCTTGCAGGTTCTCACGCCGCAAGCTGCTGCCATCCAGCTGACCGCTGTTGGTGCGCTGACCATCACGTCAAGACAGGACAGGAGTGCGGCCGTACGATCAAGTTCCTGCTTCTGGTCGATACAAGGCGGCACATGCAGCGTCCGGCCACTCAGGCGTTCCAGAGTGGCAATTTCGTCTTGCTGGGCGTCATACTGCAGGCACATGAATTCGCCCGCCGTCACGCGCATCAGGTCGGCCCAGAGGGTTAAAGGGGCATATTGCAGTGCCCGTCCCCCGCCCAGCTTGCCACTGCGCCAGCAAAGGCCAATGCGCCTGCCTGCGGGTAGGCCCTTGTACCAGTCCTGCCAGCGCCTCTGCTCGTCTGGGTCAGCCTTCAAATAGGCGTGGGGTTGGGGAAAAGAGGCCAGATCAGGACGCAGAACACGCGCAAGGCTGCCTAGCGCAATCGCGGCATTGGCACCTCCGCGCGCCGCCAGCCAGTCATATTGGGCTTCCACAACACCTTCGCGTCCCTGCCAATGGGCCGCATGGACCTCGATGTCCGGAAAGCTGCGGGCAAAGAGCGGCTTGAGACGGTGGTCGCACTCAAGCAGCAGCCGACCACCCTGGTGGGCAGCCTGGACGCAGAGCTCAGGAATGAGGCTGGCAAACATGATCTGATCGCCGACGCCCTGTTCGGCTGTGATCAAGAGCCGGGTGTTCCTGAGCGTTCCACCAGACCACGGCGCAAGCCGATGTAGCGGACGGGGGCTCTTGTGGGGCAGTTTCAGGCGGGCAGCATAATCACGCCAGCCAGCCTTCAGGTCACCGTTCAGCAGATGCACGATGGCCCGGTTGAGGCGTGCGCCATGCTGATTGCGGTCGCGCTTCAGAATGCGGTCATAAAGTTCCAGTGCGGCGCTGAGCTGCCCCTTGTCGGCCAGGCAGTCGGCAAGATTACCCAGAGCAGGAGCAAAGTCTGGCACCAGAGCGAGTGCCTCTCGAAAGAGGAGTTCGGCTTCGGCGCTGCAGTTGAGCTGGCGCAGGGCAACGCCCAAGGTCACCTTGATCTCGGGACAGTTGTCGTAGCGCACTACCCAGGGGCGAAGAAGGGCGATCGCCTTTTCTGGTTCATTGGTGTCGCACAGGAGTTGGCCAAGGCCATTGACCGCCTCGATACGCTCGGGTTCGAGATCAAGTACCTTCGCGTAAAAGCTGAGGGCGACAGCGGGGAGGCCAAGGCTGCGGGCGGTCCCGGCGAGCGCATAGAGAACCCCTGTATCGTTCGGTCTTTCCGCCAGCGCCAGCTCGAAGGCCGTGATCGCTTCACTATGGCGACCTTGCTCAGCAAGCTTAAGTCCGTTCTGATAGGCGGGTAAGGGCATAGCCTTCTTCTAGGACAGGGAACTTAAGACCCCGTTAAGCATGATGCTTAGCGATACTTTAAGCACGCCTTGCCACTGTAGGGCCCATGACGAGCCAGATTTCATTTACGACGATCAGCACGAACTCGCTGATCAGCTATATGAATTCGCAGCTGCAGAGCTCGAGTCTGTCATCTGCCTCTACGGCGCAGCAGACCTCATCGGCCTTCGGGACCTCAACCACGTCTCAGAATAATCCGCCGTGGAATAGCACGAGCAACCCCACGAAGCAGGCCCATGACGCCAAGATCATGGCGATGACCAACTTCCTGAACACCAGTAACGTCCCGCACTCAGCCGGCAGCACCACCGCGGCCAAAACGGCACAGGACAATCAAAAGCTGTTTTCGCTTTATACGGCTCTCAACAATCTGTCCTATCTGGCCGGAATGAGCACGCGTGCGGGGGTAACCTCCGGTCAGCAGGCAGGCTACAATACGCGCTTCCAGCAGGGACTGACCCAGGTCGAGAACTATATCTCCTCGACCAATTTCAACGAACTAACCTTGCAGCTGGGCAAAACCCAGTCTTCCGTAACGAGCAGTGTCTCGGTTCCCTTCCCCCCCTTCTCCTATCAGGGCGCGACCATTGTTTCGGATGCGAACCTGTCTTCGGCTTTGCCCAATGTCAGCAG
>JBMFWV010000082.1:0-14067 GCA_049964915.1 Rhizomicrobium sp.
CAACGAGAAGCTGCGCAGCTTTGCCTCGGATCTGCAGACCTATCTCGTCGTCAACAAGAAGTAAGTAGCCCAGGTCTCGCCGGAATATTTTTTCGCATCGGAGCATCTAAGCCATGGCCATGACTGTGTCCTCACCGGACCATGACGACGCGCAATTGAATGTTACCATCAACACGACGCCGCTCGTGGACGTGATGCTGGTGCTTCTCATCATCTTCCTCATCACCATTCCGGTGGCGTTGAAGGTGATACCTGTGAAGCTTCCTCATGCGAAGAATATTCCGACGGTGACCAAACCGCAGAACATCCTCATCGCGGTCGACAGGAACGAGAACATCTATTGGAACACCGACCCGGTGGCGAACAACAATGAGCTGATTGCGCGTATGGAAGCGGCGCTCGAGAAGGCTCATGCGCGTGGCGAGGAGTTGCCGGAAGTCCAGATCCGTGGTGACAGGTTGGCCCGCTTCGAGGCTATTGGCCGCGTTGTCTACGACGCCCAGCGCGCCGGTATCCCGAAGATCGGGTTCATCACCGAACCGGAAAACGCGCCACAGTAACAGCGCCCATTCAGGCAAAAGAAGGTATTACGCTATGGCAATGAATGTCGGCGAAAGTAGCGGCGAAGGCGAAGTAATGGTGGAGATGAACACGACGCCGCTCATCGACGTCATGCTCGTCCTTCTCGTCATGCTCATCATCACGCTGCCGGTTCAGACCAACGCCGTCAAACTGAACATGCCGCGCCCCAACCAGACGCCACCCGCCGTGCCACCGACCGTGGTCAATCTCATGGTCGATTTCGACGGCACGATTTACTGGAATGGGTCGCCGATTTCGACACAGACGATGGACACGTATTTCTACCGCTATGGCCTGAAGCCGCCAAGCGAGCAGCCGGAAATCCATCTGAGCGCCAACCGCCTGGCCAAGTATGATACGGTTGCCAAGGTCATGGCGGATGCCCAGCGTCGCGGTCTGACCCACATTGGTATTGTCGGAACTGAAAAATATCTGCAGTGACGTCGAGGTCCTAACGCAAAGGGTGACGGCGGATCAGGCATCATGCACCTGCATGTGCCCCCACGGCGCCATGTGTAATTGAGGTAAGAAATGAATGGGAATCGTTTGCGCGGCGTTCTGGCCGCAGTTCTGATCGGGACCGCGGGCGTTGCTGGTGCTACCACGCTGTTGGTGACCACCGCGCAGGCCGCGGGGGTCCGTCCGGCGGTTGGCAAGCCTCTGCAGGAAGCCATCAACTTCGCCAAGGAGGGCAAGTCGGCCCCAGCGATGGCCGCGCTCCGGCGAGCCGAAAGTGTGCACGGACTGACCGAGACCGAACAGAAAGTCATCGCCGAGACGCGCCAGTATGTCGAAGTCAAGACCGGCAACTTTTCCGGCGGGGTGACCAACGCCACCTCGGCCCAGGCTAAATTCGCCATCGATTACAACAACCGCAGATATCATGACGTGATCACCGAGGATCAGGCCTATCTGCGCAAATACGGCGTGCTCGACGAAAGCCGCAAGGAGATCGTGGCCCAGGCCTATTACCAGATGGGTGATTACCGTGGGGCGCTGAATTACATCACGCACAACCTCAATGGCAGCACCTCGGCGCTGATGCTGAAGATGGCTGCCGCCAACAAGGTTGGCGACACTGCGGCTCTTGCCCAATCTGCACGCCAGCTTGTGCTTGAGGGCCAGCCCAAGTTCTGGACCTATGTGCTGATGGCAGCCGATCGCACCAGCGGCCTCAGCGATGATCAGACCTTGGGCATCTACCGGATCCGCTTGCTCACCGGAAATATGCGCAATGCCGATGATTATTCGACGGCCACGCAGATTTCGATCCAGCTCGGCTTTCCGCAGGAAGGTCTTACCATCCAGCAGCGCGGCTTTGCGGCCAAGGTGCTCTCCGGGACCCGCCAGGAGCGCCTTCTGGCGCTCGCCAAGAAGGATGCGGCTGATCAGGCTGCCCAGATGGGCAAGCTTGCGGCGCAAGCCAATGCAGCCAAGACTGGGGCTCCCCTGGTTCATCTCGCCGAGGTCTATTGGGGTGTTGGCAAGTACAAGGACGCGCTTGCGGCGGTCGACGAAGGCCTCAAGAAGGGTGGCGTCAAGGACGTCGCCGATGCCGACATCGTCAAAGGCATGGCGCTTGTGGGGTTGAAGCAGACCCGTGCAGCGCTGATGGCCTTCAAGGCTGCGAACACAAATCCCAAGGCCAAGGTTATCGCGAGCCTGTGGGATCTTTATGCGCGCACGTCGAAATAGCCTCTCCGGCAAAGCGATTAGCGCCTGCAAGGGCCGCCGCTCACCCGGCGGCCCTTGTTATATGGATCAGGCGGGCCAGTCCCGAGGCTTGCGCCACGCGGGAAGATCTTTCCCCCGGACTTTAAAAGCGGTGCCTGGCGCTTCACACTTCTGCGGCAACAAAGGTGAGGCTTGTCATGCCGCTCATTCCCTTCGCAGATATCGACACGCTGCCCGCCAAGGCCCGTGAGGCCTTTGACCGGCTGCCGCGCAAGCTCAACATCTTCCGGATGTGGGCCAACGCGCCGGCCTGTTTTCGTCAGGGCTTGCGTCTGGGTGGGGCCATTCTTGGTCAGCAGAAACTGTCCGCCCAGTTACGCGAGCTCATCATCCTTTTGACGGCCCACGAAGACAGCGGGGCCTATGAATGGCATCAGCATGTGCCGATCGCTCTGGCCACAGGCTGCACGCAAAGCCAGATCGATGCGCTGGGCCAAGGGGATTATAATGCCAAGTGCTTTGATGAGAGGACCCGTCTTGCTTTGCGTTTTGCGAGCGAGGTTCGTACCAAGGTGCGTGCAAGTGAGGAGACTCTGCGCGCGGCGCAAGAAGAATTTTCGGCGCAGGAGCTCGTCGAGATCATTCTCACGGTCGGATTTTACATGACGATGGCGCGTCTGACCGAGACCGCGCGTGTGGAGTTGGATGCTCCAGGTGGTGCGGCTGTGCTTGCGGCGATTACGAAGGAGAGTTGAGACCTTTGGCGCTGAACACGACAGTGCGGGAGGTGACAAAATTGAACAGCATGCCGATGCCTACGCCGCACATGGTGGCCAGATAGGGGTTGCTAAAGGGAGCCGGAGCGAAGCGCAGCAGCGTCGCGTAGGTGCTGAAATTGACCACGGCACCGAGGCTGTTGGCGGTGATGAAGCGCAGCCACTCAAAGACAATGGCTTTGGCCGAACCGCGTGCGGCGGCGTGCGGAAAGGTGAGCGTGCGGTTGCCCCACCAAGTGCAGGTCATGGCGCACAGGATCGAGATCACGCGTGCCCAGATCGGGCCCAGCCCGAGAAGCAGATGCATGATGGCAAGCACACTTTCATCGACGACAAAGCCGACGGTGCCGACCATGGCAAAGCGCAGGAACTGGGCGCGGATCAGGGCGTGTGGGCTTGCAGCTTTCATGTGGGCGTCGTCGTCGTGGGGGGGGCCTGCGGACCGGCCATGGAAAGATAGGAGAGGCGCTTCAATTCCCAGCGGCCACGGGTCACGGTATCGAGCACAAGACCGGAGAAGAGCGACAGGAACGCAAGCAGCATCAGCCCCGTGGCAAGGACGGCGGTGGGCAGGCGGGGCACGGCGCCGGTACGTAGAAATTCGAGCACGACCGGAACGCCAAATCCGAGCGAGCTTAGCGCCAGTAAGGCGAAGAGCGCGGAAAAGAAGACCAACGGGCGCTCTTCGCGGACCAGGCTGAAAATCGTCATCAGGATGCGGAAGCCATCCTTCCAGGTATTGAGCTTGGAGGCAGAGCCCTTTGGGCGCTCCTTGTAGGGGGTATCGATTTCTGTGATGGGCATGAGCAAGCGCACCGCGTGGACGGTCAGTTCGGTCTCGATGCCAAAACCCACTGCAGTAAATGGAAAGCTCTTGACGAAGCGACGGGAGAGCACGCGGTATCCTGTCAGCAGGTCGGCGAGCTGTACCTTGAACATCAGCGCGGTCAGTCCGGTGAGCAGGCGGTTGCCGAGCACATGACCCGGGCGGTAGGCCGACTGCGCCGTGGCGATACGCCGTCCGGATACCATGTCATAGCCGCCCGCGATCAGGGTTGACACGAGGTGCGGCGCGGCACTGGCATCGTAGGTGTCATCACCATCGACAAGGACATAGATGTCCGCCTCGACGTCGGCAAACATGCGCCGCACCACATTGCCCTTGCCCTGGCGCGGCTCGCTGCGCACGATTGCGCCGGCCTCCCGGGCCTGCGCCATGGTCCGATCCTTTGAGTTGTTGTCGTAGACATAAACCCGCGCATTGGGCAGCGCGCCACGGAAATCGCCGACGACGCGCGCAATGGCCGTTTCTTCATTGAAGCAGGGAATGAGGACGGCAATCCGCAGCAGGGTGGGAGAGACATCGAGGTCATCTGGCTGCACCGAGGGATGCAATTGCGTCTCTGTCTGGCTCATGGCGCGGTTCTTTTGCGGGTAAGCGGACAAAACATGTAGGGACCGCCAAGATTGGTATGGATATCGGCGCAGGTACGAGCCGAGAAGGCAAGGCCGTAGTCGGCAAGCGCCCGCCGGGCCCGCACGCTCTCGGCAGGATCGGCGATGAGGAAGAGCTGGCCCGTGAAGGCGGTAACGCGGGCTTTGGCTTCGGCACTCAGCAGTGAGCCGTCATTGGGACGGATAAGCCAGCCGTCGATGCGTATCACCGGGATCTGTGGCGGCAATTCGGGAACGAGATAGCCCATCGGGGCCTCGCCGGTCATCAGGATCATGGTGTGATTGGGATGGGCGATCGGCGGCATCGAGAGGCGCACGTAAGGATCACTCAGGGGCGCGCGGGGCAGGATGTCGGCGCGCGTGGTGGCGATGATCGCAAGGCCGAGGACAGCGAGCACCCCATAGCGCCAGGTGCGCCTGAGTGGCCACAGCCCGACCACCGCTACGATAACAATGGGGGCGAGCATTTCGAGAGTGAGAATGTAGCGGTAGATGGCAAAGACGATGAGCCAGGCGAGATAGGAGACCACCACGAAGGCCAAGAGCGCGCGTGTGGGTTCTGGTTGTGTCAGGGCATCATCGCTGAAGGAGCGGCGCGTCAGCCACAATATGAGAGCAAGGCCGGCGGTGACGAGCAACAGCACATAGGCTAGCCCCACCCTGATATCGGTGCAGGGAAGGTCGTCGGCGACGCGCCAGTTGATGGAAAACAGGATGGGATCGAGAAAGGCATGCCACGGTCCGTGTGGCAGAAAGCGGGTGTCACGAAAGGAGAAATCGCGCACCAGTGGTGAGCGGAAATACTCATTGAAATAGGGAAAGAGCGGGTTTTTGGTCACCTCATACATGCGCACGAGCCAATAGCCCTCGAAGAGCGCGCTGCCACCAATGCCGCCAAGCGCTCCGCCTGCAAGGCGCAGCGTGCGCTGCTTGCGATCACCTGGCAGTACCGCGATGGCTGCGGCAAAGCCGAGTGCAAAGGGCGCTTCGGGCAGCTTGAGTCCGACTGCGGCGCCAACAAAGAAACCACCGCACAGGGCAATGAACGCACCGCGCCACGGGCTGGCGGCAATCAGCGTGCGGTATTGGGCGATGACGATGGCAAGACCTGTCAGGACAAACACGCTCATGATGTTGTCGTAATAGGTGGTGCCGAACAGGCTGACGGTCATGCCGCCTGTCATGCAGAACGCGGCCAGCAGGGCAGCGGGAACACGATTGTCCTTGAGGCGCAAAAGCGAGCGAAGGATGACATAGAGCGGAACGATGTTGGCGCCCTGAACCGCCCCCATGATGCCGACCGCGGCGTAGGCTGGCAGATGTGTGGCGAGCCAGTAGAACGGCACGTCAATCATGGGATTGTAGTAGGTACCCTGATGGGCGACGGCGATGTCAAAGCCCATGCGGCCATGGAGGAAGGCGTAAGGGATGTACCAGTGGTAGTTGCGGAAATCCCAGGACATGTCTTTGCCCAGCGACATGACGAAGAGGGCACAGCCAAGATCGAACAAACCAAGGAAAAGCCACTCCCAGAGCGCAAGTCTGGGCCAGGAACGGGGTGGGGCGCTGACAACGCTCATCGACGGGCAAACACTGGCGCGATTTTCGCAGATGGGTCTGTGGGCATTCCCGCTCCGCGTCAAGATGGCAGACACGGACGGCCCCATTCCTGACGCCGAATTAGGGCTCGGCGGGCTCGCCGATCTGGGGCAAGTTAGACAGGAACTGGCGGGTACAGGCCCTCCAGGATCGAGCGAGGGCGAAACCGCGGCAGGCTTCAGGAGGGATCGAAAGCGCCCTTAGACAGGATTCGCGCAGATCCTCGCGCAGGACCCCGACCGGGGCATCGCCAATCACGTCACAAGGTCCGCTGACCGGAAAGGCGGCGACCGGAAGCCCGCAGGCCAGTGCCTCGAGGAGGACAAGGCCAAAGGTGTCGGTGCGCGAGGGAAACACGAAGACGTCGGCCGCAGCATAATGGCGCACCAACTCCTCGCCGGTTTTGGCGCCGAGGAATTTGACCTCAGGAAACTGTCGCGCCAGACCCTCCCGCGCCGGACCGTCACCGACCACGACTTTGGTGCCCGGCAGGTCGAGACGGAGGAAAGCTTCGAGGTTCTTTTCCACCGCGACGCGCCCCACCGAGAGCCAAATGGGCCGGGGGAAGGGCAGGCTGGCATCGGCGATGGGGCGAAACACCTCGACATCGACACCACGCGACCAGATGCGGGTGTTGGTAAAACCGTGGCCCTCGAGCTCGCGCTGCAGGGCCGGGGTGGCCACCATCATGGTCTCTGCCGGGTCATGGAACCAGCGTAGAAAACGGTAGATGAGTTCCTCGGAGATGAAGGGCAGTCGGGCGCGTACATAGTCAGGGAAGCGGGTGTGGAAGGACGTCGTGAAGGGGATGCCACGCTTCAGGCAGATAGCCCGCGCCGACAGGCCAAGGGTGCCTTCGGTGGCAATGTGAATGGCCTCGGGGGCAAAACTGTCGATCAACTGCTCCAGACGGCGTCGGGGGAAGAGTGCGAGGCGGATCTCGGGATAGGTCGGCAGGGGCAGCGTGAAGTGCCCCTTGGGGGTGGCATAACTCACGTCATAGCCAAGCGCGCTAAGGTCCTGACCGAGGATCTCGAGCGTGCGCACCACGCCGTTAACCTGAGGTGTCCAGGCGTCGGTGACGATCAGGATGCGCTCGGGTGCGCGCCTGATCAGGGCGTCATCCTCCGGCGCCGCCACGCCCAGGCGCGGCGGCGTCATGTAGAGGTCCTCAGGCCGGCTGTATGGCCTTTGCCGGGCTGAGACCGGCATAGACTCGAGATTCGCGACGTTGAGCGGCCCAGCAGAGAATCTCCATGTTCCCGCGGGCATCTTCGACAAGGGCTGTGCAGCTTTCAACCCAGTCGCCGTCATTGTGGTAGCGGATGCCATTGATGTCCTTGATCGCCGCGTGATGAATATGACCGCACACGACCCCGTCAAGGCCCTTGAGCTGGACGTCGCGGGCCACGGCTTCTTCAAAGCGGCAGATGAATTCGACCGCATTCTTCACCTTCTGTTTCAGATAGGCGGACAAGGACCAATAGGAAAGGCCGAGGCGACGGCGGACAAAATCAAGTCCCTCATTGGCCTTGAGAGCCACGGTGTAGGCCCAGTCACCGAGGAGGGCGAGCCAGCGCGCATAGGTGATGATGCCGTCATATTTGTCGCCATGCAGGACGAGCAGCTTCCTGCCATCAGCGGTGACATGAACGGCGTCGTGCACCACCGCGATCCCCGCCATGGTGCGGCCGCAGAACGGCCGGAAGACTTCGTCATGATTGCCCGGGACAAAGATGACCTTCGTCCCTTCGTCGACCTTGTTGAGGATCTGGTGCAGCACATGACTGTGGGCCTGCGGCCAGTACCAGCGTTGCCGCAATCGCCAGCCATCGACGATGTCGCCGACGAGATAAAGCTGCTCGCAGGAGTTGCGGGCCAGAAAATCACCCAGCAGCTCAGCCTTGCAGCCGCGCGTGCCCAGATGGATGTCTGAGATGAAGATGGTGCGGTGATGACGCTGCCCCAGCGGGTGGGGGGCTGGCACGATTGGCCGTTCGGCCAAGAGCACCTCAGCCAGGCTGGCAGGCTGAAAGGCCCGTTTCAGGCTTTGGTCGGACCAGGCGGCTACGCCCATGTCATTCTCCTCTCCCCTCGAATCAGCGCCAATGACGCAAGCCAAGAGGTGCACCTCCAAGGCGACCCTGGTGTGGCGGTGGGATCATGGTTTCATGACGTTGGGAGAAGAATTGCTGCGGTGCACACTTACTGTGCAACCTGCCTCGCCTTGATGCAGATCAAATCTTTGCAGAAGAATCCTGCTAAATTTTATATGCGTCGCGCAGTGTGTCCTGAGATTGGTCTTGCAATGCAGCAATCTCATCGGCATATTGTTGCAGCGCGTCATTAGCGCTCCGCTAATGCCGCCGCCCTTCCTGGGCGTTTCCTCCCTGAACTTGGCCGCTCACTTGTGAGCGGCCATTTTTTTGGTACCGGCCGCAAAATGCAGGTCTGAGTGGCAAAGGCCCTGCCTATTCGGCGGCGAGGCTGGGCCGCTTGAGGGGCTGTTGCAGCAGCATCGCCCAGGGCCGCGCCAGAAACTCCGCGAGGGCACGGGACAGCCGTTCCCGCACCGCGGCGAAATGCGGACCGGGACGCACCGCGCGTTCATCAAGATAAAGACCACGATTGATTTCGATCTGAAGGGTGTGCAGACCCTGATCGGGGTGACCGTAAAGCTGAGTGGTAAAGCCACCGGCATAGGGGACGTTGCGGGATACACTGAAGCCTGCCGACTCCAGCGCATCTTCCGCCTTGAGCAACAACATCCTTGCGGCAGCCGCGCCGTAGCGGTCGCCCAGGACGATATCACTTGAGGCGGCGGGCGAGGGCATCGAGTGGCAGTCAAGCACCACGGCGGCACCGAAGCTCGCCCGGGTCTCCTGCAATAGCGTTTGCAATGCTTGGTGATAGGGCTGGTAAAGTCGCTGCAGCCGCTCGCCGGCATCGCCTGCGGCAAGCTTGTTGCGATAGATGTCGGCGCCATCGCGCACCACCTTGGGGATGACGCCAAGACCCGCCTGCACCCGGGGGCCCGGGGCATCGACGCGAAGCGGCAGGGGGCCCGCAAACATCGCCGGATCGAGCTCTCCGGGAGCGCGATTGACGTCGACATAGGCGCGCGGAAAGCGGGCGGCAATCACCGGTGCACCGAGCGTTAATGCGGTCTCCACCACCAGGCTGTCGACGAAGGCATCCTCGGATCGGCGCAGGGTGAGCGGTGTTAACCGGCTTGCCTGTACGAACTCAACAGGGTAGCAGCGACCGGAATGGGGGAGGGCAAAGACGAAGGGAACAGTCTGGCGCATGGGTCTGGCCAGGCAGAAGGGGCGCGCGTAAAGACCCTCAAGGGTGTCGTCGCTCCCAATCGTGTCCTCGCTCCCCAAAATGGTGCCGTCCTCCACCTGTGTGTCTAATGGATCATTCCTCGGCCGTCGTAATCAAGCGCCTTTGCATCTGGGCTGTCCAGAAAGTCGCCCTTTAACGAATTTGCGCTATAGTACAGCCGATCAGGGGTAGCGGATGGCACATATTCTTCTGGCGGAAGACGATGAATCGCTGCGGCGTTTTCTGGCCCAGGCGCTGGAGCGCGCTGGCCATAAGGTCGCGGATTATGGCGACGGCCTGGGCGCCTATGAGTACCTCAAGAGCTTTCGTATCGATCTGCTCCTGACGGATATCGTCATGCCGGGCATGGACGGGATCGAACTTGCCAAGCGGGCGGCGGAGTTGGACGGGGCGCTGAAGATCATGTTCATCACCGGGTTTGCCGCCGTGGCCCTGCATCCCTCCTCGAACGCGCCCAAACAGGCGAAGGTGCTGTCCAAGCCGTTTCACCTGCGTGAGATCGTGGCGGAAGTCGACCGTATGGTCGCAGCCTGACAGGCTGTGGCACAGGGCCCGCCCCGGCGACCTCAGACCAGACAAAATGGGCCAAGGCGCGCTTGCCAGTGCCGCTGGGTGGGCGCTATAGAGACGGCCCCGCAGGCATGCGAGCGGTTTGGGCGGTTAGCTCAGCGGGAGAGCACTACGTTGACATCGTAGGGGTCACTGGTTCAATCCCAGTACCGCCCACCATTTTGGCCCCCCGCTGCTGCGACGAGAACCCTGATCCCTGTTCCTGAACAGCGTTGTGCGTCGGCGACGCGACGATGAGCCCGCAGGGCGATGCGTGTTGCGAGCCGCTACCTTCTGGCGGGCGGATCCGCTGATTGCTGTCGTGAACCCTCGGTTTCGCCGCGCTGGCAAAGGCGCCTGCGCCGCCAGCATCATCGCCTCCTCCGTTCAGGCGCGGGCCGGCTGCAGGCTTGCGAACTGGAGATGTCGCACTGTTATGCGCCCCCTATTCGCAACGTAAGCTGCCACGGTCGATCGCCTGTCCGAGGATGGCACCGGCTCCGGCGCCCAGTAGGGTCCCAAGTACGGCTGAATGGCCGGGGGCGAGACGATTGCCGATCAAGCCCCCGACGGCCGCGCCAACCACAAGCCCTGTTGTGCCATTCGAGCGGCGGCAATAGTACCGGCCATCTCTGCCACGATAGATTGTGGCCCTCATCCCGAAGGCGGGCCCGTCAACCCGGTGCGGATGGTCATACCCATCATCCTCTGCATGATGGTGAGCGCGCCAACCATGCGCAGGCGCCCATGGTGGTGGATCCGCGAGTACTCCGGCAGTCGACGACACAAGCGCCGTAACGGCTGCAGCAAGAATTAATGTGCGCATCACGCGTTCCCTTTCTCATTCTGCCCAAACTGAATTCAGATCGCCGCTACATCGGATCGGCGTTCGTCGCGCGGCGCTTTCAGTTTGTCACCCCGTTTTCAGCCTCTGCCTTCCATCCATACGTCCAAACCCGTCCCTGTACGTCCCCCATGCCTGTAATAAATTTAGGGCCGAGTGTGGGATCATTTTCCCCATGCTTTGAAAGTGGTTTCCCATGCGGGTTGATCGCCGCGCGTTGTCGCTTCAAAATTTATCCGGTGCGACGTGCTGCGGACCGAGACCTAACACGCAATGCACGTCGTGAAAGTTGTGACTGCGGCCGCAGCCGAAAATGGCTGCGATACCTTAGGTGCGTGCCTCGGTCATCCGCACGCTATCTTCACGCATGCCTGTCCGGAAGAAAATCTTTCGTAGGGCTGTGTGTGCTGCGACTGCCGGGCTATTTGGCCGGATGAAAAAGGATGACGACCATAAAACCATCCAACGATGCGCCATCTTCGGCGAGGGGTGCAATGAGGGTGTGGTGTTCGAGATGATCATCTCCCCCTTCCGACATGGCACCAAAGAGGGTCATCGGGACCCTCGTACGCTCAGCCTCTGCGAAATGATCGCACAGTTTTTTGGCCCGGGGCGGGGTGAACGCGTCCATCACAAACTCACCGGTATGATTTCCCAGTACCCTGACTAGCTCGTCGCCCATGAATTTGATGCGGTAGCGATGGAGGCTTTCAGCCTCGCCCTCAATGCCAATGAAGGCGAGGTTATGGATCACGCTTCGTAAGTCGCGCAACGAGAATGCTGAACGTGGTGGAAAATCGGCTTGGTCACGTTTGGATTCCCACAGCTGGCGCGCTGTCTCCAGTGTAGAGTCGATTTGCGCAGGTTCTGTTGGCGACTTCCGGGTCATCACGATGGCTTTGATTCCTGTGACTGATCCCATCTGGTACCGAGCATCACATGAAGCGGTCAATAGTTGCCATCTCTGCGCTGCCGACGGTGAGTTAACTTATGATAGCATTTAGACAGGCAGTGCGGATAAGGGCGGCCGCTGTGAGAGTCGTGGACGTTCGGGGGAAGGGGCGCTCTGCTGCTGCGGGCAAGCCCACGCAGAGCTGAAGGGGCGAGGACCTTCAGCTATGCAGGCTGGTCTGATGCAGAAGGGCGTGGTTGCGCCCCACCTTCACCCAGTTGGTCGGGCTTTGAGCCGACATCTCACTCAGGAAGAGGTAACCTGTCCGGTTCCACAGGCGAATGCGATGGTGAAGATTGTCGAGCACATAATCGCCGTCGGCGGTCGAAACGACGAGGACGGCATGTAGTTCGCCATCGGGTAATCCAACGATGGCGATATTAAGATCGGAGAGCGGAATGCCGGCACGCGCGAGGTCGCGCCGTTTGGTCAGGGCGTAGTCCGCGCAATCGCCATAGCCATCTTTGGGGATCGTCCAATACTGGTAGCGGCCATAATGACGAAATGCCGTTTCCGGCTTGATGGTGCGATTGACGTGACGGTTGATGTTGACCATCTGCGGCCAGTAGCGCCAGGTCCTCACCGGAGGGGCCTGTTTGATGCCGAACGGGCACTGATCGACGAAGCGCATGCAAAAATCGACGTAGCCAAACGGCGCATCGGCTTCAGGTCCGGCCGGAATAGTGCTGCTGCTGACAGTCAGGTCCTGGCGGCTTTCGGGCGTATAGGGGTTTGCCGGCAATGCAGCGAAGACCTGAGGCGCAAGGGTCACCGCCAAAGCCATCGTGGTGCCAAAGCGCAGAATTGCGCGAAGTGTTGCGGTCCCCATGACGCGCCCCTATGCCCTTAACCCGTGGCGCGGATATTGCCCGGCACACGAACCATCAAGCAATAGCATCTGCTGCGGTACAACACTATGTCTGTTCTAGACGTTGCGCTGTTGCGCAAGGTCAAGTGCAGGAGCCGAATCGGTAAGGGATTTCACGTAATCGGCTTGGGACTGGTCGAGCCCATGAGGAGATGTCGCTGCACCACCAGGATGACATAGAGCAGGGCGCAAATAGCGAGGACGCAGAGCCCGGCCATCAGGCTGAATTCGCCGGCGAGCGCAGGAACCCCAAGGAGCAGCAGATAAATGGTCAATGCCGGACGCCGGCCGAAGCGATCGATCAGGATATGATGGAAGTGGTTGCGGTCGGCGGCGAAGGGTGAGCGGCCGTCCAGATAGCGGGTCAACATGAGGCGCACGCAGTCCAGCACCGGAAGCCAAAACCAGATGGCCGGAATCAGGGCCGGCAACGTGCCATTGGCGTGGTGATAGGCGCCGATGGCACCAAGGCCGATGAGAAGTGAACCGGCATAGGAGCCTGCACTGCCGGAAAACAGCTTGCCGCGCAGATTGAAGCCCAAAGCCACCGCCGAGGAGGCCATCAGCGCCATGAAGGGAACTCCAAGCTCCGGTCCGAGGTGATGGGCGATGAGGGCGCTCCAGATCAGCAGTGAGCCCAGCAGCTGGCCGTCCATGCCGTCGGCCATGTTTGCGGCATTGAGAAAGCCAATGATCATGAGTGCGGTGACTGGGATGGCAAAGGGACCAAGGTCGAGCTTGGGACTGTGGGCCGCACCGAAATGCAGCGATCCGAGAACCAGCGTGGGTTCGATCGAAAGCGCCGCGAGTGTCAGCAGCACGAAGGCGGAGAGGCGCAGGCCGGCCGGCAGGTTATGACGGTCATCGGCTGTGCCGATCAGCATCATGACAAAGGTCGCGGCGAGTGCCACGGCAGTGAAGGTGCTGTCATGGTGCACGATGACCCGAAAGATGGAGAGAGCGAGGCTTGGCACCAGGATGGCAAGACCGCCGATCAGGGGGGTGGTCTTGGCGTGCATCTTGCGTACACCGTCGGGAACATCGACGAGCTTGAGGCTGTTGCCCAAGATTTCCGCAAAGTAGCAAATGCCCGCTGTGATCGTGGCCGAAATCGCACACAACTCAATCGCGGTGCCCCAGGCTCCCAGCCCCATGCTGTTTGCTCCTCCCTACGGCGTCAACAAAATCGTCCTAGACACTTAAATTTCCGCAATTCTGGGCTATAAGAGTTACTAAATGACACTTTGAGTGCCAATTGTCGAGGCACGGCAGTGCTACGTTCGAAGTGACCGGTTGGATCAAATTTACGTTCGGGATCAAGGAGGTGGCTCCCAGGGAGCCAGCCACGGCAAAGAATCCAGGTTAACGCTCACTTGAGCTGCAGGATTTGCAGGAGGAAGTTGGGATCCCAGGAGGCGGC
>JBMFWV010000083.1:0-14052 GCA_049964915.1 Rhizomicrobium sp.
CGCTGGCATCAAAATATCCGATGCCGAAATGGCCGACCTCAACATCGTGCGCGACCCATTCCATGGTGAATGGAATTATACCATCAAGCCCAGAGACAATGACGCAGTAATTTAGCGACACATCCTAAGGAGCGGCGATGGCTTATGCCCTCAAATCCGTTGCCCGGCCGGGTCGCTTGCCCAGCCTGCCAGTTACCATCGCCCTGGCCGTCCTGGCGCTTGGTGCGGCCGGGGTTTCGTTTCTGCTCGGTCCTTCACATCTGTCGGCTAGCGCGCTCGTGTTTGGTCTGGTCCGGGGCCATGGCTTTGCCGCAGTGATCGCCCGCGACATCCGTTTGCCGCGGGCGCTTCTGGCACTCTTCGTCGGGGCGGCCCTGGGTGCGAGCGGAGCGGCGCTGCAGGGTCTGTTCCGCAATCCGCTGGCCGAACCGGGGGTCACGGGCGTGACCTCCTGCGCTGGACTGGGTGCAGTTGTGGCGCTGTATTTTGGCTGGACCGGGACCAGCCTGATGTTTCTTCCGGGCTTTGCCATTGGCGGCGCCCTCATTGCGGCGGCGATCCTTTACGTGCTGTCGCGCAGTGGTGCCGGGACCATGGCGCTGGTGTTGGCTGGCGTTGCCGTCGCCAGCCTGGCAACGGCTCTGACCGCCCTTGCATTGTCCATGGCACCCAATCCCTACGCCATGAGCGAGATGGTGATGTGGATGCTGGGGTCTCTCAATGATCGTACTCCTGCTGACCTTTATTTTGCCGCGCCGCTGGTAGCGCTTGGCATGGGCCTCTTGCTGAGTGCGGGGCGTGGACTTGATGCGCTCACCCTCGGCGAAGAGGCTGCGCACAGTCTTGGTGTCGACGTGCATGGAATCCGGCGGCGCATCATTCTGGGCGTTGCGCTCGCCACCGGAGCGGCGACCGCGGCGGCCGGTGCGGTCAGCTTCGTTGGTCTGGTCGTGCCCCATCTGCTGCGCCCGCTTTACGGTCATGAGCCATCGCGGCTGATCGTGCCGTCGGCGCTCGGGGGCGCGGCTCTCGTGGCTGCTGCCGATGTTGCGGTGCGCCTGATCGCCCCGGATGGACAATTGCTGCTCGGGGTCCTGACGGCGATGATCGGGGCTCCGTTCTTCATCTGGCTGATATTTCAGCTGCGCGGTGCGCCATGAGCGCGGCGCTGCAATTTGTCGATGTTCAGCTCAGCTATGGCGCGCGCCAGGTCATCAACGGCATCAACTGCAGCTTTGTCCCCGGGCAGGTAACCGGGCTGGTCGGTCCCAATGGCGCCGGCAAGACCACGCTGCTGCGCCTTGGTCTCGGCCTTCTGGTGCCGGGCTCAGGAGAGGTTACGCTTCTGGGCCGTTCGCTGCGGCAATGGGATGCCCAGGACCGCGCCCGTGCCCTGGCCTATCTGCCGCAAAGCAATGAGGCCCACTGGCCGATGCTGGCGCGACGCGTCGTGGCCCTGGGCCGGCTGCCGCACGAAGCTTCACTCAAGCGGTTGCGCGGGGCCGACGAAGAGGCCATCGCAAAGGCGCTTGCCCGTTGCGATGCGACCGGGCTCGCGGACCGGCGCATGGATGGGATTTCTGCGGGCGAACGGGCACGGGTGCTGCTCGCCCGGGCCCTGGCCACGCAGGCCCCGGTGCTTCTCGCCGATGAGCCGGCCGCCCATCTGGATCCTGGCCATCAGCTGCAGCTGATGCAGCTGCTGCGCGAAGAGGCCGGGCGCGGCACCGCGGTCTGTGTGACGCTGCATGATCTGGCGCTGGCGGTGCGTTTTTGCGACCGTCTGCTTGTGATGAAGGCGGGCAGGATCGTGGCGGCTGGCGCACCGGCGGCAGCGCTCAGCGACGAGGTGCTCGCCGAGGTCTTTGGAGTGGGAGCTTTGCGCCTGCACGATCAGGGTGGTCGCGAACTCTTGCTCGTACGGTCACTGGAGGAGAGCTAAGAAAGTGGGCAAGCACAAACCGGATGCAAGCGATTTCGACGAGGATCCGCAGCAGGACAAACATTATCAGCGAAGTCTTTATGAGCTGCAGGTCGAACTCGTCAAATTGCAGCGCCAGCTGATTGCCGACGGTGCCCGTGTCCTGGTCATTTTGGAAGGGCGCGATACGGCGGGCAAGGATGGAACTATCAAGCGGCTGACCGAACATATGAGCCCGCGCGAAACCCGCGTCCATGCTCCGGGCAAGCCCTCTAACACCGAAGAGACGCAATGGTACTTCCAGCGTTTCGTTCCCTATCTGCCAGCGGCTTCGGAGTTCGTCGTTTTCAACCGCTCCTGGTACAACCGCGCCGGCGTCGAACGGGTGATGGGCTTTGCGAGCAAAGACCAGGTCGACACGTTTCTGCAGATGGTGGTGCCGTTCGAGGCCATGCTGGTGCGTGACGGTCTGCATCTGCGCAAATATTATCTCGACATCTCCCGTGCGGAGCAAAAGCGCCGCCTTGAGCAACGGCGCGAGGACCCGCTGAAGCAGTGGAAGATCTCGCCGATCGACGAGGCAGCCCAAAAGCACTGGAAGGACTACAGCAAGGCCCGTGACGTGATGTTGCGCAAGACCTCGCATGCGGCGGCGCCCTGGCACGTTGTGCATGCGGATAGCAAGAAGGCCGCACGTCTCGAACTCATTCGCGATCTGCTGCACAGTTTTTCCTATCGCGGAAAAAGCAAATCCCTCGCCACACCCGATGAGAAAGTGGTGTTCACCTTCGCCGACACGATGAAGACGCTGGTCGCCGCGTAAAGGCGAGGGCGGGCATCGGCAGCGAAGCGTCCAATATCTATCCGTATACGGATAAAATCTTAACGAACCCGGCAACCCTTGCCCCCTTGGGAAGGCGGGCTGGGCGCGCGTGCCCAGTGTGAGCCCTGGGGCGGCGTGAGCCTTGAGGGTGCTTCCGCTCGGGGGCGGCGGCTGCCCGCCGCCTGCCTGTTTGGGTTGGGCCACCGGCCTCGAAGGGCCCCAGTTGGGTGGGGCCTAGGCAAGAAAGCGGGCTGGGCCTCCTGGAGAAGTGGGGATATTCCGTTTTCCGTACACGCAATGTTGCTACGCACATATTGCGCGCGCGGCCCAGCTGACTAATATGATTCGTCAGTAGGTGGTCGCTCTATGCCTCTTGATGCCGTCACGGACTATCCGCAGCGGCAAGGATGAACGGCCCGGTATGGAGTCGCGTTCAGCATATGAGCATCACCATCGCCGCAGGGCGCGTCGATGCTACGCCGTCACAAGCTACGGCGCCCACCGACACCAATAATCCCGAGTATTTCCACAAGGTCGTCGATTGCCAGTGGGCATGCCCGGCACACACTCCGGTGCCTGAGTATATTCGGCTGATTGCCGAGGGGCGCTATAGCGACGCCTATATGATCAACTGGCGCTCCAACGTCTTTCCGGGCGTGCTGGGGCGTACCTGTGACCGGCCGTGTGAGCCTGCCTGTCGCCGTGGACGGGTGGAAGCCGAGCCTGTGGCGATCTGTCGCCTGAAGCGGGTGGCCGCCGACAACAAGGGCGAAGTTGCCAATCGGATGCCCAAGCCCGCGTCGCACAGGAACGACAAGCGCATCGCATTGGTTGGAGCCGGTCCGGCCTCGCTAACGGTCGCCCGCGACTTGCTGCCGCTGGGCTACAGCTGCGTCATCTACGATGCCGATCCAAGGGCCGGCGGGATGATGCGCACCCAGATTCCAAAATTTCGCCTGCCCGAAAGCGTCCTTGACGAGGAGTGCAATTACATCCTTGCGCTTCAGCCGGAGACACGGTTTGGCGAGCGCGTGCAAAGCCTGAAGGCGCTGCTCGCTGAGGGCTACGACGCGGTCTTTATCGGTTCGGGAGCGCCGCGCGGCCGCGATCTGGCGATTCCGGGGCGCGACGAGGGTGCAGCCAACATCCATATCGGCATTGACTGGTTGTCCTCGGTCTCCTTTGGGCACATCGACCGTATCGGTAAACGGGTGATTGTCCTGGGGGGTGGCAATACGGCCATGGACTGCTGTCGCACCGCGCGCCGACTGGGTGGTGAAGATGTCCAGGTGGTGGTGCGCTCGGGCTTCGAAGAGATGAAGGCGAGCCCCTGGGAAAAAGACGACGCCATGGGCGAAGGCATCCCGATCCATAACTACATGGTGCCGAAGTCCTTCACCCACGAAGGAGGCAAGCTCACCGGGGTCCTGTTCGAGAAGGTGAAGGCCGAGTACGACGCCAAAGGTCGTCGCAAGCTGGTTCCAAGTGGCGAGCCCGATGTGCATATGCCCTGTGACGATGTGCTGGTGGCCGTCGGCCAAGAAAACGCATTTCCCTGGATCGAGCGGGACATCGGGCTTGAATTCGACGACCGCTGGGACATGCCGGTGGTCGATGAGCTGACCATGCAATCGACCCATCCCAAGGTGTTTTTTGGAGGGGATGCGGCGTTTGGGCCCAAGAATATCATCTGGGCCGTGGCCCATGGTCACGCCGCTGCGGTGTCGATCCACATGGCCTGCGAGGGGCAGGACCTCAAGGCGGAACGTCCACCGTCGTACGTGACGCTGACCAGCCAGAAAATGGGCATTCACGAATGGTCCTACGACAATGATGTGTCGCTCGACCTGCGGTTCAAGGTGCCGCATGCACCCCATGAGCTTACGCTCAACAATGTAAACATCGAAGTCGAACTCGGCTTCACACGGGAGCTCGGTTTCAAGGAAGCGTTGCGCTGCCTGAATTGCGATGTGGAAACGGTATTCGAACGGGGCCTGTGCATCGAGTGCGACGCCTGCGTCGATATCTGCCCGATGGACTGCATCACCTTCACGCCCAACGCGGCCGAACCCGATCTGCGCAAAATGCTGACGGCTCCGGCACTGAACCTGACGCAGGACCTTTATGTCTCCGATGCGCTGAAGACCGGACGGGTGATGGTCAAGGACGAGGATGTCTGTCTGCATTGCGGATTGTGCGCCGAGCGTTGCCCCACAGGCGCCTGGGACATGAAAAAGTTCTATCTCGAAACGGCGCAGGCGAGTGCCTGCTCATGCTGAGGGGCACTTCTTTGAGGTTGCTGGGGGCGATGACAGGACAATTTGCATTGAAGGCTGCGACCCGTATGAGGGACGCGTCAGGGGCCATCCCGCGGGACGTGCAGCAATGACGCCAATGGCTGCCGTCAACGACTTCGTCGTCAAATTCGCCAACGTCAACGGGTCCGGATCTGCCAGCGCCAACGAGCTTTTTGCGCGCTGCATCCTGCGCATGGGCGTACCGGTGGCCTCGCGCAATATTTTCCCTTCAAACATCCAGGGCCTGCCAACCTGGTACGAAGTGCGTGTCTCAGGTGAGGGCTGGCTTGGCCGGCGTGGTGGCGTCGATCTGATGATTGCCCTCAATCCGCAGACCTGGGATCGTGATGTCGCAGAGATCGAGCCGGGTGGATATCTGCTCTACGACTCGACCAAACCGATGCCCGCATCGAAATTCCGTGACGACATCGTGGTTCTTGGTGTGCCGCTTACCGCCCTCTCCAACTCACTCGAAGGCACCATTCCGCGCGAGCGCCAGCTGCTCAAGAATGTGATCTATCTGGGGGCCCTCTCGGCGCTGCTCGGTTTTGAGCCGGAGGTTGTCGAGAGCCTGATTGGCAAGCAGTTCAAGGGCAAAGACAAGCTCATTGCCCTCAACATGAAGTCAATAGCGCTCGGCCATGACTACGCAGCGAAGCAGCTTGCCGGCGCCTGCGCGCTCAAGGTGGTGCGCAGTGACAAGGTTGGCGAGCGCATCTTCATCGGCGGCAATGACGCGGCGGCTCTTGGTGCAGTCTATGGCGGCGCGACCGTCTGTGCCTGGTACCCCATTACGCCCTCGACCTCGCTCGCAGAGGCTTTTATGCGCCACTGCAAGTCGCTGCGTGTCGACAAGGAGACCGGCGAGAACAAATTCGCCATCGTCCAGGCCGAAGACGAAATTGCTGCCATCGGGACAGTCATCGGTGCAGGCTGGAACGGAGCACGCAGTTTTACAGCGACCTCCGGACCTGGAATTTCGCTGATGCAGGAATTCTTCGGCTTGGCCTATTTCGCCGAAATTCCCGCTGTCGTGTTCGACATCCAGCGCGGGGGCCCATCGACCGGCATGCCTACCCGCACCCAGCAGTCCGACATCATGCTGGCGGCCTACGCCAGCCACGGCGACACCAAGCATGTGCTGTTGTTTCCAGAAGATCCGCGGGAGAGCTTTGAGTTTGCCTCGATCGCCTTCGATCTGGCTGAGCGGCTGCAAACACCTGTCTTCGTGATGATGGATCTCGACATCGGCATGAACGACTGGTTGTGTCAGCCTCTGTCGTGGGATGATTCACGGCGCTATGACCGCGGCAAGATCATGACCGCGGACGAGCTGGAAGCCGGGCGTGATTTCGGGCGCTACCTCGATGTCGACGGTGACGGGATACCCTATCGTACGCTGCCTGGGACCCATCCGACGCGGGGAGCTTATTTTACCCGCGGCACCTCGCGTGACCGCTACGCCCGCTATAGCGAAGAGGGCGCGGTCTATGTCGACAACATGCAGCGCCTGCTGCGCAAATTTGACACGGCGGCAACGCTGGTACCGGCACCTGTGCGCCGTAACGCTCCGGAGACTGCGCGTTTTGGTGCCATCTACTATGGTTCGACGGCGCCTGCCATGGACGAGGCGCTCGCGCGGCTGGAGGCACAGGGCCTGCATGTTGATACGCTGCGTGTCAGGGCCTTCCCCTTCAGTGACGCTGTGACGGACTTCATTCACGACCACGAACAGGTCTTCGTCATCGAGCAGAACCGCGACTCCCAGCTCCTCAAAATGATCGTCAACGAATGCGCGATCGATCCGGCGAGATTAATTGCAGTGCTGCACTATGACGGTACGCCGATCACCGCTCGGTTTATCGTAAATGCGGTGGCAGAGCGCATGACCCTGCTCGGTCGGAAGGAAGCTGCGGAATGAATGCCGCATCTACGCAATACCAGCACATGCACGCAACACGGGCTTGATGAAGGAATGTGCCCATGACCTATATCGCCAAGCCAAAGCTGCACCACAGGGAAATTCCAACCAACGCCCTTGGCTTTACCCATCGCGATTATGAAGGGCGTATTTCCACGCTCTGCGCCGGCTGCGGCCACGACTCGATTTCAGCTGCGCTCATCCAGGCTTGTTTCGAGCTGTCGATCGAGCCCCATCGGGTGGCCAAGCTGTCCGGCATCGGCTGCTCGTCCAAAACCCCAGATTATTTTCTCGGGCAGAGCCACGGCTTCAACTCGGTTCACGGGCGCATGCCCAGCGTGCTCACCGGCGCCAATCTTGCGAACCGCGAACTCATCTATCTCGGTGTCTCCGGTGACGGCGATTCCGCGTCCATCGGCATCGGCCAGTTCGCCCATGCTATGCGCCGCGGCGTCAACATGGTCTATGTGTGCGAAAACAATGGCGTCTATGGTCTGACCAAAGGTCAGTTCTCGGCCACCGCTGACAAGGGCTCAAAGAGCAAGACCGCCGTTAATCACGATGCGCCCATCGATCTGGTCTCCATGGCGCTGGTCTTGGGTGCAAGCTTTGTGGCTCGCTCGTTTTCCGGCGACAAGAAACAGCTGGTGCCATTGCTGAAGGCTGCTCTGTCCCATCGGGGCGTGGCGGTCCTCGACGTCATCTCTCCATGCGTGCAGTTCAACAACAATCCGCAGTCGACAAAGTCGTATGACTTCGTGCGGGCCCATAACGAGGCGGTCAACCGCATCGACCTCATCGAAGACAAGAGCGAAATAACCGTCGATTACGCCCCTGGCGAGGTTGTGACCGTGCACCAGCACGATGGCTCCCTGCTGAAGCTGTCCAAGCTTCAGGCCGATTACGACCCGCGCGATCGCGCCAAGGCTATGGCCTACCTGCAGGAGCATCACGCGCGCGGAGAAATCGTCACCGGACTGCTCTTCCTCGACCCCGAAGCAGAAGATCTTCATGCCGCTCTGGGTACAACCAAACGGCCGCTCAACCGGCTGGGAGAGCGTGAGCTCTGCCCCGGGTCCAAGGCACTTGCCGGCATCAACGACAGTTACCGCTGAACCTCGGTTGCCCCTGCCCGCGCATCAGCGGCGGGTGTGGGAGGGCGATGGGCCGGGTTCTGTGCCGGCCCAACCCCAGACTTCTGAACTCAGCGGCGCGAAGCGCCCGGGTGGCCGTGGCTGCTATTACCAGGCGCCGGCTGCGGTGTCGCGGAGGGCGTATTTTGCGTTGCCCCGCCACTGACTGTGGCGCCGCCACTGGCGCTTGAGGACAGGGGGGCGGTTGCGGCGGCACTGGCTCCAGCATTGATGCCATTCTGAATCGCGCCGGTGGCCGTGGTGAGGGAACCGGCTGCGGCGGCGCTGCTGTTGGCAGCAGTGTCGATTCCACTCATGGCGCTGCGTTCACCCGCGCTGATGGCGTTGCTCGCAGTGGACTGTCCGGCGGTGGCCAGACTCGCTGCGGTCTGGCTGGCTGTGCCAGGATTGGGCCCATTGAGGCCTGCATTGGCGCTGGTACCGAGATTGGCGCTGGCGCTAGGGCTGGGTCCTGCCATGGAGCTGCTCATCGTGCCAGCGGCGGACAGGCCACCCGTGGTACCCATATTGGGGCCCATGCTGGCGCCGAGATTGGCCGACATGTTACTGCCAATCATCCCGCCACCGAGCAGTCCGCCCGCCAGCGCGGAACCGCCAGCCGTCATGGCGCCGCACAAAAAAGCCACCCCTAAAAGTTTCACGGTCCTGATGCGCTGCATTGTGGTCCTCCCGATAATGGGCGCGCGACGTTCTCGCGCTATGAACCCAACGATGGAGAGCCGCCGTCGCTGCATGTCAGCGTGTGACAAAAGATGGATACGCCTTAGGCCGTAGGCTGTTCCGGGGCCTCCCGGACCCGCACGGTTCCGGTGCGTTCGATCTTGTTCCAGCCCACCACGACCCCGCGCACGGCGCTCCACAAGGAGCGCACCACGACGTAGTACATGATCTGACGATAGCCGAAGCGCTGCAGCATGAGCCACCACAATAGGCTCCACTGTTCCCGCTTTTCGAGGAGGAACCCGACGATTGCGGAGGTCATGTCGACGACAACGAAGATCCCGTAATAGACCAGCGTTAGCTTGAGACTGGTGTCATTATATTCGCTGCCATGCTGGACATAAGCGAGATACTGCCAGGCCAGTTGCCAGAGGAGCAGCAGGTCGGCCAGTGGCGCAAGGGCGGTCAGGATGATCTGGAACATCCACACCGATGGCAGCGCGACCATGCCAAGCGCGCCATAGCGCCGGTTGAAGGTCATGTCACGATGCTTCCACAGGCATTGCAGGGTACCGAACGCCCAGCGGAAACGCTGTTTGGCAAGGCCACGTACCGTCGTCGGGGCTTCTGTCCAGGCAATTGCCGAGGAATCGAACTTGATCTGCCAGCCGGCGCGCTGCACCGCGATCGTCAGGTCCTGATCTTCGGCGAGTGTGTCCATGCGGAACCCACCGAGCTCCGTCAGCACCGATTTGCGCCACGCGCCCACAGCGCCTGGAACCACAGTCAAGGTGCCCAGTGCTGCGAGCGCCCGTCGTTCCAGATTCTGCGACACGACATATTCCAGCGCCTGCCAGCGCGTGATCATATTGATGCGGTTGCCAACCTTTGCATTGCCGGCGACAGCGCCGATATGCGCGTCGCCGAACCAGCGGACGAGACGGGCAATGGTATCGCGGGCGAACTCGGTGTCCGCGTCCAGAGCCACGATGATCTCACCCTTGGCCATGGCAAGACCGGTGTTGAGAGCGCGGGCCTTGCCGCCATTTTGTACCCGTACCAGGCTGAGCCGCGGATCCTGACCAAACGCCTCCTGTAACACACCGCTGGTGTTGTCCTTGGAGCCATCGTCGATAATGATCAGTTCCAGCCGGCGATAGGTTTGATTGAGTATGCCGCGCACCGTGCGCTGAATAACACTTTCCTCGTTATAGGCCGGAATGATCACCGATACCGCAAATGGCTCTTCTGCCGGTGGTGCAGCGAATTCGGCCATCGTCTGGCTGCGGCGCCATAGTGCCAAGCCAACCAGCATCACCATGCGTCCGATGCCGAGGAAGATCGCTGCAAGAAAACACCAATAGAGGGCATGGCCGATGGTGCTCATGGTTAGGAACACCAGGCGATCGGTCAAAAGCTGCACGGTCATTGGCAGGGGAGGCATGGCCTCCTGCGGTGTCAGTCCGGCCAGATGGGACACGCGGACGAAACGGTAGCCCTGGGCACGCAGTTGATCGATGATCACCGGCAGCGCCGCTACGGTTTGGGCGCGATTGCCGCCACCATCATGGAGCAGGACGATGTTGGTGGGATAGCGATTGTGCCGGTTGGACTGATGGATCTCCTGCATTACCCGGGAAATGATGGTTTGCGTTCCCGGCCGCGCCCAGTCACGCGGATCGACGTGTTCGCCGACAGTGATGTAACCCAGATCCTGGGCGACCTCGACAGGGATGAGTTCGTCAACATCGGAGGGCTCGGCATCGCCCAGGTAGGGTGGACGGAAGAGGCGCAAGGAGCGACCGGTTAACGCCTCGAACAGCCGCTGTGTGGTGTTCAGTTCGAGTCGCGTACCCTCGTTGGCAGTGTCGGCGAGGTTGGGGTGGGTGTAGGTATGGTCACCGACCTCTTCACCGTGATCGACGAGATCCTGGACAAGCCCGGGATTGGCTTCAGCATTGGCACCGATAATGAAGAATGTCGCCGGAACGTGCTTCTCCTTCAGGATGTGGAGAATTTTTGGCGTCCATTCCGGATCCGGGCCGTCGTCAAAGGTCAGTGCCACTTCCTTGCCGTAATGGGCACCAAACTGGCGTACCACGTAGGTTGAGGGAAGACGGGTATAGTGCTCGTCATCGATATCCCCAGTCTGCCTGTCGATTTCGAGGGTACGACTACCGGTCTGGGGTTCTGCTTCGACCCGCAGAATTTCACCTGCGCCTTCGGTATCAATGTCGCTTTCGAACGGAATCCGGTAAAGGGTGTTGGGGACCGGTGCTCCATAGGGGCGGCCCATCACGCTCCACACTGCGGGATCTTCCGAACCCATACGCCACACCGCATAGCCTGCCGGCTGATAGATGTCGGCAGCGTGAATGTCGTCGAAGGCGGTGGCTGCGTCGAGGAACCAGACGTCGTGCCGCTCGCCGTTCTGGTCATACGAAAAATGTGGGTTGTTGGTGGCACCGTCGAAGCGCACATCTGCACCCGCATCATGGGCATCAATCATCGCCTGCTGGAAACTCAGTTCGTAGGTGCCATCCTTGTTCCAGTCATAGCCATATGCACCGATGGCGATGATGGTGTGGCTGGGCGCCAGCACCTTCATGCGTTTGTCGAGCTGCGATTCGAACCAGTCCTGTCCCGCAACCGCGCCTGGATTGTCCGTCTGGGTATGCTCGTCATAGGCCATGAGCACGGTGTAGTCGATCACCCGTGCATAGGCGGCGAATGGCCAGGAACTGTCATCAAACGGTGCCGCCTGGGCTATGGTCCAGCCATGCGGACGAAACTGCTGGTGCAGCTCCGCGAGGAACAGCCACAGATCATGATAGGAATGACGCGGTACATTCTCGAAATCCACGCAGATGCCCTGCAGGTGGTGAGCCGAGATGAACTGGGTGACGCTGTTGACCAGAGCCTTGCGCCGGGCCGGATTGGCTAGAAGGCTCGCCAGCTCCTTGCCATGAAAGGTACCGCCTGAGGCATTTTGCAGGACGGGTACGATGGCCGTGTTGGGCTTGTTACGCAGCACATATTGATAAAGGCGCTCGCTGAAACTTGTGCTCAGTGTGGCATTGGGCCCCGACAGATCAAGCCAGGTAGGCATGATGGCATCGAGACGCGGCAAGGCATGTTTGAGCGCGGGATAAACGTCATCGGGTGACGCCCAACTTGGGAAAAACGCGATCGAGAGTGGCCGGCCCTTGTGTGGCAGCATGGCGCGCGAGAGCGGAAGCGCGCGCATGCGCCGCTCGTTGCGCAGCCGGCGCAAGGCCGCGAGGTGCGCCCGCCGCGCGCGCAGCCTTTGCGCCATCGATTCTGCCAAGTCGATAAGGCCGGGTGCCTCGGCCTTGCGCTCGAGCGCCGCGGTTTTGATGGCCACCAGCTGTCCTGGCATCTTGAGGCCCGACAGCGGTGACGTCACAAAGAGGCTGGCAAGAAAATACATCCCAACCAGCGTGGAGACGATGGCTACGGTCCACCCGATCGCAGAAATTCGCACCGCGCGCTTGCCGCTCGCGTCGAAAAAAACCGGCTTTTCTGTCATACGCGTTTTGCCCCGAAGGCCAAGTTCTAGACCAGAGCGACTGACTGATCTTGACGGAGGATCTTGGAGGATCCTCGCAGATCGGCCCTGCCGCGCCGCTCTGTGCGACGGCGATGGGCGCCCTTATGCTTGGGGCTTTTGTCAAATATGCGGCAGCAAGTTGGCCGGCCTCGCCCCCCAATGCGCTGCGCCAACCTGCCCAAGGGCGGCGGGTATATAAGGCAAACGCTGCGCCACTACCATCTCCCCCCTGAGATTTTAGAGGAGAGGCTTAGCTGTCTTCAGGACGTAGGCAGGTGCATGGGCCCCGACCGTAAAGTCTGCACCGGCACGCCCGCCGTACTGCGAGCGTGGAGGGAAGAAGGGGCCCCGTGCGTGCGCTGTTGCGCTGTCTGCCACGCCGCGATGCGGCATCCTTTTGGAAATGCTTGTCCTTTTGGGAGGCTTTGCGCGCAGGATTTGGCACCAAGTCTGGATCTGGACGCTAAGGGCAGTAGGTAAAGCGCGGCGATGGGCAGGACAGGGCGCATGTCTTTGTAGCGGTGCAAGGGCCGTCAGACGTCCCAACCTGTCGCTCACGTCCCGGCTAGGCCGTGGAAGTCTGCGCGACGCCTGATCCACTTTGATCGGTAAATCAGGTCGGGCGTAGCCCGCAAACCACGCCCTCATGCTGGTCAAAACGGGGTGTGACATTTCTAGGACATCACTGACTTGAGCCGTGTTGAGGTATCCCGAAATCGATTTCTGGGGTCAGCAAATCCTGATCCGCAACGGAAGAGAATCGGTCTTCGCTGCGAGACTCGGCAGGCGAAGCCTTTTCCCCATCCAACTGGCGGCCCAGGTCAAAGCTATCCTGAAGGAAGGCGCGCCGCGCGCTGGATATCCTCGCGCCGCTGATCGACGCGTGCCGCTGCCTCTGCCGGCAAATCGGTGTTGAACGGCAGATCGTCCGGGCGTGGGTGCCTGAAGGAATAAAGTCATACTCTGCCTCGCCCGCCCTTGGCGCCGGCGTTCCCAGGAAAAGGAGGCTTTCGCCGATCGCAAACTGGCGACCCAATTTGGTTTGCTGCTACCGCGTCCTTCAGGCGCAAGCATTGCGCGCAAAAGGGTGAAGCAGTGTCTTCGCGATTGGCGGGGCTCCATAGCTGGTGTATCAGGATTTCCAGCGTCGCCGTAGCTCAGTAGGATAGAGCACGAGATTCCTAATCTCGGGGCCACAGGTTCGAATCCTGTCGGCGACACCATAAAATCAAAGGCTTAGATACACGATCGTATATCAATTAGTTAAAAACGACATAAAATCTCACCACGGGTAACACTACGGGTAACACGGACGAAGCGCCCGCCGCTCATGCAGGCTCCCCCATGACGCCGGTCAAGGTGCTGCATGACCATGGCGGCGGCCCCTCGATCGCCACCGGGCGCCTCCGTGCCGCTCAATGCTCGCGATCTGGCCCGAAACCTTCAGGACAAGTGTTAAACCCGTGACAAGTGTTAAACCCGTGCCACCGCCGCTCCTATGCGCCAGATCGGGCAAGCGTCGCGGTCTGTGGATCATAGATGTAATCAGTGATGGATCCGTCTCTGATCTTCTCGATTGCCTCGTCGATCACGAATAGCGGCACGAGAAACCATTCGCGGGGGACGACGGGATTGCCAAACCTATCCTTGATCTCGATCTCCAGTCGGGCGGGGTCGAAGATGCGGTGGATCAGTTTCTCCAGCT
>JBMFWV010000084.1:0-13454 GCA_049964915.1 Rhizomicrobium sp.
GCCGCAGGCCAACGCCGCCTCATAGATACACGCCCCGATTCCGTATCGAAAATCCATCGGAAAATAGACAGACTTTCCTCACGTCTGCCTCATGACCGCGAACCCGGGTCAGACCCGAACCGCGCGGCCAGTCAGTGCTGATTCCAGCGCGCAATCGGCAAGTCGCAGCGCCTGCCGGCCGTCGCGTGCCGTCACCGGCATTGGTGTGCCGGCCTCGACTGCTGTACGGAAAATCTCGAATTCGTTGCGAAAGGCGTCAGTATAACGTTCGAAAAAGAAATTCAGCAACGGCTCACGCGCATCGGTCGCCGCACCGCTCCATCGCCTCACCGTGGTCGGACGCAGGTTGTCATTCATCAGCATCCCCGCCGATCCGAACACTTCAAAGCGCTGGTCATAACCATACGCAGCGGCACGACAGCAATTGATGTGGCACTGCCGGCCGAATTCGGTGCGCAGGTTGACCATCACAGTGTCGAAATCACCGATCTCCGCTAGGTTTGGATCAATGAGCCGGCTCGCCGTCGCCATCACCTCGACTGGTTCCTCTCCGAGGAGGAAACGCGCCATATCGAAGTCATGGATCGTCATGTCGCGGAAAATTCCCCCGGAATGTTGGAGATAGACGCGCGGCGGTGGTGCCGGGTCGCGGCTCGTGATGATCACCTGTCGGATCTCGCCGATCGCCCCGGTATCAATCGCGCGGCGCAGTTCCTGCGAGGCTGGATCGAAACGCCGGTTGAATGCAAGCATCACCCGTCCACCAAGCCGTTCGATCTCGGCGATCGCCTCATCGGCCTTAGCAATGTCGAGATCGATCGGCTTCTCACACAACACGGCCTTACCGGCACGTACTGCGGCGAGCATTAGCGTGACGTGTGTGTTGGTAGGCGTTGCGATCACCACTGCATCGACATCCGCACGCGCCAGCACAGCTTCGGGATCGGTCGACGCGGCGCAACCGAGTTCCCGCGCAAGATCTTGCGCCTCACTTCCGAACGGATCCACGATCGCAACGAGGTCCGTCTGGCGGTTGGAGGCGGCATTGGTGGCATGAATCCGGCCGACGCGGCCGGCGCCGAAAAGGGCAACCCTCAACATTGAAGAGCCTCTGGGTTCTTAGCTCGAGTTGCGTGAAATCGATGATACATGGCACAACACCTTCATGTATTTCCTGGTTGTGATCTATTGAGTTCGTGCTGAAGAGCGTTAAGGCCTGCGCCGCCGGCCATGTGGAACATAAGATTTTCGAGGGAGAGGCTAGCGCGAGCGGCGTCAAGTTCGACTTCACCGCGCGCGAGGACGATGAAGTGGTCACCGACCATATAGGCATGGTGCGGGTTGTGGGTAATGAAGATGACACCAGTTCTGTGTTCGCGGGCGGCCTGGGCGATGTACCGCAGTACGAGGCCGGACTGGGTGACGCCGAGAGCCGCGGTGGGTTCGTCGAGGATCAGCACCCGTGCGCCGAAATGGATCGCGCGTGCGATCGCCACCACCTGCCGCTGTCCGCCCGAGAGCGTGCCGACCGGCTGATCAAGATCAACGACGTGGATGCCCATCCGGCGGAGTTCGCGGTCGGTGATCTCCCACATTGAGGCGATATCAAGCCTACGGAACGGACCGCGCCCGATGGTCAGTTCCGAACCGAGGAAGAAGTTCCGCCAGATCGGCAACAGCGGCACCAAAGCCAGCGTCTGGTAGACCGCCGAGATGCCGCGATCCAGCGCCTCACGCGGTGACTTGAACGTTACCACGTCGCCATCCACCGCGTAAGTACCCGTGCTGTGTTCACGCAGACCGGCGATGATGCTGATCAGCGTCGACTTGCCAGCGCCGTTGTCACCCAAAACGCAGGTGACCTCACCGCTGCGCACTGTCATGCTGACTCCGCGGAGCGCGTTGATACTGCCGTAGCTCTTGCCGATATCGGCAAGCTGAATGATCGGCGCGGATCTCTCACTCATCTCACTTCCCTCCGCTCGCCCGGAGGCGCAACCAGCTGTTGACGACCGTCGCCACCAGCAGCGTCGCGCCGACGAAAAACATAAACCAGTCGGGATTCCAGTCGGCGTAGATCACCCCTTCCGTTGTCATCCCGAAAATGAACGCACCGAACCCTGAGCCGATCGCTGAGCCGTAGCCGCCTGTCAGCAGGCACCCGCCCACGACCGCCGCCGCGATGTAGAGCAGTTCGTTGCCAACACCCGCGCCGGATTGCACTTCGTTATATTCGAACAGCATATGCATTCCGAGAAACCAAGCGCTAAACCCCACGATCATAAACAGTGCAATCTTCATCCGCCGCACTGGCACGCCCACCGCCCGTGCACTCTCGTCGCTGCCGCCAACCGCAAAGATCCAGTTGCCGAACCGGGTGCGTAGAAGAACCCAGGTCGCCATCATGATGAACAGCAACCAGTAGAGGATCGCGATACTGATATCGACATCGCCGATTCTGAACGTCGAGGCGAAAATCGCATGCGCGGAGGCAAAGCCCGGCACATGGCTGATGCTCCCGGTCGCAACATTCCCTGTGACCACCTTGGTGAGTGCGATGTTCAACCCCTGCAACATCAGGAAGGTTGACAATGTGACCAGAAAGCTGTGCAAACGAGTACGAATCAGTAGGTAGCCATTCAGGGCGCCTATCGCCAGCGAGAGCAGCAGCGCGAACACGATTCCCGCCCACATATTGCCCGCGACCTTTGTAGCGAACATCGACGCCGCCAACGACGAGGTCGTGACTGCAACACCCGCAGTTAGGTCAAATTCGCCGCCGATCATTAATAGCGATACCGCAACTGCTGGAATCCCGATCGTCGCAGACTGGTACAGCACCGTCGCGAGCGCATCCAACTGCCGAAAGGGCGGCGCTACTACTGAGAATAGAAGAAAGACTAGTATGGCGCCGCCCAGCGCGCCGACTTCCGGTCGTCTTAGCGTCTTACGCCAGAACGCCTGCTTAACCAGTTGCGGGTGTGCAGCCCGAGGCGCGTCGTTTCCGGCCATCGTACCATTGGTCATCGTCCTAACCTCTCCTCTCGCCCAGTGCTTCGTGCGACCGGCACCAAAAGCGGCGCCGGCACGCAGGAAGCCTCAGTATCAGGCAAGCATCAGCGAGTACCGCGCTTTGCGAACTTCGCAACCGCCGCAACGTTTTTCGAAGTCACGAAGGACGGGCCGGTAAGAACCGGCTTGCCTCCGCCGACCACATCGCCGTTTGTCTTGTAAAGCCAGAGGAAATCGACGGCCTCGTAGCCCTGTAGGTAAGGTTGCTGATCCACCGCAAATTGCAGTTTACCTTCTTGAATCAGGTGCACTGCCTGCGGACTTAGGTCAAAGGTTGCGACCTTTGCTTTGCTGTTGGCCATCTTTACCGATTGGATCGCCGTTGGCGCAAATGGTGCGCCTAGCGTTATAACATAGTCGATGTTATGGTCCTGCTGTAGCTTTGCAACTATCCGCGACTGAGCGACTGCCATATCAAAGCCACTGAGATACAAGACCTTAACTTTTCCTTTAAAGGTCTTCTTAATGCCATCGTAACGATCATCAAGATTCTTTGCACCTTGTAGCTGATCAACTACGAGGACATCCTTGGCGCCCAAAGAATTCAGGCGTTTCCCTACGGCCTCTCCGGCGATCTTTTCATCTTCCCCAACATACATCAGTAACCCGGCTTTTTTCCAGACGCCAAGCCCCGCATTAAGACCAACGATCGGGATTCCCTCATTTTCTGCTTGCCTCAGAGCGGGGATTTCAGCGTCGGGAAACGGAATTGTTACAGCGATTCCATCAACATGTTGCTGTGCAACATTCGTTATAAGCTGTGCTTCACCCGCGGCATTCGGATTATTTTGATAGATCAACCTAATATGATCATTTTTTGCTGCGGCTTCAGCTCCTTTCCGAACGATAGACCAATACGCATCACCTGTTTGCGCGTGAGTTACCATTGCAAACTTGAGCTCATTTTGTTTGGCTGAAGCGGTACGTGTCCCTCCAACAATTGCTACTGACAACAGTATTGTTGTCAAAACCGTTGTTGACCGAATATTGCATTTTTTTTCACTCATTTGAGTTTCCTCTCTGTTTGTGGACTCGACGAAACGAAACGTTATAGACGGGCGATTTTCCGATTATATAAAATTAGGAATGAGCGTTATGTTAGAAGGTTCTATATAATTACGTAATCGAATATTCTATACTACATTAAAGATGTGATAGCGTTCTGTGCCGAAACGCATACCGGCATAATTGTCTTTTCAAGAATCTTAATCCGGTCGAACTGCGTTATATCGCTGGACAGAACGTCGCGTAGCGCTGTACCAAACGACACCCGTAATTCGGTCCCTATATTTATCTTGCAGACATTCGTGTTTCGGGAGACAGATTTCCGTGTTGCCAAACCTATTCCTGATCCGCCATGCAACACGAGGGGCTGGTCAGGAACAACGGTTTGAATTGCCATGAGAAGTTCGAGATCTATGTCTACCCCGGGAGACAGCATTAGATGACGATTGCCAACGGAGATCGCCAAGGCATCGACGCCGGTCTCACGAACGAAGCAGTTGACTTCCAGCGGATCAGTTCCCTGGGATTCGTAGCCGTCCTGATAACCGACAAAGCCGAGTTCGCCTTCTACCGACAAACCATGTGAGTGAGCCCAAGAGCAAATCTCACCGGTCTTGTCTATGTTCTCCTCCAACGATAAATTAGATCCGTCAAACATCACTGACGTGAAACCGCTCTCGAACGCCACCTTGCATTCACAAATACTATCGCCGTGATCAAGATGGATAACAATCGGAACCAATGCCTTTTCGGCTAGATTTCGTAGCATTGGACCTAGAACAGACAACGGAGTGTAATTACGGCTTCCCGGTCCCACCTGTAAAACAACCGGTCGTCCGACCAACTCTGCTGCACGGACGTACGCTACGGCATCCTCCCAGCCCAAAACAACAAGACCGGCGACAGCGGTATTGTTACTAAGGCACGGGATCAGCACATCCTTTAAAGTTGCGATTGTCATTTGAATTTTTCAATCATATCTTTGATGCCTGGGATAGTTTCAATCTGATTAGCGTGACTGGGCTGAAAGAACTGAATTAATGGCCGCTGTGATAGACCGCCCAGAATGGTGAAATAGTACATCTCGTATCCGGGCAGCACGCAGCAAGGATGGTAACCCTTGTCGAGTAAGATCGTTGAGCCATCAACTATGTGATAGGCGTCGCCCGGCTCACCTTCTTCCCTCTGGAGCATTTGCAAGCCGGACCCGTGTGGAGGATTGAAGCGGAAGTTGTACGCTTCATCGTGACGACTTTCGATTGGAAGGCGATCCGTATCGTGCTTGTGACTTGGAAAACCAGACCACCCACCGCTACCAACGGTATAAAGCTCTGATACCAATAGTCTGCCAACTCTGCCATGATATTTTTGTCCGAGAATGTGCTTTATCTTGCGATGTGTCTTGGTCTCGTCCGAACCGTATTGGACGGGATCGATGTCAGAGACGCGGACAGCAAAAGGTGGCAAGACTTTATCAAAACGTGCACCAGCCACGAAAATTTCAGCAGGCCCGTGCGTACAAGTTATGACTGCGGCTTGCCCTGAGCCAACATAGACTGCCTCAGGTTCTCCATCCCAGACATTCACACGGCGCTGGCCGATTTCTGTAAACGTATGACCTGCAGTTGACACATCGACCGTCCCAATTGCGGGCACAATGCATGTTTCATAGCCCGCAGCGATCGATGTAAAACTTTCGCCAATCTCAAGCTTGACGATATTGAAATAGACCAGCGGAACTAGCGGATGATCAACGTTGACGATCGGCTTGTTCATATTGTCATGAGGTGCGATATGCATGAGCGATCCCATCCCTATCCATTAAAACGATTCGATCAAGCGCATTACTGTTGCCCGGTCGGGTGAGGCGGGGGCACAACCAATCCCGGCGACGATCAGCGCAGCCGTCGCCGATCCCCGTCGCACAGCAATTTTCAACTCCTCGCCTTGCGCAAGACCAGCGAGTAGACCTGCCATGAAACCATCGCCTGCACCTGTCGGTTTAAGCGCTGCAACAGGAAAGATGGGTGTTTTGAAGCTCGTTTCGCCAGTGTACGTGATCGACCCGTCGGCACCTTGCTTGTAAATCGTGAATAACGCGCCGCGCTTCACCAAGTCTTCAGCAAACTTCGTACCGAGCAACTGACTGCCGGCAAGCAATCCGAACTCTGTATCATTTCCAACTACGATATCGGCCGACAACGCGGCATCCCTGCATATTTGCGCGGCCTCTTCATAAGTGGCCCACGAAGCTGAGCGATAATCGATATCCAGGATAACGTGAGCCCCGGCGGCCCGCGCGCGTCTCATAGCCACATTGACGGCACTGCGAGATGGTTCAGCAGCAAATGCAGTGCCCGTAACGACGAGAGCTGCGACATCTGAAAGATCAATGTCCCGGATATTCGCCTCGGTAAGGGCGAGATCAGCTGGTCGATTACGGTAGAAGACCGTCTGACAGTCTTGCTTCACCGTTTCAGTGATTGCCAGAGACGTCCGATATCCGTCGTCAATCAGGCTTACGTGGCGTGTGTCTACGCCATACCGGAACAACTCGGCAAGACAGAAACGACCAATCGCGTCATTAGAGACACACGTAACCAATTCAGCCGCTATACCTTGGCGTGCCAGTGCGACAGCAATGTTTCCAGCCGAGCCACCAACGGCGGCTACATATCGTTCAGCGTGATCGATCCGTGTTTCGGGTGGATCCGCATACAAATCCATGCCGACGCGACCAACCACAACGAAACGAACACGACTGGTGTTGTGCCACGGCAGTTGCATCAGTTCCCCCTGCGCTGAGCGGCTCGACCGGCTTCCATCACTGCCCGAGCGGCCACAACTTCAGGCCGAGAGCTAATTGCAGGTGTGCCTACCTCCCACCATGCATGTCCGCGCTCAGTCCAACCTTCTACTGGATCCACGCACATGACTATGACCGCGGTCCGTTCAGAAGCTCGCGCCCGGTCAAAAGCGGCGACGAACTCATCTATGGAAAAAACTTGCTCGGCAGCAGCGCCAAGTGCCTGGGCATGAGCCGCAAAATCAACCGTAAATGGTCGTGGGATCGTCGGACAGTCGGCTATCAGCGTGTTGAAGCTGGCGTTACCGGTATTTTTCTGAAGCTTGTTTATGACCGCAAAACCACCGTTATCGAGAACAATTATGATAAGCTTGTGGCCAGTGAGAACAGATGAATATATATCTGAATTCATCAGAAGATAAGAACCATCGCCGACGAAGACAATAGTATCCCCATCGGGGTCTAACTCCACTTGAGCAATCCTTGCTCCCCATCCGCCGGCAATCTCGTAGCCCATACACGAAAACCCGAACTCGACATCAACCGTGCCAATGCCGAGTGTCCTCCAATTGGCGGCCAGTTCAGCTGGCAGTCCGCCCGCTGCGGTGACAATCCGATCTCGTGGGGTACAGCGCGCGTTTACGGCACCAATGGCCTGCGCGTAGCTCAAGGGGCCATTTCGCGATGCCGTGTTCAATTCGACGTATTCGTTCCAAATCCGTCGTTTTCCTTGCGCGGAAGACAGCCATGCTGGAGATGCGCGATAGTCACCGAGCGCGAGAGAGAGGGCAGCCAGACCGGCTTTTGCGTCACAAACAAGAGGAACGGATAGGTGCTTGCTTGCGTCCTGCCTGCAGACGTTCATTCCAACTATTGTCGCGCGACGATCGAAGACTGACCAGGAACCTGTAGTGAAATCCTGGAGTCGTGTCCCAACCGCAAGAACGACATCTGCTTCTTTGGCAATCGCGTTCGCGCTGTCTGAACCTGTTACACCAAGTGGACCGATATTATGAGGGTCGTCCCATAACATATTGGCTCGCCCCGCTATAGTTTCAACAACAGGGATCCCGTGCGCTTCCGCGAATGTTTTCAATTCACCGGCAGCTCCTGAATACTGAACACCGCCCCCCGCGAGGAGCAATGGTTGATGTGCACCTGCGAGATAGGTTGCTGCGCGTTGAACCTCCACAGGATCGGGATGTATGCGCCGAATACGCAGTATCCGTGGCTCAAAGAATTCGGGGGGGTAGTCGTAAGTCCAACCCTGAAGATCCTGAGGTAGCGCAAGAAACGCAGGTCCACAATCAGCAGGATCAAGCATTGTATTTAATAGGGCTGGCAGACTCTTCAGGATTTGTGCTGGATGAGTTATACGGTCCCAATAGCGACTGACGGCTCGGAATGCATCCGTTACACTTGTTGTGGGATCAGTCCAATGCTCAAGTTGTTGTAGAACTGGGTCAGGAAGGCTTGTAACAAAATTATCACCGCAAAGGAAAAGTACGGGGAGACGGTTTGCATGCGCAAGAGCAGCCGCGGTGAGTAGATTCGCGGTACCTGGTCCAGCGGACGCAGTACAAAACATAAAGCGTCGTCGCAAATAAGCCTTTGCATACGCAGCTGCGGCAAAGCCCATACTCTGTTCATTTTGGCCGCGATAAAGCGGCAACGTATTCCGTGCCTCGTAGAGTGCCTCACCTAACGAAGGGGCATTTCCGTGGCCAAAGATACAAAACCCCCCCCCACAGAGCAACTTCGTTTCGCCATCTATCTCAATGAACTGATTTTCCAGGAAACGTATAATTGCTTGTGCAACCGTCAACTGGAGAGCTGAGCTGTTTCGGTCCATGTTTTGCGTACCACGTTAAACCTTACTTGACTGGTTATAAACTAGTCGGTAGATTTTTTGCAAGCGTTTGCAATCCATTTCGAGGGGCCTTCATGCGGAAAATCGGGATTGGAGTTATCGGTGGCGGCTACATGGGGAAGGCACATTCGGTGGCGATGTCTGCCGTCGGCGCTATGTTCGACACCGCCCTGCGTCCAACGCTCGAAATGATCTGTGCCTCAAGCGCGGAAACGTCTGAAAGGTACCGTCTCGCCTATGGGTTCAAGCGGGCTACACCGGACTGGCGCACTCTTGTCACTGATCCGCGTGTTCAAGCAATTGTAATTGCAAGTCCGCAGGAGACCCATCGACCAATTGCCGAGTTAGCGTTTTCGCTGAAAAAACCAGTGCTTTGCGAAAAACCGTTGGGCTGCAGCCTTTCTGACAGCGAAGCGATGGTCGCTGCCGCGGAAGCTGCCGGTGCGGTCAATATGGTGGGCTTCAATTATATCTGCACGCCAGCGTCGCAATTCGTTCGCACGCTACTGGCACAAAGAGAGATCGGCACGATCACATGGTTTCGGGGAGAGCACGCGGAAGACTTTGACGCAGATCCCTCAAGATCGGCAAACTGGCGCAATTTCGGTCGGGCGAATGGAACAATGGGCGATTTAGCCCCCCATATGATAAACGCTGCGTTGACATTGGTTGGACCGATTGACCGGCTATGCGCCAATATTGCAAGCGTTTACACTGAACGACCAGGATTGGATGGCCAGAACGGTAATGATGACATCGGCCAGTTCATGTGCCACTTCACAAACGGAGCGACGGGCCATCTTAGTTTCAGTCGGATATCGACAGGAAGAAAGATGGGGTTTGCATATGAGGTCGTCGGCTCCGCAGGCGCAATTCGCTTCGATCAAGAGGATCAGAATGCACTGTGGTTGTATCGATTGTCCGACCCCCCTGCCGAACGTGGTTTCCGCAAGATACTGACCGGCCCCGCACATCCCGATTATGCAGCCTTTTGCTTGGGCGCCGGCCATGGCACCGGTTATCAAGACCAAATCATAATCGAGGCGAAGAATTTCCTGCGGGCCATTGAGAGTCGTCAGCCAGCCTGGCCATCTTTTCGAGATGGGTTGAACGTTCACCGGGTAATCGAGGCAGCCTTTGTTAGTCATTCAACAGGTAGTTGGGTGGATGTTTGAGGAGAAAAAGATGATTTCCATAGGTAATGCGCCGTGTTCTTGGGGTGTGGAATTTGCGGACGATCCGCGCAATCCTCCCTGGCGTCGGGTTCTGTCCGAGTGTGCCGCGGCAGGTTATAGCGGAATAGAGCTTGGCCCAGTTGGCTTCATGCCCGAAGATCCAACAGTCCTTGCCGATGCGCTAGCTGCACATGATTTGACGCTGACGGCCGGAGTCGTTTTCAGCCCTTTTCACGACCCATCAAAATGGAATGATGTATTGGATCGCGCTACTAGAACATGTAGCGCACTTGTTGCACATGGGGCACAGCATCTTGTGTTGATTGATAGTATCTCATCTCGCCGCGCGCCGACCGCAGGGCGGCCTGTTGAAGCTGAACAAATGTCCGTCGCCGAATGGACTGCCTTTGTTGAACGCATCAGAACTGCCGCAAAACTCGGCACTGACCAAGGACTCACCGTGAGCATCCACCCCCACGCAGGTGGCTTTATCGATTTCGAGCCCGAGGTGGAACGTCTTCTTGGCGATATTGATGAAAACCTTATGAAGGTATGTGTTGATACGGGTCACCATTCCTACGCTGGCTTCGATCCGATCGCGTTCACGCAGCGCCATATCGACCGAATTTCGTATCTCCACTTCAAGGACATAGATCCTGAAGTCAAGGCACGCGCGGTAGGGGAACGGATGGGATTTTATGATGCTTGCCGTGATGGAATTTTCTGCAATCTGGGCAAGGGAGATGTCGATTTCCCGGCCTTAAGAAATCTTCTTCTTCACGCGGGATACTCGGGTTGGTGCACGGTCGAGCAAGATTGCGACCCAGCCGGCCCCACGTCGCCTCTCGATGATGCGCACACCAACTATAAATTTCTCTCATCCATTGGCTTTTAAGTTAGGGGAATCTGATGGCGACATTAAATTGGGGCATGATCGGAGGTGGGGAAGGCAGTCAGATCGGTCCAGCTCATCGACTTGCTGCGCGGCTTGACGACTGTTTCCAGTTCGTAGCCGGAGCCCTAGACCATGATCCATTGGCAGGGCATGACTTCGGGAAGAGGCTTGGCCTTAATCCCGACCGATCCTACGGAAACTGGCGCGAGATGTTGGAGGCAGAGCAGAAACGTCCCGATCACATCGATCTGGTCACTGTGGCGACACCCAATTCGACACACTATGAGATTTCCAAGGCGTTCTTGGAAGCTGGTTTCAACGTCTTATGCGAAAAACCGATGACGGTGACCGAGGCAGAAGCCGAGGATCTTGTCCTAACGGCGCGGAAAGCAGACCGTATCTGCGCTGTGAATTTTGGCTACACAGGCTATGCGTTGGTTCGGCACATGCGCGCAATGATATCGCGTGGCGATCTTGGTCAAATTAGGCTAGTTGTCGTTGAGTTTGCACACGGTCATCATGCTGACGCGGCGGACTTAAATAATCCCCGCGTTCGCTGGCGGTATGATCCATTGCAGGCGGGCGTCTCGGCCCAGTTTGCAGATTGCGGGATTCATGCCCTTCACCTAGCAAGTTTCGTGACAAAGCAGGAGGTCACGCGTTTGTCATCGGACTTTGCGTCATGTCTACCCGGCAGACTTCTTGAAGATGACGCCATGGTCAATTTTCGTTTGAATGGCGGCGCAGTTGGGCGTCTGTGGACGTCGTCTGTCGCCATCGGACGTCAGCATGGGCTCACGATACAGGTTTTTGGAGAAAACGGTGGTTTGCGCTGGGAGCAGGAGCACCCTAATCAGTTATACTACATGCCTCTTGGCCAACGCCTTCAGGTAATAGAACGTGGTGAGACCAATCTATCACCCGAAGCCGATCGGGCGAGTCGTGTAACGATCGGCCATGCTGAGGGTATGCCTTTGGCCTTTGCTAACATTTATCGTGATCTGAGTGAAAGCATTCTCGCAAAGCGTTCTGGTTGCACAGCCAATCCGGCGATGACGCTTTTTCCAACGCCGGAGGATGGTCTTCGGTCGGTGGCGGCAATCCATGCAGCTGTAGCTTCAGCAAAGGCGGATGGGGCTTGGACCGATGCGCGGCCAAGACTGTTCCGTTAAGGTTTCGGGCGCAATGTCGACCGCTCAATTATGCGACAAGGAAATAGTCTCGCCTCGGGCAAGCGGTTATGGTTTGAAAATTGAGAGTGTATCATGTCGATTGAAGCATCAATGATTGCCCCGAAAGGTTGCTGAATAGTAGTCAAGTCTATGCCTGCCCAACTCGCGAGCTCCATATCGTTTAGTCCAATAACCCCAATATCCCTCGGCACAGAGAGCCCCTTATCGCGAATCGCCGAGAGAGCACCAATAGACAGAACGTCGTCAGCGCAGAAGTATGCCTCAGCTCGTGATTCGCGTAATAGGCGGCTCATTTCTGCTCGACCGGCATTGAAACTATATGCGCCGGCGAAGCTTACTGTGGCCTCTACTCCTGATAACGCGGCGACCTCCGTGAAACCTTGTTGTCGATCCTGCGTGGTCGAAGCGTCGTGCGGCCCCCCAAGAAAGCCTATATGCCTGTAACCTCGCTCTATCAGAGTCCTAGCCGCCATGCGGCCAGCATCGATATTATCAATTCCGACCACCGGAACTACGGGGGTTTGGGCCGCACGGCCAAATGCATGGACGACCGGCATGCCAGCGACTTGAAAGGCTGCAGCAAATCCATCCGGAACGTGCGAAGATGCAATTATTACTCCATCAACGGAGTATTGTTGCATGAGATTTAAGGATCTCTTGGGGCTAGTTTCGTTTGACAAGTTGAAAAGCAAAGGTCGAAGACTCTTTTCCTGAAGGCCGCGGGTAAATAGATCAAAGATCTCCAGAAAAACTGGGTTATGAAAATTATTAGACACCAATCCTACAAGTTGCGTTTTACGTGTCATAAGGCTTCTGGCAAGAATATTCGGACTGTAACCGAGTTCAGTCGCGACCTTTTCGACCTTGGCTCGGGTTTTTGCAGAAACGGATGCGCCAGGCGTAAACGTACGAGATACCGCTGCCCGGGAAACCCCGGCCCGTTCCGCAACGTCTTTAAGCGTGATTGCCATACAGATATCGGACCTTGTTTTCGATCGTTTCGCCAGTCGTGCTGTAGTAGCAGAGGTGCGGCGGTGCCGGTAGGTTGGTGTGGGAATAGTCAGATTGACGATATCACCCGGTGTGCCCGTAGCCCTGATAGCGTCCGTCAATGTGGTGGAAATTCTGGTGTAGCTGAAGCGGCCAATGGTCACGCGGCGACGGTGGAAATTCGTGGTGTATCGGCATCGATGGCGGGTGCCATGAGTTCGACCATTCCCTCGATCTGCATATAGCGGTTCTGTGTCTGCCATTCGTCGTTGGCCTCGAGCAGCACGGCCCCGATCAGGCGGATGATCGAACCTTCATTGGGAAAGATGCCGACGACATCGGCGCGGCGCTTGACCTCCTTGTTCAGGCGTTCGAGCGGGTTCGTCGAGTGAATTTTGGTTCGGCCTGGGTTCGCGGTCTATAGGCACATATAGGCCTTCGGGTTCGG
>JBMFWV010000085.1:0-13372 GCA_049964915.1 Rhizomicrobium sp.
GCCCATCTGATGCAACCAAAACGCGAAAAATCGAACCTCGCCCAGGCGCGTCGCTGACCAACTGCGGTTTTTAGGTTCATCAGAACCCCCTGTGATTCGGGGGCCATTTGAATCAAACTACCCGGCATGAAGACCGCGACACCACGACTCAGCTTCACCGCCAAGCAGGGCCAATACCTGGCCTTTATCGACGCCTATACCCGCGTCACCGGCTATCCACCCGCAGAAGCTGATCTACAGCGCCACTTCCAGGTCAGCCCACCAACCGTCCATCAGATGGTCCTTACCCTTGAGCAGGCCGGTCTGATCCGTCGGCAGCCCCGGACCCCAAGGAGCATCGAAGTTTTGGTCAATCCCCAGAACTTGCCCCTCCTAGAACAACGGCAATCAGTCAAATCCTCTGTGCAGCGGTACTAGGCGATGCACAGCGGCGCGGTGAGGCCAGTCGAAGGGCCGACCGCTGCCCAGTCCGCCGAGGGCGAGACGGTGACGACATCGACGGTCGAGATCATCGCCGGCGGGATTGTCGTGCATGTTGACACGCAGGTCGACGAAGCGCTTGGCGGCGGCCGCGCATGGGCCACCATCGCCACCCTACTGACCAAGGCCAGGATCAACGGCGTCGATCCAAACGCCTGGCTCGAGCTCACTCTCGAGCGCATCGCAGCCGGCCGGCCCAATCGCGATCTCGATACCCTCATGCCCTGGAATTATCCGGCTCACGCCTTAACGGCCTCGCCTTCGCACTTACCACGAAGCCGTATGACCAAAGCTGGAAGTGAGGTGGCCCAGGAAAATCGGACAGGAGGCTAATCTTACTGCATCATAAAGGCTGCGCCTCGTGCCCTGAGCCCCTTCTTTCGACCAGTTGAATATAGAGCCCTGACCTCATTTGCTCCGAGACCATTCTTTGGACCGCCGGACGTTAAAGCTTTCCAACTCGGTCATGATGGCGGGCTGGCTGCGCCTGCGCAGTTTGGCAATGCCGACCAACCGATGGAGGTCCTTTGCTATCGTGGTTTTATTGCCCAACGGTCCTGTAGAAGGACCTGAGCTTCCCTCAAATCCCTAGCGGCGACGACTTCGAAGTTAGCATCCATAAGCGCAAGAGCATTTTGGCGATACCGTGGCCCGTGGCCGGTCATAACGTGCATAGACGCGCCCATCCCTGCGGCCTTGGCCGAGGCAATGTCGCTTTCATTGTCACCAATCAACCATGAGTTCTTCAAATCCAAATTAAGCATCTCTGCAGCACGCCGAAGCATTCCTGGACCAGGCTTTCGCCAGTAGGCAAACGCATCGCACCAACCCCGCGTATATTCTGGGTGAAATGGGCACGCAAGGATCAGGTCCAGACAAATACCTTCTGCAGACAACTGTCTAGCGATCTCATCTTGAACCGCCTCGAACTGCGTCCAGCCGAATTTCCCTCGCGCGATTCCAGCTTGGTTTGTAACCACAGCAACAGGTATCTCCCTTTCCGCAGCCCAGCGCAATAGACAGATCGCGCCTGGCATAAGCACCACATCCTCACGACGGTGCAGATAATTCACTTCGTTAACCAGGACACCATCCCGATCAAGCAGCAAGCCCGCCACCGACCGCTCTCGGTGTGCTGGCCTGCCAGATATCCAGATGCCCTCAGCGGTGAGGTGGCCATTAGCCCCCAGCATGGCTTATCCTCGAATTATCAATTCAGATGTTAAGTATCGGCCGATTAAAAAACTATAGACCCCATCTTCCAATTAGGGTATCGGAAAGAAATCCAAATAGGCAAGCGGGATTAAGGGCATGGCCGAACGCATACTGATCACAGGCGGGGCCGGTTATATAGGCACGGTGATGATACCGATATTGCTGGAGGCCGGTCATGCGGTGACGGTCCTGGACCGCTTCGGCGAAGGCGATACCGTGCTTGCGCCCTGCTGCCGTTACGACGGCTTCAACCCCATCAAGGGCGACGCACGCGACGAAGCGTTGATGAAGAAGCTGGTCGCCCAGGCCGACATCGTCCTGCCCCTCGCGGCCTTGGTCGGAGCGCCGATCTGCGCCATCGACCCAATCAACGCGACCACCATCAACCGCGACGCCGTGATGATGCTGACGAAGTTGGTCAGCAAGAATCAGAAGCTCGTCTTCGCCACCACCAATTCCGGCTATGGCGTCGGCGAGAAAAACAAGATGTGTACGGAGGACACTCCGCTGCGTCCTATCTCGCTCTACGGCACCACGAAGTGCGAGGCGGAAGCTGCCATTCTCGACAGTGGCAACGGCGTCACCCTGCGCCTGGCCACCGTATTCGGCATGTCGCCGCGTATGCGCATCGATCTCTTGGTCAACGACTTCACACATCGCGCGCTGACCGACCGCACGGCCGTGATCTTCGAAGGACATTTCAAGCGCAACTACATCCACATACGAGACGTCGCCAAGGCCTTCATGCATGCGATAGAGAAATATAGCGTGATGAGCGGGCAAGCTTACAATGTGGGCCTTTCCAGCGCCAACCTGTCCAAGATGGAACTGTGCGCGCGCATCAAGGAGCTCATCCCGGGCTTCGTCTATCTCGAGGCACCCGTCGGCGAAGATCCCGACAAGCGCGACTACATCGTCTCCAACGAAAAGCTGGAAGCGACCGGATGGATACCTGACTGGTCACTGGAACGCGGCATCAAGGAACTGATCAAGGGCTATGCCATGATTCGCAATCGCCGCTTCTCGAACGTGTGAGGCTATAGCGGCCCGCATGACTGCGATCGTTCTAGTCGGAGGCGAAGGCAGGCGGTTGCGCGATGTGGCGGGACGCGTCCCCAAACCGCTGATCGAAGTCGCCGGCCGCCCCTTTCTTTACTGGGTGACGCGCTGGATCGAAGCACAAGGCGAGCGAGATATCGTACTTGCGGCCTGTCACCTGGCCGAACAGGTTAAAGTCTGGGCCGAGAAGGAAGGCGCCGCACGGCCGGGGTGCCACTTCTCCGTTTCGGTCGAGCCCACCCTACTCGGCACTGGCGGCGGCATTGTCTACGCCGCTTCGCGCCACCCCGCCGATCATTATCTCGCCATCAATGGCGATTCTGCGACCTTCGTGTCGCTCAAGCCGGCGCGGGACTGGTTGAGGGCCGACGCCGCGCTCGATGGCATCATCATCGCCAAGGAGACCAGTGATACCAGCCGTTTCGGCTCGCTCGATATTGGCTCCGATGGCCTGCTCAAGGGCTTCCGCGAAAAACAACCGGGAGCGGGATGGATCAATGCGGGCATCTATCTGCTAAAGCGGCACCTGCTGGCAATGGACCCCAAAGCCATGAGTATCGAATTCGACTGCTTTCCCCGCTGGCTGACGGATGGCGCACGCATCGGCGTGATGGCGGCACGTGCCGATTTCCTCGATATCGGCACACCCGAAACCCTGGCCCAGGCCAGCGCCTTCATCCTGGCCAATCAGGAATGTCTCGACAATCTCACCAAGCTGGCTCCCGTCCAGCGTTGCGCCTAATCTAACCTGCCCGGGGTCTGCCGGCGCGAAAATTAAGGAGTTTGCCATGCCGGTCTGCCGTGTGTGCCGCGGATCCAACCTGGAACAGTTTCTGGATCTAACAGACCAGCCGCATTGCAACAGCTTGTTGTTGCCCAAAGCGCTGGACCGCAAGGAGCCCTTCTATCCGTTGCGCGTCTGGTTCTGCCATGACTGCACGACGGTGCAAATCGACCATACGGTCCCGAAAGAGACGATGTTCGGAGAATATTTCTACGTCTCCGGCACCACCACCACCTTGCGCGAACATTTCGAGGCATCGAGCGAGCGGCTGGTGAAGGAGTTGGGCTTGAAGGAGGGCGACAGGGTTGTGGATGTCGGCTCCAATGACGGCACTTGGATCAAGACCTATGCCAAATACGGCATCAAGGCGACCGGCGTGGAGCCGGCCAGCAATCTCGCCGCCCAGGCGAACAAGGAAGGTGCCGACACACTAAACGCCTTTTTCAACGTCGCTTCGGCAGAAGAGATCCTGAAGACGCGCGGTGTGCCGAAGCTGGTGACTGCGGCCGGCGTGTTCTTCCATCTGGAGGAATTGCACAGCGCCACCGAAGGCGTGGCAAAACTGATCGGCGACAGCGGCACCTTCTGCGTGCAGGCGATCTATCTGGGCGAAATCCTCAAGCATACCGAATTCGACAACATCTATCACGAACATCTCACCTATTGGACAGTGCGCTCGATCCAGAAACTGTTCGATCAGTTCGATCTGGAGGTCTATCGCGTCGAGCTTCTGCCAATCCATGGTGGCTCGCTGGAAATACTGGTAGCCAAGAAGGGCACACACATGATCGACGAATCGGTGACGCGCTATCTCGCCGACGAGACGGCTAAAGGCTTCGACAAAATCGACACCTATCGCGCCTTCGCCGACCGGGTCTGGAAGATCAAGGACAAGCTGCTGGGCATCCTGAAAGACTACAAAGCAAAGGGCAAAACCGTGTTCGCCTTCGGGGCACCGGCCAAGGGGGCGACCACGCTAAACTCCTTCAAGATCACCACCGACCTCGTGCCCTATTCGGTCGAGCGCAACGCACTCAAGATCGGCAAGATCATTCCCGGCGCCCGCATCCCGATCGTCGACGAGCAGACTGCACCCATCCCGGATGCCTATCTGATCCTGCCCTGGAACTTCCTGCCGGAATTTCTGAAAAGGAAGCGCGATTACATTATGAATGGCGGCGCCTTCATCGTGCCAGTTCCCGAACCCGTGGTGATCGACAAGGCGAATTATGACCAATACGCCTGAAACCGTCGTCATCGCCGGCGCTACCGGCTTCATTGGCCGCAATCTGGTGCGGTTTCTGAAGCCGCATGTGGGACGCATCGTACCGGTCAGCGCGTCGGGTACGGCGGTAGAAGGTCTCGCGGGCCATCGCTTCGACGCCCTTGCCGGCCTCTCCGCCGGCCCGGATAGCGTTGTCATCAATGTCGCGGCCTATCGCTATGACGCCGCCAATTTCGCTGTCGGCCAGAACGAGATTCTGCTGCGCAATGCAGAGATAGCCGGCGCAATCTACGAATTCTGCACCCGCAACGCCATCACCGAGGTCCGTTCTGCCAGCTCCATTGCCGTCTATCCGGGCGACGACGTCAATTTCGACGATGGCGCGTCCCTGGACCTGAACCGCGATCCCCATCCGGGCGAACTGATGTACGGCTGGTCCAAGCGCATCGGCGAAATCTACGGGCGGCTATTCGCGGCGAAAAGCGGCATCAACACCGTCGCGTTCCGCCTGACCAACCCCTATGGCCCGTTCGACAGCACAGACGAGGACAAGGCCCATGTCGTGCCCGCCTTCGTCATCCGGGCGCTGACCTCCAGCGGCGATTTCACGGTGCGGGGCAATCCGGAAGCGACGCGCGATTTCATCTATGTCAGCGATGTCTGCGATATCTTCCGCCGCTCCCTTGCCTGGCGCGGCCGCAACGGCGCCTACAATCTGGGCAGCGGCGAGAATATTTCCGTGCGGACCTTGGCGCAGACGATCCTTGATTTGACAGGCAGCGAACGCGAAATCGTCTCCCAGAGCGCGGGCACCAGCGCGGTGGCGCACCGGCGCTGCCGCAACGACCGGCTCAAGGCCGATTTCGATTACACGCGTTTCACCGCATTAGCCGATGGCCTGACGCCAACCATCGAATGGTATCGCGATGCCCTCAAGCGCTGAGACGAACCTCATCATAGGCGGCGACGGTTTTGTCGGTCGCAATTTACGCGCATATTTCGAGGCACGCGGCATGCCTTTCACTGCCATCATGCGCGCCGACGGCGACCTGCGCGACCGGGCCACGGTGATGGGCCTGTTCGAGAAGCTGCCCAAGGTCGGCCGCATCTTCCACCTCGTGACCTTCCAGCGCACCGGACAGATTCAATATGCAATGCCCGCGACGCTGTTCGACGCCAATCTGCGCATCCACACCAATGTGCTCGAAGCCTGGGCGGCGCATCAGCCCCAGGCCAAGCTCATTTCCACGGGCAGTTCCTGCACCTATCCCGAACGCGACGATCCCATGGACGAAAGCGTGTTCGGCATGGGACCGCTGCACGAATCCGTGCGCGCCTATGGGCTTGCCAAGATGGCGCTCGCGCGCGGCTCGGAGGTCTATGGCACGCAATACGGCCTCAAGTGGCTGCACTGCGTGCTTGCCACCGTCTACGGCCCGTACGACCATCTGGCGGCGGACCGCTCGCATTTCATCGGCGGCATGATGGGCCGCGCGATACAAGAGCAGCGCGAAGGCAAGACCGAGTTTTCCGTCTGGGGCTCGCCCGATGCGGTGCGCGAATGCCTTTATGTCGACGACCAGATCGAGGCGATCCTAGCAGCCGATGCCGGCTTTGAGAACAGCGTCCTCAATTGCGCCAGCAATGCGCCCGTGAGCATAGGCCAAGTGGCGGAAGCGATCCTGAGGGTCCTCGCCTGGGACGCCCGCATCGTTTATCCTGAAGGTAGTTTTCAAGGCACCAACCGCAAGGTTCTCGACAGCGGAAAATTCCTCGCCCGCTCAGGCTGGGCACCTCGCATCGGGCTGGATGAAGGTCTCGGCCTGCTGGCCGAAGACCTCAAGCACCGCGTATAGGGGCACCAAGTATGATTTGCACCACCAAGACACCGCTTCGCGTCAGCCTGTTCGGAGGCGGAACTGATTATCCCGCCTATTTCATGCGCTCACCAGGCGCAGTGATCGGCTTCGCCATCGACAAATATATCTATATCAGCGCCCTGAAGCTTGGCGGCTATGTCGATTACAAGTACCGCCTTTCCTATTCCAAGCTTGAGCAGGCCGACAGCGCCGACGCCATCGAACATCCAGTCGTCAATGTCCTGCTGAAACATTATGGCTGGGATGAGCCCACAGATTTCTCCATCCAGGCCGACATGCCAGCCTCGGCGGGTCTGGGCAGTTCCTCGGCCTTCACCGTCGGCTTCGTCAACCTGCTCTCCAATCTGAAGTCCGTTCCCCGCACCCGCATGGAGCTGGCGCGCGAAGCGATCTTCACCGAGCAGGTTCTACTGAAGGAAAATGTTGGTATTCAGGACCAGTTGCACACCACCTTCGGCGGCATCAACCGGTTCGACTTTTCAGGCGACGATTGCCGCATCACGCCGATCAATATTTCCGGCACGGCACTTAAGGCGCTGACCGATTGTATGGTGCTGGTCTACACAGGCATCAAGCGCCGCGCCACCCAGATCGTGGCACAGCAGGTCCAGAACACCACCGACAAGAAGGTAGACAATGAACTGAGCCACCTGCTCAAGATGGTCGATCAGGCGCAAGCGGTTCTGGAATCACGTGCGGATATCGCGCACGTGCCCGCGAAAATCGCCGAGATGCTGCATGAATCCTGGATCATCAAGAAGACGCTTGCGGCCAGCGTGTCCCTAAACGAGATCGATGAACTTTACGATTTCTGCCGTGCCAATGGCGCGCTAGGCGGCAAGCTGTGCGGCGCCGGCGGCGGCGGCTTCCTGCTGATGGTTGTGCCGCCGGAACAGCGCGCCAGCTTCGAGGTCGCGGTGGGCCCACGCCGTTGCGTCGGCTTCCAGATCGATCCCCACGGCACCCAGTTCTTCGGCAACAGTTCGATGCCGGTGCGCTAAGCCTTCAGCCCTGCGTTTCCGTAAGTAGCGACGACCACAGACGGACAGCGTTGTCGGCAGAATAGGTTTTGGCCTTCATCAGACCGGATTTCTGCAGCGCCGCATGCAGCGCGTCATCTTTGATCAACCGCAGCATCGCATCGGAAAATGCATCCGGTGCATCCAACGGCACCAGAAGCCCAGCCCCCTCGCTCAACACATCGGCGGGACCGGACGGGCAATCCGTGGAAATCGGCGGCGTTCCGCAGACCATCGCCTCCACCAGCACCAAGCCGAAACTTTCATAATCGGACGTCAGCAGCACTCCTCGCGCACGCGCCATCAGCGCATAAGGATTGCTTATATGACCGAGAAGACGAATATGATTTTCCAATCCCGCCTCCGCAATCCAGGATTCGATTGCGGGTCGCAGCGGACCTTCGCCGCAGCAAATCACGATGAAATCCTCATGCTTCGCACGAAGCCGTTTGCAGGCCTCTACCAGTAACCTGTGGTTTTTCGGGGCTACCAAACGCGCCACTTGCACGAAGATGGCTTTGCCGTGCATGACGCCTGCCCATTCCGGTTCGACGCACGCAAGCCGGCGAACTTTTTCAAGGTCGACAGGATTTTGCAGTGTACGTACCTTCTCGGCCGGGACGTTGAAATGTTGGATCAAATCCCGGCAGCAACCCTCCGATGGAAGGGTGACGTGCTCGGACGCCCGGCAGGCCGCGCCCAGAAGCATCTCCTCCAGCCAGAGCCGCAGCCGATTCTGAAATAGTTGGCGAAAAAACAGCGACTCCTGAGTATGCAGCGATACCAAATAGCGCGGACCGCCCATAAGCCGCACCAGCCAAAGATACAGAGCGATTGGCTCCAGAAAGCCGATCACCCGCACGCCGGATCCTGTTTGGATAAGGGCGCGCCGCAGCCGCAAAGCCACACGGATGCGCCGCCTGAGCTTGTCGAATACCGTTCCGCCGCGTTCGGCGGACTCTTCAGCATCCTGGAGAAAGCGAACCGGGACGCGCCCGTCCAGATAGGAAATATCCGCCTCATGGGCGAGGCTGATGATCTGAACTGCCCGTCCCTGCCGCGCAAAACCGTTGGCGATATCCGCCAGCGCCTGTTCCGCACCGCCGCCGCGAAGACCAGGGGTGACGAATACCAGATTCATATCGGCTGCAACCCTCGCAGATAGCTTCTGTGACATGCGCGGATCGACTCAGCTAGGCAGGCTGGGCAGGAAAAAACCCATCGCCCTGCGCTTGATCTCGCGCAGGAAAAGGAAAGTACCCTGTCCAATTTGCGCCCGCACCAGCATCTCAACCAGCCGCCAACGCAGGATGGCGGCGAGGCAGGCGGGCCGTCGCGCGACCGCCCGCCCGAACATCGACAGGCCGCGCCCCACATGACCGGCACGCAGATGTCGCCAGCCCAATTCCACCAGCGCATTCGCCAGCCACGCGCGGTGACCCAGCGTCTCGATCCCGCCGCAGGCGATAATCCATTGCCGCTCGATTCGGGAAAGCAAATCCGGTCCGGCACGGCCCGTGGCACGATCCACACGCCCGGACGCCAGGAAGCGGCCCAGGTGCGCCCATTCCTCAGCCGTCAGCGCATCGCCGAGCATTTCGCGTAGCCGCGCCAATGCAATAGGCAGGTTCGCCTCATCCGTCGCCGCTCCCAGCAGAAGAATCAAAGGTTGACGGAAGATATCGCCGCTGATCTTCTCTAGCCAGACAGGCCGGGGGCGGACGGCCGCGAGTTTGCGGCGTACATTGATGGCGTCGAACAATGCCGGAAGAACGTCACGCACGCTCTGCGACTGTTCGTGCATGCTGTAACACGCCAGCGTCTCCGGCAGATAGGCGATGGCGTCTGGAAAGGCGGTGCCCGCGCGCAGCCAGAGATCATGATCCATCGCATAGCGGAAATTAAGATCGAATGGCCCGATCTTTTCCAAAAGATCGCGGCGAAAGAATGTCGCCATCTGCATAGTGAAACAACGATAGGCCATGCGGCCGTTATCGTAGGCGCCAGGACGTATCACGTTCAGCACCCGGTCATATTCGTTGATCGTCAGACAGTCGCCATAAAGCAACATCGTGTCGGGATGCTCGGCGAAATAGCGCCCAACTTTCTCGAGCGTGCCGACACTGTAGAGATCGTCGGAATTGAGCCATCCAATGATGTCGCCCGTGGCGCGCGCAAGACCGGCATTCAACGCGCTCGCCTGTCCGCCGTCGGGTTCGCTCTGCCAATATGCAAGCTTGCCGGCGCGAGCCCGAATGATGTCCGCGCTGCCATCCTTCGAGCCGCCATCCATCACGATGTATTCGAGGCCAGGATAATTCTGCGACAGAACAGAATCCATCGCGGCCGCGAGAAATTGCGCGTGATTGAAAGAAGGGGTCACGACGCTTATCCGCGGGAGTGCCGCATCGCGGCAATGAGCGTCAATGCGCGCTTCGTCCTGCATTTCGTATCTCTATCCGTTCCGCTTTTTGAAATTTCAACGTATAGACATTCATCCTCAAAGAGATATCTTACCATGCGATTACAGGCAACCTGAGATCATATACTGTGGAAAGCAGCGTTTCCGGAAGCGAGGAGCGTACCCCGTGCCTATCGGAGATCATCATATACGATATGGTGACCGGCCGCGTGCCGGGCGGGCATCAGGAAGATTATCTCCTTGCGCTCGAAAAGGCGCTTGCCGACTGTCCCGTCCGGACCTTCGCGCCATTCCGTACACGGATCGCTTCCTTATCCAACCGGACGGAACGGCTGATCGGAGGCTATTCGGCGTTCCGACGCGGGCTCGATTCCCGTAGGAAAACCCTGATCCTGGTCCCCAATCCTTGCCCAATGGATTTCGTGCTGCTGCTGCTCGCCGCTGCGGTGCGTACCCGGTCCGGGCGCGGTACGGCCGTGTTCGTGATGCGCCGCGATGCCGCCGGTATCGTCGGTGCCGGCTGGCGCGCGGCGGTACTGGACTGGATCGTGCGCCGCCTAGCGCGTGGCCGATCCCTGTTCATGATCTCCGACGCACGCGCGGCAATGGACCACTGGAAGGCCCGCACCGGAAAGGACGGCCCCATCGTTTCCATTCCTGTCCGCCTCGCCGCCACCAAGTCCAGAGATCACAATGAGCCCTTGACGATCGGCCTAATTGGCCTATTTCGCGTCGAAAAGGGCGCGTTGCACTACAGCACCGTCATCGAGGCCGCAATGAAAGCTGACCCGTTTGCCGTTGTCGTCTGTCAACTGTCGAATATGGGCGCCAGGCCGCAGGAGAAGCAACTTACCGCAGCACTTCTGGACAAGTGGGGCCGGAATGGCCGCGTTCGCTTTCATATCGAGCATCTCGACGCGGAAGCCTTTTCGGCCATGTTGCACGGACTCGATATCGTCGTGCTGCCCTATGACGTCCAAAGCTATGGACCGGGCACCAGCGGCATCCTGTTCGAAGCGGTCGCGGCGGGAAAGATCGTACTGACGACACCTATCACTTGGGCAAAACAGGAATATACGGGTCATCCGAATGTGATCTGGCTTCGCGATACCGACAGCGACGCGATCGCGAAGGGACTGAAGGCTGCGCAAACACGCTTTCAGTGCATGCACGAAAGCGGCGAGCAGCCGCTGGTCGTGGCAGACAAATTCAGAAGCAGCTGGCTAACTGCGCTCGATGCCGTTCCGTGAAGTTTCGGCGCCTCAGACGCACAAGAGCTGATTGTTCAGCCGTGTGATCTTGTAGTTGTTTGCCGTCAGGAATTCGAAAATCTTGGGCTCTGCATCGGCGACGAATGCATGCAGCTCCAGCTGAATTACCGGATGATGAGTGCGGATGGTTTGCTCCGCTCCGATGATTGCTTCCAGATCGGCCCCCTCGACATCGATCTTCATCATGTTCGGAACGATGCCGCGGTCCTTCACAAAAGTGTCGACCGTGGTCACGGGAACGCGAATGATCTCGTGGCTTTCGGAGCCGAGTTGCTCGGATGTTTCTTGGACCTTCAGCGAAGACGCTTCCCGGCGCACGTTGGACATTGCGATGCGGAGGAAATCGAGCTCACCCGGCTTGTCCGCCACGGCGAAAGGAACGATTTCGACATTGCCGGCGCCGTTCGCCTGCAGCATCGCCTTGAGCTGCGGATGAACCTCCGGATTGGGTTCAAACGAAAATACCCGTCCAGAGGTACCGACGCCGCGCGAAAGCATAATGGAGAATATTCCCATGTTTGCGCCAATATCGAGAACCGTCCAGCCAGGCTTGATAGCGTCCCGTATCTGGAAATAATTCCACGTTTCGATTTCAAGCGAGCGGACAATATCAGCGTCACCCAATTCGCCGGTCTGGCAATGCGCTAGATAAGGCATCACATCGGCAGGCAGCCAGTACCAGTCGCCGTTTAGGCGCGCGGGAACAGACCATATCTCCTCGCCATGGCCGTCGACCCGAGCGGAAGCCTGTTCCGTCAGCTTGGCAGCGACGAGATCGCGCAATTCAGACAAGCCGCCAACAGAACCTCGCGTCGCGCGCAATCTGCGGGCGAGTTCGGCTTCGGCCGGCTTGGCGCGAACGATTTTCACCCCTGCCACAGAGCCTAGAAAATCGTTAATTGCCCTTGCGATCGCCAGTCCCGACATCATTAACCCCTTGTAGATTAACAAACTTAGTCGCCCGGCCACCAGCGCAAGCGATCATCGCCCCAACTACTATGACAATGCCCAGCCTTGTCATCTACCGATACGATGCAGCAGATTTACATTAAGTGCACCAAATGGTGAGCCCGGATGGTTTCGAACCATCGACCCTCTGATTAAAAGTCAGATGCTCTACCACTGAGCTACGGGCCCTTCCAAGGGGTCGGACCATATGTGCGCCATCTTGCGCGGTCAACAAAAGAGACGGCTTGTTTTTATCCCTCGGCGCCTTCCGACCCGCCGCCGTAGCCGGCACGGAATCCGGCGGCGAACGCGGCCAGTCTCCCCTCGACGATCGCCCCCCTGAGGCCAGCCATCAGATCCTGGTAGAGGGCGAGATTGTGCCAGGTCAGCAGCATGGAGGCGATGATTTCGCCGGCCTTGACCACATGGTGCAGATAGGCGCGGGAGAACTGCCGGCAAGCTGGGCAACCGCAATCCGGATCGAGCGGATCCGGGTCTTCGGCATGGCGGGCATTGCGCAGGTTGAGCGTGCCGTTCCAGGTGAAGGCCTGGCCGTTGCGGCCAGAGCGGGACGGCAGGACGCAGTCGAACATGTCGATGCCGCGCTCGACCGCGCCGACGATGTCGTCCGGCTTGCCGACGCCCATCAGGTAATGCGGCCGGTCGGCCGGCAGATTGTTCACCGTGGCCTCCAGCGTCTCAAACATGGCCGCCTGCCCCTCGCCCACGGCAAGGCCTCCCACGGCATAGCCGTCGAAGCCGATCTCGGCGAGCGCTTCGGCCGAACGTCGGCGCAGATGCGGGAAGACACCGCCCTGGACGATGCTGAAACAGGCGCGCCCCGGCTGCTCGCCAAACGCAGCCTTGGACCGTTTGGCCCAGCGCATCGACATGGCCAGGGATTTCTCGATTTCGGCCTCGCTTGCCGGATAGGCCGGACATTCGTCCAGCACCATCTGGATGTCCGAGCCCAGAAATCGCTGGATCTCCATGGCCCGCTCCGGCGACAGGAACTCCTCGGCTCCGTCGATATGGGAGCGGAAGCGCACGCCCTCTTCCGTGATCTTAC
>JBMFWV010000086.1:0-13267 GCA_049964915.1 Rhizomicrobium sp.
GTCGACCATGGACTGGGCAAGCGTTGTCGCAACTATCTCCCAGATCCCGAGATGGCTCCATCGTCGGAAGCGCTGACAGACCGTGATCCATTCGCCAAATTTGTCGGGCAGATTGCGCCATGGCGTGCCTGTGCAGATGCGCCAAAGAATACCGTTCACGATCTGCCAATTTCCGAAGGCTGGACGACTTTTACGCCCGCGCTCCGGCGGCAGAAGAAGTTCGAGCAAGCAGCATTCCGCTTCGCTCAGATCGCCGCGCCTCAAGTCCGCCTCCCTCCAAGAGGCATTCTTGAATCAAACCCCGAGTCATGCGCCAATCTCTTTGTAAACAGAGCCGAGTATCATTGGGCTGCAACCCGGACACGACTGCGATTGTGGAAGGCGAACTCGAAGATGGCCGATTTCATGCGCCTTGCGACGCCAAAGATCGCGCTTGATGGGCATACTATGTATATAACCCCTGCAATGCGTGACACAGCACGCGCTGAAACTTCGTCTGCAATATGTGATGGTTACGCCAACCGGTAGAATCTGCTTTTAGAGGGAAAAATGGCACGCTTAAAGATTGCGTTCTACGCCGCGGCGATGCTGCTAGCGGTTGGTGGGCCTGTATATGCCAGTGCGATCCTGACGGTCGGCACCTCCGGAGATTTTGGCACGATCAGCGATGCGGTGAGCTACGCCGACAGCCATGGCGGCACCTATTATACGATCCAGATCACGCCCGACACTTATTTGAACGATTTTCCGGTTGTCACGGTGCCGCTCACACTCGAGGTCAATCCGACCACGCTGGGTCCGGTCATCCTGCAGGCAACCATTGCGCCGAGTAATCTCAAAGGTATTGTTACCACTACGGCCAGTCTAACAGCGATCGGCCTGACCTTCGAAGGTGCGGCCATCAGTGATTCCTATGGTGCCAATGCGGCGGGTATCCGTGCGCAGGCTGGAACCAATGTGCTTACGGTTGAGGACAGCATCTTCCGCAACAACCAGAACGGCATTCTAATCGACGACTATTCGACCGGGACCGCGTCCATCAGTAACTCGCAATTCATCGGCAATGGCGTCGCTACGGGACCGAACGCCGGTCATGAACATGCGATCTATGCGGGACTGGTGAGTAGTCTGAATGTTTCGGGAAGTACCTTCTGTGGCACAATGGTGGGCCATGACATCAAGAGCCGAGCCGCTTCCACGACGATCACGAACAACACGCTCTTTGATGGTGCTGGAGATGCAGCGCTTGGGTGCCCGGCCGGTTCAACTAGCTATGCGGTGGACGTCTCCAATGGCGGCCATGCGCAAATGTCCGGCAACAAGATTGTGCAAGGTGCGGACACCCAAAACTATACCATGGTGAGTTATGGTGCCGAAGGCGCGCTCGCCGGTTACATCAACAGCTTTACATCCAGCTATGACAGCTTCACCAACAGCCTGCCCGGAACCTCGGTCGGCATCTACAATCATCTGTCCGATGTCACGGCAATGGTGAATTGCGATAGCTTCTATGGCGTATCCCATCCGACGCTCGGATCTGCCGTGGTGTCGTGCAGCACACCGGTGCCGGTCCCAGAACCTTCGAGCCTGTCGCTTATGGGTACCTTCCTGCTGGCGTTCGCTGGGTTTCACATGTTGAGGGGGCGGCGGGGCCCTGTCATTCGCTAACGACGATGCCGGTAAGCTGTTTCAGCTCATCCTCATCCATCAGTTACAAATAATCGACGCCTCACCCCTTCGGTTTATCAACATACCGCCAGCGTAAAAAGGGAGGCCACGCAAGTTGGCACTAGGCATCAGCTTGGGGCCCCAATACTGGGGCGCTCGCGGGACGGACTCTCATCATTGCTAGCACGAAAGGGGGCTATGTGTCTGGAACCAGACGTGCCGGACGCAAGTCAGGTCAAGGCACCCGCAACTACAGTGCTTGGCGTGTTCTGCGTATGGTCTCATAGGCGCCGTTGATGGCGGCAAGTTTCTCATTGGCCAGAGCGATGAATTCCTCCGGGACACCACGGGCGATCAGACTATCGGGATGGTTTTCGCGGACCAGAAGGCGATAGGTGCGCTTGATCTCCTCATCCGAGGCCTCGCGCGCCACTCCCAGAACTGCATAGGGGTCCGCTGCCTCCGGGCCGAGATGGGCAGCACGGATGCGCGCGAAGGCATCAGGCGTGAACCCAAAGATGTCAGCCACGCGCTCAAGAAAACGCAGCTCGCCAGGATGCAGTACGCCATCGGCGGTGGCGATCTCAAAGAGTCCGTCGAGCACATCCTCAAGAATGGCGGGGCGCCCGCGGAACAGATTCGCGATCTGGCGGGCATAGGTTTCGTAGCCGGCCGTGTCTTGGCGGGCGAAGTTGAAGATCCGCCGCAGATTGGCCTCTTCGTGCGGTGGTACCCGAAATATCCGGCGGAAGGCTTCCACCTCATCATTTGTGACGGTGCCATCTGCCTTCGCCATCTTGGCTGCAAGCGCGATGATCGCGATCGTGAAGGCAATGCCAGGGTGATCGGGATCGCTGGCTTGGGGCCTGTCAATCAGCACATGCCCCGTGATGGCGCCAAAAAGGGCACCGAGCGGTCCACCGGCCAGCAGCCCGGCGGCCGCGCCACTTAATTTTCCCCAGATTGACATGGGGAAGCATTAGGCCATCAGCCAAAAAAATGCGATGCGTAAGTTCATCAATCGCCCCAGAACCGGGGCTTAGCTAGCGTGGAGTTGATCGCCGCAATGTCCGGTGTGTGGAACTTTTATATCGATCGCGGCGGCACCTTTACCGACGTCGTCGCCGAGGCGCCGGATGGGCGGCTCGCCTCCATGAAGCTCCTGTCCTTTGACCCGTCCTATGATGACGCTGCCCTCGAAGCCATCCGCCGCTGTCTGGGCCTGCCCACAAATGCCCCTATCCCGCCGGGGCGGGTGGGCGACGTGCGTATGGGAACCACGGTCGCCACCAACGCTTTGCTGGAACGCAAGGGCGAGCGGGTGGCGCTGGTGACCACGCAGGGCTTCCGCGACCAGCTGCGCATTGGCTATCAAAACCGGCCCAAGCTCTTCGCCCTCAATATCGAGCTTCCCGAGATGCTCTATGAGCGTGTCATCGAGGCCAAGGAGCGGATCGGTGCAAACGGCGAGGTGCTGACCGCGCTCGACGAAGACGATCTGGCCGCGCAAATGCATGAGCTGCGCGCGCTTGGCATCTGCACCATCGCCATCGTCTTCCTCCATGGCTACCGCTTTCCTGCCCATGAAGCGCGGGCACAGCAGATTGCCCGCAGTCTGGGCTTCACCCAGATCTCTGTCAGCCACGAGACCGTGGCGCTGATGAAGTATGTCTCCCGTGGCGACACCACGGTAGCGGATGCCTATCTCTCGCCGGTTCTAGCGCGCTATGCTGAACGGATTGGCCGGGCCCTGCCCGGCGTGCGTCTCAGCTTCATGACCTCCAATGGCGGGCTTGCGGCACCGGATTATTTTCGCGGCAAGGACGCCATCCTCTCCGGACCGGCCGGAGGGGTTGTGGCCATGGCCGAAACCGCCCTCGAGGCCGGCTTTGAGCGGGCAATCGGCTTTGACATGGGTGGCACCTCCACCGACGTGTCGCGCTTTGATGGCAGCTATGAGCGCGAATACGAAACCCAGGTGGCCGGCGTACGCCTGCGCGTGCCCATGCTGGCGATCCACACCGTCGCCGCGGGCGGCGGCTCGATCCTGAGCTATGACGGTGCCCGCTTTCGGGCCGGCCCCGAAAGCGCCGGGGCCGATCCTGGTCCCGCCTGCTACCGCCGTGGCGGACCTCTTTGCGTCACTGACGCCAATGTCATGGTCGGCAAGCTGAAGGGCGCGTATTTTCCCGCGATATTTGGTTCAGGCGCCGATCTGCCACTCGATGAGGGGGTGGTGCACGAGAAGTTTGCTGCGCTCGCCGCGCAGCTTGGCGACGGTCGTTCACCGGAGGCCGTCGCCGACGGCTTCATCCGTATCGCCGTGGAAAACATGGCCGCGGCAATCAAGCGGATCTCCGTCGCCAAAGGCTATGATACCCGCGACTACGCGCTGAACTGCTTTGGTGGTGCCGGCGGCCAGCATGCCTGTCTGGTAGCCGACGCTCTCGGCATCACCACGATCCTCATCCATCCCTTCTCCGGGGTGCTTTCGGCCTATGGCATGAAACGCGCGCGGTTGCGCAGCCTGCGCCAGAGTGCCCTCGGCGGAGTACTGACAGAGGTGCGGGTGCACGAGATTACCGCTATGGCAGGGGCCATGCGCGAGGCTTTGAGCGCGGAGATTCGTGAACAGGGCGCACGCCAACTACGCGTCACAAGCAAAGTGCATATCCGCTTCAGCGGTAGCGACACCACGCTGCCCGTGAGCCTTGGTTCTCTGCGGCAGATGGCAGAGGATTTCCGCAGTGCCCACAAGCGCCTCTATGGCTTTGGCTTTGATGGCAAGGAACTGATCTGCGAAACCCTGGAAGTCGAAGTACAGAGCGATGGTCCCGCCCGAGGCGATGTCTTGGTGAGCCTGCCACAGACAGACAACACCGACGCTGCTGCACGGACCCCCATTTTTACCCAAAACGCCTGGCATGACGCGGACGTTCATCATACCAGCGCCCTGAGGCCAGAGGCTCGCATCAACGGGCCAGCCCTCCTCATTGAGCCCCATCAGACCATCGTGGTGGAGCCCGGCTGGCAGGCGCGGCTCACGCCAGCGAGCAATCTTATCCTCGAACGCATCGAGGCCCCGCGCCGTCCCCACCTTGCGAGCACCGAGGTCGACCCGGTGCTTCTTGAAGTTTTCGCCAATCAGTTCATGGCTATCGCCGAACAGATGGGAGCGACGCTGCAGAACACCGCATCATCGGTCAACATCAAGGAGCGGCTGGATTTTTCCTGCGCGATCTTCGATGGAACGGGCGCGCTTGTCGCCAACGCGCCGCATATGCCGGTGCATCTGGGCTCGATGGGCGACTGCGTTACGGCCGTATTGCGCAAACACCCATTGATGGGCGATGGCGATATGTTCGTGACCAACGCGCCTTATGATGGTGGTACTCATCTGCCTGATATCACCGTGGTGGCACCGGTCTTCATTGACGGTGAGCGCGCATTCTTCGTTGCGGCACGGGGCCATCACGCGGACATTGGTGGTATTTCACCCGGTTCGATGCCGCCCTTTTCGCAATCTATCGACGAGGAAGGCGTTCTCTTTGATGGCGAGCTCATGATCCATCAGGGTCGCTTCGAAGAGAGCCGCGTGCGCGCAATCCTGTCGACGGCGCCCGTAGCCGCGCGCAATCCCGACCAGAACATTGCCGACCTGAAGGCCCAGGCTGCCTCCTGCACCAAGGGAGCGCAGGAGCTCACCCGGCTGTGCAGTCAGTACGGCCTCAAAGCCGTGCGCGCCTATATGGGCCACGTCCAGGACAATGCCGAGGAAAGCGTACGGCGCGTGATCGGGGCCCTTAAGGATGGCGAATTCGTGATGCCGATGGACGATGATCTAAAGATCAAAGTGCAGATCCGCGTTGACCGGAGCAAGCGAGCGGCCAGAATAGACTTCAGCGGTACCAGTGCGCAGGCCAGCAACAATCTGAACGCGCCACGCTCTGTCACCAAAGCGGCCGTCCTTTATGTCTTCCGTTGTCTCGTGGCCGGAGACATTCCGATGAATGCAGGCTGTCTCAAGCCGCTTGAGATCCACATACCCGACGGCACGCTTCTCAGTCCACGCCCCCCAGGTGCCGTTGCCGGTGGCAATGTCGAAACCAGCCAGGCAGTGGTCGACACCCTCTTCGGGGCCCTCGGTGTCCTTGCCGCTTCGCAAGGCACGATGAACAATCTCACGTTCGGCAATGCGCGCTACCAATATTACGAAACCATCTGCGGTGGTGCCGGGGCAGGACGTGAATTTGACGGCCAGTCGGCGGTACACACACATATGACGAACTCGCGCCTCACCGATCCGGAGGTTCTTGAGGCCCGCTTTCCGGTTGTGCTTGAAGCATTTTCTATCCGCGCGGGCTCCGGAGGACGCGGCCGTCACCACGGCGGCGACGGGGTAATACGGCGCATCCGCGTTGGCGAAGCCATGTCGGCAGCAATCCTCTCCACGCGGCGCCAAACCCGGCCCTTCGGGCTAGAGGGTGGCGAAGCCGCACAAAGCGGCCGTACCACCATCTTGCGTCATGACGGGCGCACGGAAGTCCTGAAGGGCCGGGACAGCGCCGAGCTGAGCCCCGGCGATGTCATCGTCATCGAAACCCCAGGTGGTGGCGGCTTTGGTCCGCCTGAGGGCTAGAGCGGATTATCGTTTCGCGGGCTCTGTAAGCCGCTCTATCGCTTTAAGTCCTCCCAAGTCCTGACGGCGAACCGGTAACCACGCCGTCAGGAATCGGTTGAGCACGAGACGTTCACCAGGCGCTGTCGCACCCGACACTGCGCTGCCATCAGGCGGCATTGCGGGCCTTCGGATCATAGTTGAGGATGGGCGAGAGCCAGCGCTCGCACTCTTCAATGCTCATGGCCTTGCGTCGGGCATAATCTTCAACCTGGTCGCGTTCGATCTTCCCAACCCCGAAATAGCGCGCCTGCGGATGGGAAAAATATAGCCCACTGACCGAGGAGGCCGGTATCATCGCACAGCTTTCCGTCAACGTGATGGATGCCTCTTTGGGCGCATCCAGAAGCGCAAAAAGTGTGCGCTTTTCGGTGTGATCCGGTTGCGCCGGATAGCCCGGGGCCGGTCGGATGCCACGATAGTTTTCGGCAATGAGCTCGGCGCTCGAGAGGGTTTCGTCCGGTGCATAACCCCAGAATTCACGACGCACCCGGGCATGCATGCGTTCAGCAAAGGCTTCGGCCAGCCGGTCGGCAAGCGCCCGCAGCAGGATCGCCGAATAATCGTCGCGGTCCGCTTCGAAGCGTTTGATGTGTTCGTCCTCACCAAGACCTGCGGTCACGGCAAACCCACCAATATAGTCGGCAACCCCGCCCACTGGAGCGATGAAGTCAGCCAGAGCGAGATTGGGGCGTCCGTTCTCGCGTGGCATCTGCTGGCGCAGCGTGTGGAGGCGCACACGTTCCGCGTCACGGCTGTCATCGCTGAAGAGAATGATGTCATCGCCATCGCGTGCCGCGGGCCAGAAGCCAATGACAGCCCGCGCGGTGAGCCATTTTTCATGCACGATCTTTTCCAGCATCGCGCGCGCATCGCGGTAAAGGCCACGCGCCGCCTCGCCCACTCTTTCGTCGTCGAGGATCTGAGGAAAGGGCCCCGCCAGCTCCCAGGTGCGGAAGAACGGCGTCCAGTCGATATACTCGGCAAGTTCGGCGAGATCGTAGTCGTCAAAGGCTCGCAGTCCCAGAAAGCTCGGCTTAGGTGGGGTATAGGAGGAAAAATCCGGGGCCTCGGCATTGGCCCGCGCCGCGCTCAGCGGGAGACGGCGCTGATGCGTCCGTCCGGCCGCATGGCGCCGTGCAATATCTTCATATTCATCGTGGATGGAGGTGGTGTACTCTGCGCACTGCGTCTTACTGAGCAACTTTGAGACCACACCCACAGCCCGACTGGCGTCGGTAACATAAACGGCCTGGTTGCGCCGATAGGACGGAGCGATCTTGACGGCGGTGTGCACCCGGCTTGTCGTCGCTCCACCGATCAGAAGCGGAATCGTAAAACCCTGACGTTCCATCTCGCTGGCGACATGTACCATTTCGTCGAGCGAGGGGGTGATAAGCCCGGAGAGGCCAATGATATTGGCCCCCTCCTTGCGGGCGGCATCGAGGATAGCCTGCGCCGGCTGCATCACGCCAAGGTCAACGACCTCATAGCCATTACACTGAAGCACCACGCCTACGATGTTTTTGCCGATATCGTGTACGTCGCCCTTGACGGTGGCCATCACAATCTTTCCGGCTGCCTCTTTGGTCTTCATTTCTGCCTGTTCGGCTTCCATGAAAGGAAAGAGGTGCGCCACCGCCTTCTTCATCACCCGTGCGGATTTGACCACCTGCGGCAGGAACATTTTACCGGCACCAAAGAGATCACCCACCACATTCATGCCTGCCATGAGCGGACCTTCGATGACATGCAGGGGACGCGCTGCGGCAAGCCGAGCCTCCTCGGTATCCTCGTTGATGAAATCGGTGATCCCGTGCACCAGAGCATATTTGATGCGCTCCTCGACGCTGGCACTGCGCCAGGCGAGTGAGATCTCGCTTTTGGCACCGGAGGCGTCGTTACGGAAGCGCTGGGCTAGATCGAGCAGCCTTTCGGTCGCATCCTCGCGCCGGTTGAACAGCACGTCCTCGATGCCCTCGCGCAATTCTGTGGGAATATCCTCGTAGACCGTGAGCTGACCGGCATTGACGATGCCCATATCCATGCCGAGCTTGATGGCGTGATAGAGAAAGACCGAGTGCATCGCCTCGCGAACAGTCTCATTGCCACGAAATGAAAAGGAGAAGTTGGACACCCCGCCCGAAATATGGGCATGAGGCAGGCTCTCGCGAATGCGCCGCGCGGCCTCCAGAAAGGCAAGTCCGTAGCCATTGTGCTCTTCGATGCCAGTGGCAACGGCAAAAATATTGGGATCGAAGATGATATCTTCCGGGGCAAAATCAAGACGCTCGCGGAGCAGATGATAGGCGCGGGTGCAGATCTCGACCTTTCGGGTCTCGCTGTCCGCCTGCCCCGCTTCATCGAAGGCCATGACGATAACCGCTGCGCCATAGCGTTGTACCAGCTTGGCCTGTTCGAGAAACTTCTGTTCGCCTTCTTTCAGTGAGATCGAATTGACGATGGGCTTGCCCTGGACCACCTTGAGGCCGGCCTCGATGACGCTCCATTTGGAACTGTCGATCATCACCGGCACACGGGCGATATCAGGCTCGGCGGCGATGAGCGACAGAAAGCGGCGCATGGCCGCTTCCGAATCGATCAGGCCCTCATCCAGATTGACGTCGATGATCTGAGCGCCACTTTCAACCTGGGCGCGGGCGACATCAAGAGCGGCTTCGTAATTGCCGGCTTCGATGAGCTTTCTGAACTTGGCCGAGCCGGTGATGTTGGTACGCTCCCCGACATTGACGAAATTCAGGTCGGGCGTGAGCGTGAAGGGCTCAAGGCCAGCAAGGCGCAGGTGGCGTGGCAATTCGGGAAGCCGGCGTGGCGGGACATCCTTGACCGCGGCAACGAACGCCTTGAGGTGCGCCGGCGTGGTCCCACAGCAGCCACCAATGATATTGACAATGCCGGAGCGGGCGAACTCACCGATCAGTTCGGCCATATGCTCGGGCGTGTCATCATAACCACCGAAGGCATTGGGCAGACCAGCATTGGGATGGGCTGACACAAGGGTGTCGGCCACACGCGCCAGTTCGGCAACATAGGGCCGTAGTTCGGCCGCCCCGAGGGCGCAGTTCAGGCCGATGGCAAAGGGCTTGGCGTGACGCACCGAATGCCAGAAGGCTTCGGGGGTCTGGCCGGTGAGCATACGCCCGGACAGGTCGGTAATGGTTCCGGAAATCCAAATCGGCAATTCGACGCCGCTCTTTTCGAAGGCCTCCATGACGGCAAAGATCGCGGCCTTGGCATTCAGGGTATCGAATACGGTCTCGATCATGATGAGATCGGCACCTCCTTCAATCAGCCCCAGCGTGGCGTCGAGATAGGTGGCACTGAGCTCGTCAAAGGTGACGTTGCGAAACCCCGGATCGTTGACGTCCGGCGACAATGAAGCGGTACGGTTGGTGGGACCGAGTACACCGGCCACCAATCGCGGCCGTTCCGCCGTCGTATGAGCATCACAGATCTTGCGGGCAAGATGGGCCCCTTCGCGATTGAGTTCGCGCACGACATCCTGCAGTCCGTAATCGGCCTGGCTGATGCGCGTGGCGTTGAAAGTGTTGGTCTCCAGAATGTCGACGCCGGCTTGCAGATAGGCAGTGCCGATATCTTCGATGATGTCGGGTCGGGTCAGGGTCAGAAGATCATTGTTACCCTTGAGGTCATGGCTGTGGTTGGCGAAACGGCTGCCACGAAAATCCTTCTCGGCAAGCTTGTACCCCTGGATCATCACACCCCAGGAACCGTCCAGCACGAGGATGCGTTCCTTGGCCTGCGACTTTAGCCACGAGATGCGATCGGCGCGATTCATATGAGGTCCTTTTCGGCTTGTGTTGCGCTCACACCGAGGCCGAGGATGCGACAGGCGGCGTAAGTGAGATCAGCTTGGTTGAGGGTATAGAAGTGAAACTGCTCAAAGCCTTCGGCCGAGAGCTCCTCGACCTGTTCGACCAGAACATTGGCGGCGATCAGTCGGCGGGTTTCGGGGTCGTGTTCGAGACCGTCGTAGAGGCGCAGCAGCCAGTCCGGAACCTGCGCCCCCGAGCGCGCCGCCATACGCGCGATCCCCTTGATATTGGTGGTGGGAATGAGCCCGGGCACGATCGTCACGGGAATATTGTGGCGCGCCGCGTCGTCGCGGAAGCGGGCCATGGCTTCGGTGGAGAAGCAGAACTGAGTCAGCGCCCGGCTCGCACCGGCATCAGCCTTGTCCTTCAAAAGCGCGAGATCATGGGCAAAGCTTGGCGATTCGGGATGGCGTTCGGGATAGGCCGAAACCGAGACCTCAAACGGCGCAATCGCGCGAATGCCGCGCACGAGCTCGGCGGTCGAGGAGTAGCCGTCAGGATGGGGTTGATAGGGTGCACCTGCGTCGGGCATGTCGCCCCGCAGCGCCACGATGTGACGTACGCCCACCTGCCAGTAGGCGCGCACGATATCATCGACCTGCGCCCTTGAGGCGCCAACGCAGGTCAGATGAGCTGCTGGGAGCAGAGGCGTCTCCTCGATGATGCGCTTGACGGTGGCATGGGTACGGTCACGGGTGGAACCACCGGCGCCATAGGTCACGGAGACAAAGCTGGGCGCCAAGGGCGCCAGTCTGCGGATCGCCTGCCACAACTGAACTTCCATGTCCTCGTTTTTTGGTGGAAAGAATTCGAAGGACACGCGGATCGCAGGCTCAAGTCGGACCAGGCGCTTCAGGCTCATGCCGCATCTTTCTGTGTAAGATTGAGGTCTTGGGCGTTGCGGCCACCAACCCAGATCTTGACGGTCAGGGTATCGTGGCTTGCGGCGGTGGCCGGCGCGATTGCCTCGGTCGAAACCGGGCTGAGGCCTGCCGCGCGAAACCAGCCCCATACCTCAGCGTCGGAAAAGCCAAGCCGGCGATGGGCAAGCTCAGTGCGCAGGAATTCAACCGAATGCGGTGCGAAATCCGCCACCAGAATGCGTCCGTCAGGGCGCAGCACGCGCGCGGTATCGATGATCGCGGTCTGCGGATCATCGAGATAGTGCAGGACCTGATGAAACAGGACGGCATCAAAGCTGGGCGCATCGGCCGCAAAGGGCAGATGGAAGATATCTGCGAGGCGTACATGACAGTGATGAATGCCGGCACGGGCGAGCCGGTCGCGGGCGATCGCCAGCATCTCGGCGCTGACATCGACGCCCACGCCGCGTTCGATGAAGGGCGCCAGCAGTTCCAGCATGCGCCCGGTGCCAGTTCCCGCATCGAGAAGCGCGCTGAGCGGCGCTGTCTTGATCACGCGCACAATGGCCTCTTCGACATGTTTTTCCGGCGCATGGAGCGAACGCAGCCGCTCCCACTGGGCCGCATTGGCGGCAAAAAAGGCGGCCGCCACTTCAGCTCGTGCCTTGCGTACCTCGCTCAGTCGCCGACCATCAGCGAGCGCCACCCCCTCCTGCCGGTCGGTGAGGGCGAGGAGCGCGCGGGCAAAGCCGGCGCCAGGGCCAGTATCCGCCGCGCGGTAGAAGACCCAGCTGCCTTCCTTGAAGCGTTCGATCAGCCCGCCGTCGCACAGAAGCTTCAGATGGCGCGACACGCGCGGCTGACTCTGGCCCAGAATCTGGGTGAGCTCGCTCACCGTGAGCTCAGCCTCGCTCAGTAGCATGAGCAGGCGCAGCCGCGTGCCGTCACCGGCCGCCCGCAACATGGTCAGAAGCTGGTCCATAGTCTGGCTCGTTCCTATCGCTACAAAGGGGAGGTTGTATAGCGCATATGGATATAAATATATCTTTATGTCTATATGCAAGTGATATTGCCAAGTAGGCGGACATTCTTTGTGGCAAACTTTGTTCCGCCATGAACTTGCCATCAACCTTGCAATAGCTTGGGATAGGAGCGGTCACGCCCCCCGCGTTCGATGGCCACCACCCGCTAAGGACTTGTCATGACCCTTTCTTACCCCCTTCGCTTTACCGCCTTTGCCTTGATGCTGAGCCTTGCCGGCGCCCTCCTGCCAGCGTCCGCCCGTGCTGCCACGACGGCCGAGGCCAAACAGTTCGTCCAGGTCAATATTGACCGCGGCCTCGGTATCCTCTCGAACAAAAACCTGAGCGAGGCCCAGCGCCGCCAGGACTTCCGCAACTTCCTGATCAGGCTCTCCGACATCCGCCGCACCGCCCTCTTTACCCTGAGCGCCGGCCGGCGCACGGCAACCCCAGCTGAAGTCAACGACTTCGTCGCCGCCTTCAGGAATTATTCGCTCGCCATCTATGAGGCCCGCCTCACCGCCTTTTCGGGCCAAACCCTCAAGGTCACGGGGGGCGTTCAGCGGGCCCCCGGGGACTTCATCGTCGAGACCACCCTCGTGCAGCCCGGCGGTGACAATAAGCCCATTCAGGTCGATTTTCGTCTTGTCCCCAGCGGCGACGGCTTCAAGGTCATCGATGTCGGTGTGGTTGGTGTCTGGCTTGCGATCGAAGAACGCGATCAGTTCACCTCCTTCCTTGATCAGCACAATGACAGCGTTCCGATCCTCACCCACCACCTCGAAGAGCTGACGCAGCGCCTGAAGATGAGCCCACAGTCAGCGCACACCGCGCGGATGGCCCATTAAAAGACCGATTGCAGCCCTGGTGCCGGCCCGCGCAGACTGCTGCGCGGGCCATCACGCCTTGACTTCTTCCCAAGAATTCGACCGACAGCGCCCGGGCCGCACGGCAAGGGGGAACCCTCCGCGCGCAAAAGCACGGCTCGGCATCCTGCACATCCAAAAGTGCCAACGGCATCCGCGATCGGCCACGCGGAGAGCTTGGCAACGCAGGAGGAGTTGAGGACTCAGGTCATCTGCGCAGGCTTAGGCGCATTGACCCTAAAAACCGCAGTTGAGATTTTGCGGATGGGTGGGAATCGCGCATTCTTGAGGGCATGATGCGCGATACCTCTTC
>JBMFWV010000087.1:0-12856 GCA_049964915.1 Rhizomicrobium sp.
CCCTGTCGAGCAACGAAATCTGGACCAGCAATTCACTGACACTCGCTCAGGCGGTAAATGTTTTGCCTGGTGTCACGTCCTCGAACTCTGGTGGACCGCGCAACGAGCAGCTCATATTTGTTCACGGATTCAACCGCTACCAAGTTCCGCTTTCGATCGATGGGATTCGTATTTACCTGCCGGCTGACAACCGACTCGACTTTGCCCGCTTTCTCACCACCAACCTTGCCCAAGTGCAGGTGGCAAAGGGATATGTCTCGGTTCTAAATGGTCCTGGGGCGATGGGTGGCGAAATCAACTTGGTCACGCGTAAGCCAAATCAGGCTCTCGACGTAAATGCCGAGGCCGGGCTGAGCTTCGGCAATTCTGGTTCATTGGATCGTGCGGACAGCGCGTTGACAATTGGTAGTCGCCAAAGAAGGTACTATCTTGAGGCCAGCGTAGCCTGGAGCCACGTGACGCGCTTCGAATTGTCAAATAGCTTCCTGGCTACCCCAACCCAGGCAAAGGGTTTTCGTGACAATTCCCAGTCACGTGACTTTGGGCTAGACCTCAAGGCCGGCTACACACCAAATGCGACAGACGAATATTCGATAAACTACATTCTGCAAACGAGCAGCAAGCAGGCACCGTTTGCAGTTTCTGACCCCATCATTCGGCAACGCGACTGGAACTGGCCATACTGGGACATCAGCAGCGTCTACTTTCTTTCCCGAACCCGCCTCGGGAACAGCTCCTATCTCAAAACCCGGGCTTATTATAATACTTTTACCAATGGCCTATTTTCATTTGACAACTCAAATTTCACAACCCAGACGCTGCCGAAATCATTTCGCAGCTATTACGATGACTACGGCTACGGCGGAAATATCGAGTTGGGCAGCGAGCTGTGGGGAGATGACTCTCTAAAGGGAGCATTCTTTTATCGTCGCGACAGTCACAGCCAGTGGGAGACGGTCTATTCACCGATGCTCTTCACTGAGCCGAAGCAAACCACGATCGAAGATACGTATTCAGCTGCCGGAGAAAATACCTTTCGTGCGACAAAGAGACTGACAGTCATAACTGGCTTGAGCTATGATTGGCGCAACACGCTGCAGGCACAAGACTATATAGCTCCAACGCGCACAACTTCAGGAATCTTTGTTCACTATCCGGTATCAAACAGCGGTGCCCTAAACGTGCAGGGCGCCTTGATTTACCTGTTGAACGACAAAGCAGAGATTTATGTAAACGCTTCCGATCGTACACGGTTTCCAACTATTTTTGAACGGTACAGCACGCGTTTTGATACTGCTGCGTCAAATCCCGGTCTGAAACCTGAACGTGCTATCAACTACGAGTTCGGCGGTAGTGAGCATCTGGATCAGGTCAGCATCAGGGGGGATCTCTATTACAGTGATATTCAAAACGCCATAGAGTCCGTCTATCTGCCGCCTCCGGCTCCCATCGGTCTCATCCAGAATCAGAACGTTGGCCATGGCAGATATTATGGCTTCGAACTTGACGCACAGGCCAAGCTTTCAGCGAGCGTGAGAGCTGGTGGCAGTTACACCTATACCGACGTAAAGATAGATGCCCCACCAAGTGTTGGTGCATTCCAGATTACGGGCGTGCCGCCAAGCCAGGCCTATTTCTGGTTCAGCTATAGGCCAATCCCCAGCTTAACCTTTACGCCCAATGTGCTGATAGCCTCTAATCGCTGGACGGTAACGACCAGCGGTAGCCAGTATTACAAGACGGGAGGCTTTACCTTGATTGGGGCTTCAGTTGATTGGCAGCTAACCAGTCGGATCGACGCACTCGTGGGGATAAAAAACCTTCTTGATTATAATTACGAATTAAGTAGCGGTTTTCCTGAATCCGGTCGAAGCTTCTTCCTGGAGCTTCGTTATCGCTCATGAATAGTACGATTGATGTCCGCGAAAAGAGCTCGCAGTTCAATGAGATGAAGGGTGTGGGGAAATAGCTAGCCAGCGAGTGCTGTTGATATCTTGCGGGTTTGAAATCCAACCTTTGACATACGGTTTGACGAGATTCTGCGTGACATTGAAGAAGAGCGGAATTACCGCGTAGTCTCCGAGACCAAATGTCTCCGCTGAAGATAAAATGTGTCCGCGTACCTCGGCATCGGGCTGTTGCTGCGCCTTGAGCATAAGAGCATCAAATGCCGGATTGCAGTATTGCCCCAAATTCTGTGGATTGCCGCAGCGCAGAAGATCCAGAAAATTGCTGGCGTCATCGAAATCAGCCACCCAAGCGGTATCCCCCAACTCAAAATTTCCTTGCTGCATGTCCACAAGTTGATCTTGCAGCTCCTCAGCTCTGATGTTTAGTTCAATATAAGCTCCAGCATACATGCTTTGCAGAACGGCCGCGGTGCGCATGTTGTCGGGATCGGTATCCGTGAGATAATTCAGTTCGAGGGGGTGAGTGGGTCCGTAGCCCAGCTTCCGCATGAGTGCCTGAGCTAATTTTAGACGCTTCTGATAGGGCATGCTCTTGAACCATAGCTGGGCGGTGTGCGGATAATTCGAAATCCCCGGTGGTACGAGCGAGAGTGCAGCCGGTTCGCCCAGTCGCCGGATCTGCTTGACAATTTTTGTGCGGTCAACCGCCAGTTCAAGTACTTCCCGCAAGTACTTATTATCGAGTAGTCGATTCTTGAAGTTGATCACAATGTAGTCTGTGGCGAGCAGCGGGACACTCTTGATTTGCTCCGGGATATTGCGTCGCATCCAGTTGATCTCAAGTGCGGGATATCCCGAAAGAGTATCGAGTTCACCGGCTCGATAGCGCTTGAGCGCTGCCTCACTGTCGTTTGTGACGTAATAGCGCTCGACGTCGATATGCACGTCCTTCGCACCATAAAAGAGTTTGTTTTTTACAAGGGTGATGTGATCGAGAGGGATCCATCGCCGGACTACATAAGGGCCATTTGCTACATAATGGCGTACCGTCGACCATTTGGCGCCGTATTTGAGATAGGTGTGGCGCGGTATCGGCAAGGTGGCCTCGTGGGCCATGATTTCAAGAAGATAGGGGGTCGGGTGGTCCAGCCGAACCCTCAACGTGTAGGCGTTTATGGCCTCAACACCCAGGGCCGACGGCGGCATTTTCCCGTCTGTGATGGCCTTGGCGTTCTCGATGGGCCACAGGATGTTGGAATAGAGCGCCCCTGTCTTGGGATCCACTTCCCGTCGCCAAGCGGTGATGAAGTCCGCTGCTGTTACGGGGACGCCGTCGGACCATAGCTCGTGGCGCAAATAGAATGTCCAGCTTAGTCCATTGGGCGAAACCGTCCAATGTGTCGCGACGCCTGGTATCGGCGTGCCGTTCGGTCCCATGGTGGTCAACCCCATGAGCATGTCGCCCACCACCGCATATTCCCAGTTGCCATCAATATAGGCCGGATCGAGGCTTTTCAGGTCCGGTCCGTTTCCGCGGTTGATAACGGTTTGCTCGCCATGGCCGCGACGTGGAGCACAGGCCCCCAGCAGGGCGATGACGCCCAGGGCAAGCAGGGCGCGGGAAAGACGGCACATCATGCGACAATTCCTGAAAAAATCTTCCTTCCGGGCGGCGTCATGCGTGCTAAAAAGGCGGCGCATCCATGCGGAACTTTGTCATGTCGATACGTCTGTCCGTTGCAGCGCTTGCGGCCCTGCTCCTGTGTGCCGGGCCCGTCTATGCCACAAGCTCGAGTCCTCTGCTGCAAGCGCTTGACCACTGTGCGGGCGTGTCCTCGGATGCAGCCCGTCTTGCCTGTTATGACGGGCTTGCCCCGCAGGTGCGGGCAAAAGTGAGCGGTACGCCGATAACGCAGCGTACCCGGGCGTTGGCCCAAAAGCGGCAGCAGGAGTCCTGGTTCGGCTTTGACCTCGGTGGGCTCTTCGGTAGTTCGCCTTCCGAGCAGACCAAACCGTCTCAATTCGGACAGGACAATCTTCCGGTCCATGTCGTAAAACGCAATGCCACGACTCAGTCGATCGACAGTATCTCTGCACGTGTGAAAGATTATGCGTACAACCCCTTTGGAAAATTTATAGTCACCCTTGCTAACGGCCAGATCTGGAAGGAGCTCAGCGCCGACGATGGTCATGCCGTGTTCAATAAAGATCCATCTGCGAACCGCGTTAAAATTACCCGCGGATTTCTCGGCAGCTATAATCTTTACATCAACGGTAGTTACCGCGTCTTCAAAGTCAGGCGTTTGCGCTAGGTGTGAGCACATCAGCTGAGTTCGTGTTCGGCCACGAAGTGGCCAGGGGCGACTTCGTTGAGGCGTGGACAAAAATAATCGGTTGTCGCAGTTTCGATCACGCGTGAGCGTGTGAAGGGGTCAGCTCCGTCCAAGATGTTTGGCAGCTTGGCGAGACGGCTTTCGTCAAGCTTCTGGCGTGCTGCAACTGGATCGGGCAGGGGTACGGCTGAAATCAGCGCCTTTGTGTATGGGTGGCGCGGATGGGAGTAGATGGTATCGCGGTCGGCCAGTTCAACAATGCGACCCATATAGAGTACCATGACCCGATGCGAAATCTGTCGTACAACCGAAAGGTCGTGGCTGATGAACAGCATCGCCATTCCAAACTCGCGCTGTAGTCCCAAGATCAGGTCAATGATTTGAGCTTGAATGGAAACATCAAGGGCGCTGACCGCCTCATCGCAGACAACCAGCTTTGGCCTGAGTACCATGGCGCGGGCGATGCCGACACGCTGGTTCTGTCCGCCCGAGAATTCATGCGGATAGCGATTGATCCAGGCAGGATTGAGACCAACCCTTTCCATCATGTCACGCACACGCTCGCGCACCTTGGCGCGCGACATTTGTGGCTCCTGGGCCCGCAAGGGCTCGGCAATCGAATGACCGATGGTCATGCGTGGGTCCAGACTTGCCAAAGGATCCTGGAACACGATTTGCAAGTCCTTGCGCACCCGCATGAGCGCCCGGTCCTTCAGATCTGCCATGTCGCGTCCCATCCAGGCCACGGTACCGGCCCATTTCGGAACAAGGCGGAGAACTGCGCGGGCAAGCGTGGATTTGCCGGAACCTGACTCGCCGACCACGCCCAGGGTTTCGCCTTCATTCAGCGTGAAACTGACACCGTCAATGGCGTGCAATGACCGTGTTTTGGGCCACAGGCCTCCACCGGTCCTGATGGGATAATAGACCTTCAGATCCTCTACTTTAAGGAGGATGTTTGGTTTGACCATGTCCGGTGTCGCTACATCGTGGCCGCCGCGGGACGGATCATCTATCCGCGGCCGTGAACGCAGCAAAAGCTGGGTATAGGGATGCGCGGGTGCCCGAAATACCGACTGAACGTCGGCCATCTCAACGAACTCGCCCTCACGCATGACTGCGACACGATCGGCGCTGCCGGCAATAACCCCCATGTCGTGGCTGATCATGACAATAGCCGTCTTCAGTTCACGCTGAAGATCACGGATGATCTCGAGAATCTGTGCTTGCGTGGTGACGTCCAGGGCTGAAGTCGGTTCATCGGCAATGAGCAGATCGGGTCCACAGACAGTGGCCATGGCGATCATGACGCGCTGGCGCGTGCCGCCGGAGAGCTCGTGAGGATACTGATGCATCCTGCGACGGGCTTCGGGAATTCGTACCAGATCGAGGATCTCAAGGCACCGTCGTTCAGCCTCTATTTCCGGTACCCGTAGGTGAATGCGCAGCGTCTCCATGATCTGCTGCCCAATGCGCATATGGGGGGTGAGCGCAGTTAGGGGATCCTGGAAGATCGTGGTTATGCGCGAACCCCGTAAACGATTGAGGTGTGACTGTGGCAGGCCGAGGAGTTCCTCGCCGCGATAGCGAACACTGCCTTGGGCCCGTCCGTTCGCAGCCAGAAGGCCCAGACTGGCCAAAAAGAGCTGGCTTTTGCCGGACCCTGATTCTCCCACGACGCCAAGTGTTTCCCCAGCATGCACGTCTAGGTTGACGGACTTTACGGCATGCACCTCGCCATCTGGGGTCGAGAAGCGTACATCCAGATCACGTACCTCGAAGATTGGTTGCGCCATCTCATCGATCCTTTGGGTCGAGCGCATCGCGCAAACCATCGCCAATGAAATTGAAGCAGAAGAGGGTGACGGCCATAAATAGAGACGGGAAAATCAACAGCCAGGGTGCGGTTTCTATCTGGTAGGCGCCGTTAGCGATGAGAACACCCCATGAGGTTAATGGCTCTTGCACGCCAAGGCCCAAAAAGCTGAGGAAGCTCTCGGCAAGGATTACACTGGGGATGGTCAATGTCACATAAACAACAACTGGACCGATAATGTTGGGTATGACGTGACGAAGAATGATCGCGTGGCCACGTACGCCGGAGGCCCGCGCCGCTTCTATGAATTCCGTCTCCTTCACCGAGAGAGTCAGGCCACGCACAATTCGGGCCATGGTCAGCCATTCGACTGCGCCGATCGCCAGGAATAATAGCCAAAGACTGCGATTAAAAGCGACCATCAGGATGATGACGAAGAAAATGAAGGGTAGCGAATAAAGCACATCGACAATTCGCATCATCAGTTCGTCGAGCCGGCCGCCGACAAATCCAGAAATAGCCCCGTAGCTCACCCCGATAAAGAGGCTGACAAAGGTGGCAACGAGGCCGACTGCAAGAGAAACCCGCGCTCCGTAGATCACGCGGATGAACAGATCCCGGCCAAGCGCATCGGTGCCGAACCAGTGTGCGCCGCCGGCAACGCACGGCACATGATGATCAGGCCACCAGAACGGTGCGCAGGAAATCAGTTGATAGTTGATTGAGTCGTATGGATAAGGCGATAATAGCGGTGCAAGCACCGCCATCACTGCTATGACACCCAGGAGGATGATACTGGCCACGGCGGCTCGGTTGGCGAACATGCGTCGACTTGCATCGATCCAAAGGCTGCGACCAACCACGTCGCGGGCGCTGATGATCAGAGCGGCTTTATCTCTGGCCGTAACATCTGTCATCACAGCCGCACCCTTGGATCAAGGACGCCATAAAGAAGATCGGCAGCGAGGTTAAGAACAATGACCAAGGTGGCGTAGGTAATGACTACACCCATCACCATGGTGTAGTCCCGGTTGACCGCTGCCTGGACAAAGTACCGGCCAATACCAGGTAAGCCAAAGATCTGCTCAACTACCAGAGAGCCGGTCAATATCGATGCAACCGCTGGTCCTAGATAGGATACCAGGGGTAGAAGTCCGGCCCGCAAGGCGTGACGGGTGATGACAAGACGTGCCGGTAAGCCCTTGGCGCGGGCAGTGCGCACATAATTGGAATGCAGGACCTCGATCATGCTTCCTCGCACCAGCCGCGCGATGATGGCCATCTGCGGCAGGGCAAGGACGATGACGGGCAAAACCAGATTGCGCAGGGCACCTCCGTTCCAGCCGCCGACGGGAAGGCTGATAGGATGGCCGAATAGGGATAAGCCATAGACGCCAAAGATCAATGTGAGAATGGGGGCAGTAACGAAATTAGGTATGGTGATTCCAACCATGGCAATGCTCATAATGCCATGGTCCGCAATGCGATTGTGGCAGAGTGCGGCAACCGTGCCGAACGCTGCGCCAAGCATGATGGCGAGGAAGATCGCGATAAGTCCTATTCGAGCGCTGACGGGAAGACCGATTTCGATCAGCTCGCCCACAGTAAAGGCGCGATTCCTGTAGGAAGGTCCAAAATTGAAGTGGGCGAGGTTGTCCAGATAGCGGAAGTATTGGCGGTAGAGTGGCTCGTCCAGATGGAAGTTATGCTCGATGTTGCGCTCGATCTGCGGTGGTAGGCGCCGGGCCTGGTCAAAGGGGCCGCCTGGGGCCAGACGCATGAGCACGAAGCTAAGTGTGACGATGGCAAGCAGCGTTGGCACTGCGCCCAACACACGTCGCATCGTATAGGCCAGCATCGACGGCACGGTTTCCCCCCGGGCGGTGACGGCAGAAGCTGCCAATGACGCATGGACAGCGTGGTTGCCATCGCCGGCAGCCCTGCAGATAACCGCAACACTGTCATTGAAGGGTTGAGGATTTGCCAACGGCGGAGCGATATGTGTTTACCGACCTTTAACGTTTTACCCAGCGGAAGGCAGGGCAAACGTTTGGGGCAGGGTCGAGGTAAAGGCGCGCGAGCGTACCTGTTGGGCAACGGTCTCGATCGCCGGAGCGAAGTAGCGGTCTGTGCCGAAACGGGGCGTCCTGGTCCGCAGCACAGCGTGGACCTCTTCAAGCGGCCGGGAAGACTTCAGTGGACGGTGGAACTCGATACCTTCAGCCGCGGCCAGAAGCTCGATCGCTAGAATGTAAGCGGTATTGGTGTTCAAGCTCCCAAGCCGCCGTGCGGCAAAGGTGGCCATCGAAACGAAGTCTTCCTGATTGGCCGAGGTTGGCAGTGAATCGACCGACGCTGGATGGGCGAGGGACTTGTTTTCCGACGCCAGTGCCGCCGCTGTGACCTGGGCGATCATAAAGCCTGAATTCAGGCCACTTTCGGCGACCAGAAAAGGCGGCAGTCCGGACAGGGCGGGGTCAATCAGGAGCGCGGTGCGCCGCTCGCTGATAGCGCCAATTTCGGCAATCGCTATGGCCAGAAGGTCGGAGGCAATCGCGATGGGCTCGGCATGAAAGTTGCCGCCCGAAAGTACAGACCCGTCGCTGAAGATAAGGGGATTGTCGGTTGCGGCATTGGCTTCGACGGCGAACACCCCTCCAGCGTAGCGCAAGGCCTCGAGGCAGGGGCCGAGCACCTGTGGCTGACAGCGTACCGAGTAGGGGTCCTGCACGCGGGGGCAGTCCTCGTGACTGTGTCGGATCTCGCTGCCGGTCATAAGCGTGCGCAGGACAGAGGCTACCTCGCTCTGACCTGCGTGACCGCGGACGGCATGGATCCGTGGGTCGAACGGTGTATCGGAGCCCTTGAGCGCGTCCGTGGAGAGGGCACCTGCAATCAGTGCCGCTTCGAAATTGGCTTCGGCAGCATAGAGGCCGACAAGGGCCAGCGCTGTGGACACTTGGGTTCCGTTCAAAAGCGCAAGCCCCTCTTTCGCCTCGAGCGCCAGGGGTTCGAGACCAGCTGTACGAAGCGCCTCGCCACCGTTCAGGCTGCGTCCGCCCAGCCTTGCGCGACCTTCCCCGATCAGAACGGCGGACAGATGGGCCAAGGGCGCAAGATCCCCCGATGCCCCGACCGATCCTTTTTCGGGGATCTCCGGTAAGACATCGGCATTGAAGAGTGCCAGAAGCCGCTCGATGACAATGGGACGTACGCCGGAAAAGCCCCGGGCCAAACTCGCAATCTTCAGTGCCAGTATCAGGCGGACCGTGTCATCGCCCAGAGCCGCGCCAACCCCGGTGGCATGGCTGAGAACGAGATTGCGTTGAAGCCTTGCGAGGTCCTGGTCCGCGATGCGCGTCTGCGCCAGCTTGCCGAAGCCGGTATTGACGCCGTAGATCGCGGCGCCGCTGGACAAGGCCTGCTCAATGCCGCGCCGAGACGCGTCAATCTCGCTCCAACTCTGTGGATCGAGCTTGAGGCGAACACCCCCAACCTGAATGCGTCGCCAATCCGAAAGCTTCATGCGACCTGGTTGCAGGAGAAGTTCGGTCATGTGGGCGCCTTTTGAATCGCGTCCTCTTTTGACGCTACGGCAGGCCTCGTGCAAGCGCCCCATTGCTTGACGAAGCACCATCGGCAAGGATCTGTTGTAATCACCTCCATCTGACGAAAGGAATATTCATGCCGCTTCCCCAACTTCTCCAGGGGCGCCTGCGCCTGCCGGTGATCGGTTCACCGCTCTTCATTGTTTCGGGACCGGAGCTGGTTATCGCGCAGTGCAAGGCCGGTATTGTTGGCTCCTTCCCGGCACTGAATGCCCGCCCTGTAGAAATTCTGCGCGAGTGGATACTCCGGATCCAGAGCGAGCTTGCGCAATATGAGGCTCAAAGCGGTCGCAAGGCAGCTCCCTTCGCGGTCAATCAGATCTGCCACTCCTCGAATGACCGCCTGGAGCAGGACATGGACATCTGCACCGAACTCAAGGTACCGATCATCATTACCTCGCTGAGGGCGCCAAAAATGGTGGTTGATTCGGCGCACTCCTATGGCGGCTTGGTATTCCACGACATCATAAATATCCGACATGCCAAAAAGGCGGTTGATGAAGGTGTTGATGGTCTCATAGCTGTCTGTGCGGGCGCTGGCGGCCATGCCGGTACATTGAGTCCGTTCGCCCTGGTTCCGGAACTGCGCAAGTTCTGGAAGGGGACGATTGCCCTCTCCGGTTCAATCGCAAGCGGAGGCTCGATCTTGGCGGCTCAGGCATTGGGAGCGGATCTAGCCTATGTCGGCACCCGCTTCATCGCCACGCGTGAAGCCAATGCCGATGATGCCTACAAGCAGGCGCTAGTGGAGGCAGAGGGCGGCAGTGACATCGTTTACACCAATCTTTTCACTGGCGTGCATGGCAATTATTTGCGCAGCTCGATCGCGGCTGCAGGACTGGATCCGGACAACCTTCCTCAGTCGGACAAATCCAAGATGAACTTCGGCTCAGGCGGCAACACGAAACAGAAGGCTTGGCGAGATATCTGGGGTGCCGGCCAGGGAGTCGGGCAGATTGGCGATGCGCCCAGTGTCGGTGAGCTGATCGACCGTCTTGAGGCCGAGTACCACGCAGCTCGATCGGCTTTGCTGGCTACATGAGTGGCATTTAGTGTCCGCCGAATATGCCCTGCAGAAACTGTAGCGGCTTCTTCGTCTTGTGGGAGGGAGTGCTGGAAGCATTGCTTCGAGTTCCCCCCATAAGGCCCTGGAGCACGCTCTTGGTTGAAATGCCACCCTTGGTGACGCTGTTGAGGATGTTTCCTGCCACACCGGACAGGTCCGGGGTATAGGAAAGGTGTGTCCAAGGTCCGTGGATGCGGAAAGGTACACCTATTCCCGAACGGGATAGGGATGTCACTGCCAGCGGCTTGACAATGAAGTCCAGCGTTCGCGCTCCTAGATTGATCGACCCGGCACCTGTCATACGCAGCAATGGACTCTGCAGATGGAAATCATGGTTGGTCATGACACCATTGGCGATGACAAAGCTGCCGCCCATCGTGGAGAACTGGGTTGACTGCTGATTACCACCAGTTGTCGCCGAATTACCCAGAACACTGGAGATTTCCTGGGCGACCTGCAAGAGATTGACCCCGCGGATGCGGCCGTTACGGAGCTCGATGCTGCCTTTGCCCGCCAGCGAGTGCATGATGGCATCCGGAGTTTGGCCGTTTGCGGTCACCGCGTAGGTAAGATTTGCCAGGCCTTCGATATGGTCTACTGCCAGAGCGTCATTGAGCAGTGGCTTGGCCTCGACATTGGCAAGATCAAAACTGCTCGCAAAACGCGCACTGTCATGGTCCGGGCTAACCGCGATCCGCAACTGGCCGCTGCCGCCATAAAGTGCAATCGGATCAAGATTGACCTGAAGGTGGCCCTTTTGCAGACGAAGTTGCATGCGCGCGCTGTCGAGTTTGAGGTTACGCAGCGTGACGTGTTGGGCAGTAAGCGTCAGGTTGGCATTTGCTGCGCGCAAAAAGCTGAGATTGAGCGGGGTCTGGCTCCAGCCGGCTTTCTGCGTCGACGATACGCCGCCGTGGGCTGCATTCGCGGGGTTCGCGAGAAATGCATTGAGATTAAGGTTGTCGGCAGCAAGGCTGCCCGAAAGTGTCGGGATTGTACCACTGCCGTCATAGGCGAGTTCGCCCGTGATGGTCATGCCGTCCGTCACGAGCTTCAGCGCTCGGAGCTGCTCGCTTGAACCTCTTGTCTGGACCTCGGCCCGAAGTGAAAGACGTCTAAGTCCGGTTGCGGCGGCCATCGGCTTGCCTGCCCAGCTGAGCAACTGCCCCAGATCGCGCGTGACCAGCTTGATCTCGCCACGACTTCCATGACGGGCGAGCGTGCCCTTGAAGCCCGCCTCGATGAGAGCTGAGGTGATGGACAGATCCGCGTCTGTGGGAGCGCCGTTGCGCAGAGCCAGGAGCGAGGATATGCGTCCATCCAGGGTAATTTTCTGGCCACTGGCGACAAAGCTCCCGGAAACCTCAATAGGCGCATCAAGACGGGTTAGTGCGATCTTGAGCTCTATGTGGTCCAGACGGTGATGAACATTATTTTGCGCATCTGCATAAATGAGCGTGCCATTGGCAATCGTTATGCCGGAGAACCGGGGCGTCAGGCTGCTGGGTGACCTACCCTCTTCGGGCGCCGAGGCTGACGCGGCCTGTGCCGGTGTCGTCCAATTGTCTCGACCGTTGGCGGAAATGGCGAGGTGGATTACCGGCCGATCGAAGCGAATGGCCGTGATTTCGACCTTGCTGGAGAAGAGGGGCCAGAGGCGGATGCCGGCTGTAAGGTCCTTCATGGAGATGAAGTCAGGTCCACCAGGGGCACCAGGGAGGTTTTCAACGCGTACGTCCTGTGCCGCGATGCCGAGCACGGGGAACACTGAGAACCGCACCGGCCCCGAGATAACCAGCTTGCGCCCTGTGGCAGCTTGGGCCGCTGCCGCGATGCGCCCCTTATAGGCACTGGCGGGAATAAAATAAGGCGCGATCAGGGCCAGGGCGAGAAAGGCGAAGATCACGCCAGCGGCAATGAGAACGAAGCGGCGCATGGTCAACATCAACGGCCAATGGTGGCCCCAAAAGCCTACTCGAGCCTTTAGCCTGCCTCAACCGCTGCCGATCTGTGGGAAGTTCCTTGTCCCCGGCAGCAGCGCTGTGCAAGTGGGGCAGGGCGGGGTCGGCTTTGCTGCCTTCTGTGCTTGATTTTCGCTATATTCGCTCCTAGGTTCCCCGACC
>JBMFWV010000088.1:0-12597 GCA_049964915.1 Rhizomicrobium sp.
ATTCGAGCCCCTGAGTGAGCGCGTTTTTCACATTGACTGTTGTGACACCCGGATTGCCCCCGATGTAGGTGTAAAGGGTGGTCTGATAGTTTTCGTTCCACTGACTGTAGACATCACCGGTGGCTTGGACGGGGTGTCCCATCAATTCGCCGGCGAACTTTACACCAGCCTCGACGTCATGGGTGGTTTCCATTCCAAACGCGTTAGCATTATTGGCCGAACTGCCGTCGTTATATCCGCCGGCCCGCCAACTCCCGCGGGTAACGACATACAGCATGGTTTCCGGCGTCACCTGGTCTTTGAGGCCGACCTGCCAGCTCGGTGCACTCTCACTCATGCTTTGGGCTAGCGGGTAAGCCGGATTGTAATTGATGCCTCCCGGCAGCTGGTTCACGCCGAGATTTTCCCACGTATAGCGGAGGCCGCCGGTCACACTAAGGCCATGGATGCCTGTCAGGTCAGACAGGTCATAGGTCTCCTGTGTATAAACAGCCTTCGAATAGTCAGTAGTCTTGAAGCGCCAGTAGTAGGCAAATCCAGCGAAGTCGAATGGCCATATATTCCGTTCACCATTATACGATGCAAAAAAGCCGAAAATGTACTTCAGCTTGTCGTCGCTGCTGTTACCAAGAAGCTGCAATTCCTCGGACCAGCCGCTCTGAACGTAATTCAGACCATTACAGCAGTGCGCGGGATCGAGATCGGCCATAATAATATAAGGGGACGCATTGAGCTGGTTTGATATGATGGCGTTTGAATATGAAAATCCAGCTATGTTTTTGATTTTCATATTCGGCGTAATGTCATAGGCGGTGGTGTTCTGAATGAACATACCGCGAGCCTTGTGTGGCCCTGTATACAAAAGATATTCCTGGTAGGGATTTTGCTTTGCCAGGGCTGCATAATGCGCCTGCGCACCACCCGTAAGAATGTAGGCCAGGGCGGTCAAAGGGTATCCATTATTCGTCTGCCCAGGGACATACGATGAGAATATTTGTGGGATTCCTTCAGTTCCGCCGTCTTGGTCGTACTGGAACAAAAAGGTGCTGGTCAGAGCATTGGTGGGCGTAAGCTTTGCGGTCACTCTGATCGACTTGTTGTCGATGTTGCCCAATGTCGTATTGTTGAGAACGTTCTTGACGTAACCGTCCTGGCGCTGGTACGCGCCGGCGATGCGCAGGTCCAGCAGTCCGGGGAGTACGGGAATGTTCACGGCACCCTGTACGGAGGCCATATTATAGCTTCCGCCACTCGCCCTGATATAGCCACCGTAAGTATCAGTGGGCTGCGCAGTTTTATAGAGTATGGCGCCACCCGTGGCGTTGCGGCCAAATAGAGTACCTTGCGGACCCTTCAACACTTCTATCCCAGCCAAGTCATAAAGTGGACCTGAGGTCTCGTTATGTGGCGATAAGGGGACATCATTCATATAGGCTAGAACACCGGGCGGCGACCCGGAAAATGCCTGCAGCGTTTGACCGCGGATTGCATAATCGAATTCATTCGAGCTGTCTGTGGTGATCATCGTCAAGCCAGGCACCAGCGACTGCAGTTGATTTTGGCTTGTAATTGAACGTTGCTGAAGCTGACTTGCGGTGAACGCCGTGTCCGCAATCGGAACCCGGGACAGCAACTGACTACGACGTTCGGCGGTAACGACGACCTGTTCTATGGCCAGGGCCCCACTTTTGGCATTGGTGGCGCCTGCGGTGCTAGCTGCTGCAAATGCCGGCTGACCTAGAGAAATGGCACCAATACTGACTGTAGCCAACAGAACCCCGAATACAGGACTTTTGCGCATTCCGGACATGGATTTCCCCCTGTGACCACCATCGGCGTGGTCGCAAATTTCAATTTTTTTTTAGCTGTCAGCAGCGATTAGCCGCCGCGGCATTGAACGGTATTTTATGAGGCTATATTATTTGTTTTCGTCAAGCAAGTGATATCTTGCCGATTTTGGTAAGGCGGGTTAGAAAAATACACGCTCTGAAATTGATCAGGAGAGGCACCTCCCTGATCGCGTAATTGGCGTGACTGCGCCAATGTTTCTGAACCTACCGAGCCGGATTGTATCGTGTTCGAGTAACTCTGCTACTCGGCTTTCGAGGGCTTCACAGCGACGCTCTCCTACCACTGATCGCGAGGAAAGCTGTTGTGCGTCCAGCCGCACCGGTGATCTTCGGCAGTTGGATCGAGGTACTGCGGGTCTCTGGTGTGGCCGACACGGCCCCCCCAGCCTTTGTCGTGGTGGCAGATTCCATTTTCTTAGCTGATATAACACCTGCCACACGGGGTGGCTTGCGTTCCGACACGCATGACGCAATGCGAGGTGTAATGGCTGTGCGATGCAGCATTGATCGCGATGCTCTCGGCGCTGGGCAACCATGCCCTGGTTCGCGCATCAGCTCATCCACGGACGAACTGGCCATTTTCGGGCAACTTATCTCGCCACTTTCTATCTCTGTTGATAGTGAGCGCGCCCCGAAGGAGTGATCGTCAGGTCACTTCCGGGCATTCATCAAGTAGCCCTCTGTGCCCTAAAGGGCTGCCACGCAATTGCGAGCCAGGTCGACAAATTGAAGCTCTGCCCCCTACCCTTTTCCCGCGTCGATCGGAATCTGCGCGTCACACAATTTTATCTTTGAACTCAAATCGCACGATACGCAGTAACTCTTCGGGAATTGCTACGCAAAGCAAAGTAATTCCGCGCATCAAGAACGGCCACTACAAACTACATTGCCTGGATACGATGGACTGAATTGGCTTCTGACATCGGGTTCCTCGTTTCGGGAAGGCCGGCTATCGTGTGTCGCTGGAGCGCGCCCCTGGCGGACAACACGTCAGTCAGAGCGATGTTTTTAGCCGGCTAGAGGCGCCAGCGTCAGCTTTCCTTCTCGAGCTATATGTTCATTCATATTATAATGAATTTGACAGGCGAGCCGACTCACTCGCAGGATGGGGCCAATGCGAACAGGCGGACGTGGGCACCATGCAAAGCCCGTGGACCACGCTCAGGGCGCTGCAGCGCTTAAGGGACGAGAAAAATGTCAGGCGTGGAGGCAACGACATTCCAGCGCGCATAAAAGCAAAGCAACAGGGGCTGCATTGCATGTGGAGAGGCACGTCTGTGGGCAATCAGGTTCTGACTGCTGCAAGCGTGGCGCACGATGACAGCACCTCAGCCGGTGCCGCCCTGGCGACATTTTGCTGAAGAGGAGAACTGATCGTGACGCAGCCTAAAGACAGATTGGGCGTTTCGCGCCGCAGTCTCATCGCCGGCGCCGCACTTGGGGCGGCTGCCGCAAGCCTCGCCACTCCCCCTGCGTCCGGCGACACGCAGAGTCCGGAGCGAACCGGCACCATGGCCGCGCCTCCTGATTTTCTCTGGGGGACTGCGATCTCGGCCTATCAAAGCGAAGGCAACAACATCAATGCCGATGCCTGGCTAGAGGAGAACATAAAGCCGACGCTGTTTATCGAACGCTCGGGGGATGCCTGCGACTCCTATCACCGCTATGAGGAGGATTTCGCCATCGCCGCCCGCCTCGGCTTCAACTGCTACCGCTTTGGCATTGAGTGGGCCCGTATCGAACCCAACGAGGGCTTCTGGTCGAACGCTGAACTCGATCATTATGCACGTGTTCTGGAGACCTGCCGGCGCCATGGACTGAAGCCTGTGGTCACCTTCAATCACTTTACGGTGCCACTCTGGTTTGCCGCGCGTGGTGGCTTCGAGGTCGCCGACGCGCCTCAACTCTTTGCCCGCTTCTGCGGCAAGGCTGCCCGGCATTTCGGGGACCTGATGCATCTGGCGACCACTTTCAACGAAGCCAATATCCAGCTTCTCGTCCAGATCATGCCGGGCTACGCCAAGTTCCTCCCCGCGGCCAAGGCCATGATCAGGGCCTGTGCCAAGGCCACCGATTCACCTCGGTTCTCGACCATGGCCTATGCGGATCCAGCCATCTCGACCCCGCTGATGCAGGAGGCGCACCGACAGGCCTACGCGGCGATCAAGGCCGCGCAGCCGTCCCTGCCGGTCGGCCTCACTCTGACAACCCAGGCCATTCAAGCGGTCGGTCCCAATTCTTTGGCGGACCTTTATCGTCAGAAGCTTTATGGTGATTGGATCACGGTCGCCAAGACGCATGCTGATTTCATCGGCGTGCAGCCCTATACCCGCTTCCTGGTCGACGCCACAGGCATCATCGCGCCGCCGCCGGGTACCGAAATGACCGACGCGGGCTATGAGTACTATCCGCAGGCAGTCGGCGATGTGATCCGCTGGGCGCACCACACAATCGGCAAGCCGATTTATGTGACCGAAAACGGAATTGCGACCAATGACGACGGCAAGCGCATCGCCTTCATCGATGCGGCGCTGGCCAGCTTGCGGGCATGCGTGAAGGAGGGCATTGCCGTGCACAGCTACCTCTACTGGTCGCTGCTCGACAATTTTGAATGGACCTCCGGCTACACCAAGCACTTTGGTCTCGTTGCCGTCGACCTGAAGAGCTTCAAACGCACGCTTAAACCCAGCGCCCTTCATCTGGGTGGCATCGCGCGCGCAGACCGCATCTGAGGGAGGACCGCAGAGGTGCACCACGACCGAGCTTCGGGCCTGCCCGATGAGGAGGCCGGCCCTTAACCGTTTGGACCTATACGCTGCGTTCCTGTTTGATCCTGCCAGAGCGGAATGATCGTTCACAACCGCGCAAATCTCCGCTGTCTTGCGTCCGCGCGGCGCGACCCACTTTGGACTTTCACAACCCCTTGAGCTGCAATTGACTTTGCCTCCCGTCCCTCCCGGTGCGCCTGCCCCCACTTTGGTGCAGCGTTCTGCCCAGGCACGAAAGGCGCCAGACCATCTGGCCACATCGCACTCTGGCCACGCCCCGGGGCGGTACTTGCCCCGGCCGCGGATCGTAGCCTAAGCTCGCCGCTATGGACCCTAAGTATGTACTCATCTTTCTCGCATCGACCGAAGGTGCCAAGCAGTGTCTGGACAATGGTGCCGCTGTGGCTCAGCGGCTCGGCCTGCCTCTGCGTCTTGCCCATGTGCAGATTGGACCTGGATCGATAGTCCTGCCCTCGCAGGAGCAGCTCTCAGAATATGAGGCCGAGCATCTGGGCGAGTTCGAGCAGAAGCAAACCCAATCCTTGCGCGAAATTGTCAAGGACTGGGCTCATGGGAGCGGCATCGATGCTCCCTTTGACCTTTTCGAAGGTGATGAGTGGCATGTAATGCGGCGCTACCGGAGCAAGGCGCGGCTGGTGGTCTTGGCCTCGCCCCATACCCAGCCTTTGGGCCACCGCGATGTACTACGGGCGGCGTTGCTGCGCTCGGGTCATCCGGTGGTGATGATTCCGCCGCAATGGTCCGGGGCCTTCGGCAGCCGGCTCTTGGTGGGCTGGGAGGATGTCGCCCCGCTGCGCCGTTCGCTGACCGCCTTCACTCCCTTCCTCCAGGCGGCCGCCCATGTCGAGGTGGTGGCGGTCAATCAGGAGGAGACGGGCCTTGAGGCCGCGCGCGGTGCGCTCGGCGCCATTGCCCCCCATGCGGTGTATCGCCGGGTGGATGGAGAGGGACGCAGGACCGCCGACGTACTGCTGGATGAGGCCCGCAAAACCGCCTCGGACGGCATTGTCATGGGTGCCTTCCGCCGTGGCGAAATCCTCAACTGGCTGATACCAGGAACCTCAAGCCGCTTGATCCAGGACAGCTTTGTGCCGCTGCTGATGAGCTCCTGAGGGACGTGCGCGCGTAAGCTGCTTCAGATCCAGCCAAGACCGCGGGCCAGCATGTTGACCGCGACGAGCACGATCACCGGCACGAACAGTTTTTTCAGCCAGACATTGGAAATGCGGGTCAGCGACTTGGCCCCAATGGTGGCCCCGGCCAGAACGCCAATGGCGACGGGCGCGGCGACGACCGGATCGATGGCACCGCGCTGAAAGAAGATCCCGGCCGAGGCGGCCGCGGTGACGCCGATCATGAAATTGCTGGTCGTGGTCGAAACCTTCATGGGCAGGCGCATTGCTGTATCGAGCGCGAGCACCTTGAAGGTGCCGCTGCCGATGCCGAGCAGGCCCGAGACCAGCCCGGCGATATACATCATGCTGAAGCCCCAACGCACATGGGCGACGTTGTAGGCAACATCCTGCTTGGTGCGGAAATCCGGGTAGCTTGAGGGCAGATGCAGCGGCTCGGCCCATTTGTGATTGACCACACCGACCGGCAGTTCCTCGCCCAGGCGCATGATGAGGGGGGCTGCTGAGATCAGCAGCACGACGCCAAAGACAATAAAGAGCACCGAGGCATTGAGGATCGTGGTCAACAGGGCACCGCAGATGGCGCCAAGTGTGGTGGCCACTTCAAGGAACATGCCCACCCGAAGATTGGTCATGCGATCCTTGACGTAGGCTGCTGCCGCGCCCGAGGAGGTGGCAATGACCGAAACGATCGAGGCACCGATCGCTGCGGTGAAGTCGACATGAAAGATGAGGGTGAGGATGGGAACGATGAAGACCCCGCCGCCCAGCCCCACGAGCGAGCCGACAAAACCGGCAAATACCGAACTTCCAAGGACTGCGAAGAAGAAGAACAGATTGTCATCCTGCACCAGCGTGGGCTGCGGCTGGCCCATAAGCCCGCCGACCCCGAAAATGCTGAACAGGAGGATGGCCAGCACGACACTGGTAATGATGACGTAGGTACGGTCTTCCTCGATGGCGAAGGCGAAGATCGAAACGGCAACCCTGAGCACCGGCGTGGCAAGGAGGATGACAAGGCCGAGCATGATGATAGAGACCGAGTCTCCGTGCATCAGTCCCCGGAACACGCCCGAGAGTGTGTCGGGGAACACCGGATGGTGCAGCAGGCCGAGCAGGCGCAAGCCGTAGAAATAAACGATCCCGATCAGCAGGACGGCGAGACTGGTGAGAACCCCAAATCGCAGCACGTTGCCGATGGCGATCTCGGCATCGCGGACCTGGCGGTTCATGAAAAAGCGGTCGAAGACCTGATTTGCGCGGAAGGCCCAGCTGGACATGTCACACCAGGACGGTTGTTTTGGTGGAATCTGGCCCCCGGGCACATGTGCCAACGAAGGTCGTCGCCCGATGGTGGATGATCTTGCACGCGCGAAGAAGCAAGCCAGAAACGCTGCGACAAAACGTCAGATCTGCCTTGTTAGCCCGCTTGTCAAGCCCCTGAGTCTCGAAGGGATTACCAAGAGGTTAGTACCTCTTGCCCTAAGGTCACGCACCGGGGCCCACGCCTCGTCCTTGCATCGCGTGCAGTGCAGCGCCAGCCCGGCGCAAAAAACAGCTTTTTACGCGTAAAAAGCCCATTTCATGGGCACAAGCCACGTGCTGCAGAGGCCGGGCGCAGCGCCCGGTGAGCCGCCCATAAGGGCGGTGCGGGCCCTGTGCCTTTTGCCCTCGGGCGTTGCAGATTTGGCGGCAAAATATGCGCTGACTGCCGCGTGGCCGAGCCCTTTTGACCGCCTGCCAGCAGTCTTGGTCTCATTCTTGTCACAGCTGATTCGTCCCGCTAGTCTCGCGCGGGGGCTTCTTGGTCTCAGGTTGAGGCCTTGCGCCGCCGGCGCTTTGGCTCCTCGGCCGCAGCCCTTTTCTGGGCTGCCAGGGCGTGAAAGCCGGCCGCCATGAACTCGGCCATGCGTGCGCGGACCGCCGGAAAATCCCCCGACTTGCACAGCCCCTTGGAGAGGCGGTCGATACGGCCACTGCGCGCCAGTGAATGCATGAGGCTGCCGGTGACGAAGTGATAGCCCCAGAAGATGTCTTCTTCGGGCAGCTCGGGCAGCGCCGTCTTAAGGATCTCGATCAGGCGCAGCACCACAGGATCAAAATACTGATCGAAGAGTGGGGCGCCTTCGAGGGTATTGGCGAGTTGGGCACAGAAGGCGGCGTAATTGCGCCAGCCCTCGCCGCCTTCGATATAAAGATCAAAGTCGGTATCGAGGAAGACGTGGAGTGCGCCCTCGACCGTGGGTTTGCCCAGGCTTTGGGCTTCATAGGCATCCAGAGCTTTCATGCGCCGGTCGCTGGTAATGGCCGCACGCCGCGCGAACACCGCCTGAAAGAGGGCGAGCTTGTCTTCAAAATAATAGTGCATGAGGGAGGTGTGGACGCCCACTTCGAGGGCCACATCGCGCAAGGTCACGCCATAAAGGCCGTGCTTGGAGAAGAGCAGCTCAGCGGCATCGAGCATACGCTCGAGGGTTTCGGCGCGCTGTTCGGCCTTGGTCCGGGCGGTCTTGGTCACCTTCTGGGCGCGTTGGGGCTTGGGATTCTTTGGCGTACGCGTCATGACCTGACCTCTTTACGTTGCTGGAGCATCTGATCTGTCCGCCAGTTTTGCGTTAGGCTGCCATTGCCTATTCGGCACGCAGAGCCATCTTGTCAATCTTGGCGCCCTGCAAAGTCAAAGATGAGCAAGCCTGGCGGCGCTGCGCGACAGGCCGCAGCGCGGCCAAGCCGAGCCTCGCGTCTGAAGGGTCCTGCCCACGGACCAAAGCGACGTGCCTGCACAATCGCCACGGCCGGGCCGGCCTTTGGACACTGCGCCTTCAGCGTCAATTGGCGTGATGCTAGGCTCGCGCGTCCAGCGGCCCCTGCGGGCCTCGGCGAAGGAGCGGGCCGGCGATGCGTACTGAAAATGAGCCAAGATTGGGTATCATCGCGAGCAATGGCGTATGTCTGCACGTGGCCGAGGCGGGCCCGGCGGATGGCCCCTTACTGATTCTGCTGCACGGTTTTCCGGAATTTTGGTACGGCTGGCGCCATCTGATCGGCCCCTTTGCCGCAGCCGGCTATCACGTCGTGGTCCCGGATCAGCGCGGTTATAACCTTTCGGACAAACCTGGCCGGATTTCTGCCTATCGCCTTGACCTCTTGGCCGGCGATGTCATCGGCCTTGCAGATCATTTCCACGCCCCGCGCGTCTTTCTTGCCGGTCACGACTGGGGCGCCATCGTCACCTGGTGGGTGGCACAGACCTATCCGGCGCGCGTGGCCCGGAGCGTTACGCTCAGCGCCGGCCATCCCGCAGTATGGAAATGGCATATCCGCCACGATCCCACGCAGCGACGTCTGAGCCGTTACGTCAGCATCTTCCAGCTGCCATGGCTGCCGGAGCTGGCGATCCGGCGGAACGATTTCAAGCTCCTTGCCGACGCGGTATGCGACAGTGCCGCCCCAAACGCCTTCACTGCAGAAGACCTGGCGCGCTATCGCGCAGCCTGGAAACAGAAGGGCGCCCTGCGCGGCGCTCTGAACTGGTATCGCGCGATCTGGCGCGAGGATCTCGCGCCACCATCGTCCTATCGCCTGCATCCGCCCATGCTGATGCTGTGGGGCGAGCACGACAAATATGGCACCCGCCGGCTCGGCGAGGAGAGTATCCGGCTCTGCGATGACGGCAGGCTGGAGATCATCGCCGATGGCAGCCACTGGCTTCTGCGCGATAGGCCCGAAGAGGTGGGCGCACGCATGCGGACGTTTTTCGGGCAATAGACGCCCCTGCCATCGGGTGGGACCAGTCCTCAAAGGCCGCTCCTCGCGCCTTTCCGGCTGCACGCTCATCCTGCCTGAAATTTCATTCATTCATATTCTAGTGAGCGTTGACACGGGCCTTGGCCAGCCCGCATAGTCACCCATCAAGCGATCACGACAGAGGATCGAAGGGGGGCAGGTGTTCGCAGAGCACAACGCCAGGGAACGCGTGGGGGCGCCGCATGTGTTCGCGTCCATGCCCCGCCGCGCTTTGCACTGATGGTGTCGCCGTCACAAAAGCCCCTCGCCGCGCTGCCTGCCAAAACGGCGCGGTCCTGCCTGCATGCTTTCCGAGAAAGGACAATTTTGATGGCACGTTTCGGCTCGTCCGCGCTCATCGCAGCCAGCCTTGTTGGTCTTATCTCTCCTCTGGCCGCTCGCCCCCTCTCTCCTCCCATCGTCAATGCTCCCGCCGGCAAGGTGTTGGGCGTGCGCGATGCCACGCTCAATGTTTTTAAGGGCATCAACTATGCCGTGCCTCCGGTGGGGCCGCTGCGCTGGCGCGCGCCCCGGCCCCTGCCGCGCTGGCATGGCGTCTTCAACGCCGATCATTTCGGGCCAGCCTGTTATCAGCCCATGGCGCCCGCCGGGGTTTACACCAGCGCGCCCATGCATATGAGTGAGAACTGCCTCAGCCTGAACATCTGGGCGCCGCGCCATGCCCACATGATGCCAGTGATGGTGTGGATCTATGGTGGCGCCCTCATCGGCGGTTACAACGGCGATCCTCTCTATAATGGCGCCGTGCTTGCCCGGCACGGCATCATTGTCGTCACCATCAATTATCGCCTTGGTGTTCTGGGCTGGCTTGCACATCCCCAACTGAGCGCCGAGTCGCCACGCCATGTATCGGGCAATTATGGCCTTCTCGATCAGATCCTGGCGCTCAAATGGGTACGCCGGAACATCAGTGCCTTTGGCGGCGATCCGCACAACGTCACCATTGCCGGTGAATCGGCCGGTGGCCTCAGCGTCATGTATCTGATGGCTTCTCCTGCGGCGCGTGGTCTCTTCACCAAGGCGATCGCCGAGAGCGCCTATATGGTGTCGACACCCGATCTCAAGCAGAACCGCCATGGCATGATGTCAGCGGAGGCCGCGGGCCTTCTCATGGCCAAGAGGCTGCACGCTCCCAACATCGCCGCGCTGCGGGCGATGAAGGCCTCGACCCTGACCGTGGCCGCAGATGCGGTGGGCTTCATGCCTTTGGGGACAGTCGATGGCCAAGTTCTGCCGGCCCAGCTCACGCGTATTTTTGGCCAGGGCAAGACCGCCAAAGTTCCGCTCCTCGCCGGCTTCAACAGCGGCGAGATCCGCTCCTTGCGCGTGCTGGCACCCAAACCGGTGGCGAGTGCCGCGCTCTACACCAGGCTGATCCGTGCCCACTATGGCGATCTTGCCGACGCCTTCCTCAAACTCTACCCGGCGGAGCCCATGGAAGAGAGCATTCTGCGTACCACCCGCGACGCACTCTATGGCTGGACCGCAGAGAAGATGGTGCGCGATCAGACCAAAGCGGGCGAGCCCTCTTATCTTTATTTCTTCGATCACGGCTACAAGGCCGAAGATGAGGCGCATCTGCACGGCTTTCATGCCAGCGAACTGCCGTTTGTCTTCGGCAATCTGGAAAGTACGCCACCTTTGTGGCCGCGCGTGCCCAATACCAGCAGCGAACGGAGGCTGTCGCGCCAGATGGTTGATTACTGGGCCAGTTTTGTGCGCACCGGAACCCCTTCGGGCGGCAATGGCGCGCCGGACTGGACGGCTTATGGCAATCGCGGCTTCTATCTTGACGTCGGTGCCACGCCCACAGTCAAAACCCATCTGTTGCCCGGCATGTACCGCCTCAATGAGGCGGTGGTGTGCCGCCGCTATGTCAGTGGTAAAGAAGCCTGGAACTGGAATGTCGGGCTTGCCGCACCGGTATTGCCGCCGCCGAGCCCCAAATGCCCCTGAGCCCGCAGACAGGCAGATATTTTCCACGGAGGCGGCGATGAGACTGTCCGACTTTTCCCTCAAGGCGGAAGATTTTGGTCACTATGGCGAGGGGCTCGAGCGCCCCGAATGCGTCGTCATCGATGCAGAGGGCATCTGGACCTCAGATTTGCGCGGTGGCATCGCCCGTGTACGGGAACATGGAAATCCCGAGCTGATCGGCCATAGCATTGGCGAGCCCAATGGCTTCAGCCGGCGCCCGGATGGCAGTTTCGTGGTCGCAGGCATTGGCGATGGCGCCGTCCATCTCATCCTGCCCGACGGGCGCACGCACACCTTGCTGCACAGCTATGAGGGGCAAAGCCTGGGTGCGGTCAATTATGCCTGCGCCGATGGAGCGGAACGCATCTGGGTCTCAGTAATGACGCGCAAAAAGCACTGGTCGGAGGCACTGCGCGAAGAACGCCCGGACGGGTACATCCTGCGCCTCGATGGCGCCGACAAGGCGCCCGAGATCGTGGCCGACGGACTTGCTCTCACCAATGAGGTCAAGGTCTCCCCGGATGGGCGGCATCTTTACGCGGTTGAGACCCTTGCGGCGCGTATCGTCCGCTTTGCCATCAAGCCTGATGGCAGCCTTGGTCCCAAGGAAACGGTCGGTCCCGACAATCTTGGTCGCGGCGCCCTTCCCGATGGCTTCAGCTTTGATGCTCAGGGCAATATCTGGGTGACGATGATCAGCGAAAACGGGCTTCTCGTGATCGACAAGAATGGTGATGTTCATCGTCTTTATCGCGATGCCAATGAGCCGGCCCTTGACGTGCTTGCGCGCGGCATCGAAACCCGAACCGGAGAGGTCGATCACCTGGTGGCCTGTGCCGAAGTCCAGGGCCCATTGCGTCTCCCCACCAGCCTCGCCTTTGGTGGTGCCGACGGCAGGACTGGCTTTATCGGCAGTCTCGGACTGTCACATCTGGCAACCTTTCGTCTGCCCACCGAACTCATCTAGGTTTTGGGAGCGCGAAAGAGAGCGCGGTGTGCGCCTCTGCCGACCGGCGCAGACGGCATCGCGCACCATCTGGC
>JBMFWV010000089.1:0-12448 GCA_049964915.1 Rhizomicrobium sp.
GCCTTCGCCGGCGGATCAACGTAGAGCCCCACCACATCCGCAGCTTTATCCGCAAATTCCGGATCGTTGCTCTCGCACCAGGATTTCCGGGCCGCAAGATCGATCTTGTAATGCCTCAGACAGCGCCAGACATACTGAACATCTACGTCCCCAAGCGCCTTGGCCAGCAGTGGCCCCGTCCAGCGCGCAAATCCGGCTGGCGCCGGCTTGTCCAGAAGTTTCAAAATCCGCTTGTCTGTCGCCGCCGTATAAAGCGGCGTCTTTCCAGGCCGGGGCTTGTCCTCAAGCCCCTCAAGTCCGTAGTCGGCATAGCGATGCCGCCACAAGCTGACGATCCGAGGCTGTACGCCCACCTCCTTGGCGATCGCACGCGTGCTCAAGCCCTCAGCTGCCAAAAGCACAATCCGAGCCCGCTTCAGATCACGCTGTATCGTCCGTGGCGAACGGCATCGAGCCTCCAGCTCCTTGCGGTCCCCACGGAAAAGTCGAACTTCTCTTGCTTCCTGTATCATCCTCATCTTGAATCATGAATCACGATCCAGGAAAAGCGGGTACTAGTTATCGGTGTTCCAGCTTTTTACCTTGTCCGGAGCACCTTTAACACAACTTAGCACCAGGACTGGACAACAAAGACTACGATGGCAATCCAATGAGTTACCGCTCCCAAACGTGGGTAACCCAAGAATGCAGCCAAGGTCGCGCCAACTTGCCTTGACCAAGCATAACGCCAGATGACGTCGCGAAGCAGGTAACCAACCTGCAAAAGACAATGATCCGTCGACATGGATCACGCGAGGTTCTCAAAACCTCATTTCGGTGACGCGTCGTAGGCTGAAACGTGGTTCATCGTAATGATCCACTTGCCATGGATACGTTGCACTATATCGGTGAAAACGCCCTCCAGAGGTTGTTTCGGACGCGTCATGTGCAGATGGCAGATCAACAGTGCCGCATTCGGTCCCAGCATGCGGATAGTGGCATCGTAGAAGCGAACATGCCCTCGGGCCTCTTTGGTTGGGTAGCCCTTGATGTAGTGATCGAGCGTCGCCTTCCAACCCGGCTGAATTTTACCATTGGAAACAAAGATGATACCGGGATTTTCAAATCCCGCCATATAGCCTCGGAAATCGCCACGGTTCCATGCGTCCTGCCTGGCCTTCACCATGTTCAGGATGGCCCTCTTGTCGGCCGAAGAAGGTTGTTCCGAGGCTGGAACTGGTGCCAGGTCTGGTGGCACCGCCGCACAGGCTGGCATCACCGCCAGTGCCCCTAAGATCGTCAGTCCGCCCAGAAAGTTCCTCGTCCATAGCAATTTCACGTGCAGCCTCCCCATCTGTTAAACGCTAAGTCTATCAAAATTTCCGGACGAAGAGACCAAAGATTTGAATAAAGGCGGCCCCGGTCAAAGTGTGGAGGAAAATCGTCGGGCGACGACGCTGGCCGAAATCATGCGAGGAATCATGTTCGCATTTGAGACGCTCGTGCGATCTGGCTTGGAACCTGAGACATTTGACCTGCATCGCAAAAGAACTGCATTCGTCAAAATGAGGCACCAGGCATGGTACCTCCTGCTCCGACATCCAGGGGGGACGGGCTCACATTGAAATGGCGATTCAAGAGCCAACGCAGTTACCACGATGGCACAGTTTACACTGGGATGATCCTGGACATGCAAATTGCTGGGACAGCTATCGCAACCATCTCGAATTGAACGAAGCTCGCCCTCTGTTCGCTTCAGTCAAGGGCAGCCCCCTGGGTCAACCCAGCCATCTGTCTTGCAGGGAAGCGACCGGCATAATGTGGTCGTCCCGCCTATCTGCGGCAACGCGGCACTATCGGGGGGCTCCGAATTTTCCTGCACCCCCTTGTTGGGCAAATCGCGAGGTGACAAAGCAAAAAAGCTAAAGACAAGTGCAGGATCCGCGCTTTCAGTTCGTAGCTACGTGTTTGGACCCCTCAGTCCTCTAACCAGCCCGGAGGGTCTTCGGACAATCGCCCTCGAATAACGGCGTCACGGATTGCGTCAGATATAAGCTACTGACTTTCCATACTTTTTATCCCTCTAATTCTCTGAGGCAAAAACTTCCAAGCTGCCTCTTGCCTGTGTTGGTGTTTTATATATATATAACACTGACACAGTGAACTCAGGCCCGCACAGGGCCGACAGGCCGGGGCGATACGAAATTGAATACGTTGAAACATCTTTTGCTGGGGATGCTGTTGGCCGCAGCGCTGATCGCGCCGCAAGCATGGTCAGGGTTAGCCAGCAGGCATTGGGGTTTCCGTGGCCACCTTCGAACCAACATGTGTTGCACCACCTTCCGCCACTTTAATCGTGGCTCGCCAGGGTCGCGCTCGTACGCGTTGAGGCTCCCATAGGATTTGCTCGAATGGATCAAGAGTGGAACGCCAACCAGCCAATTTACCGGCAACTGCACGACAGGATCATCGCCATGATTCTAGACCGGGTACTGAACGAAGGTGATCCGCTGCCTTCGGTGCGCAGTGTTGCCGCGGAGTATCGGGTCAATCCGCTGACGGTACTCAAAGCATATCAGCAGCTTGCCGACGAAAACCTCGTCGAAAAGCGACGAGGGGTTGGCATGTTCATCAACAGTGGGGCCCACGCAAATCTACTGGCCGCAGAACGCCAACGCTTTCTTTCGGAAGAGTGGCCCGTCATCGCTGCCACCATCCAACGTCTTGGCTTATCGCCACAGGATCTTCTTACATCCGCGAAGGAGCAGTAAGCGCCATGGCATGCATTGAAGCTCGCGGTCTCAAAAAGACATTCGGTACGACCACTGCTTTAGCTGGCATCGATCTCAAAGTCGAAGAGGGAAAAATTGTTGGCCTCATCGGCCCAAATGGTGCAGGCAAGAGCACGCTTCTCAATACCGTACTCGGGCTGATCCCTTACGAAGGTCAACTCAGCGTTCTTGGACTCAATCCCTGGAGCTCGCGGAACGAACTTATGCGCGACGTGTCCTTTATCGCCGACGTAGCAGTGCTCCCGCGCTGGATACGGGTGCAGAATGCCATCGATTATGTCGCAGGCGTTCATCCAAAATTCGATCGCGAACGTGCCGAACAGCTGTTGGCAAAGACACAGATTAAAAAATCCAGCAAAGTGAGCGAGCTGTCCAAGGGTATGGTCACGCAGTTACATCTCGCACTTGTTATGGCAATAAACGCGAAGCTATTGGTTTTAGATGAGCCAACGCTCGGCCTCGACGTGCTCTACCGCAAACAATTTTACGACACTTTGCTTAACGACTACTTCGATCACCAACGTACCATCGTGGTGACAACGCACCAGGTAGAAGAGGTCGAACAGATACTTACAGACGTGATGTTTATAAACCAAGGGCGGATCGTTCTTGATTGCGCAATGGATGACTTCGAGACCCGTTATGTCGAGCTGCGGCCAGCACCTGAGCACCTTGTCTACGCGAGGACTCTGAGCCCCATCCACGAGCGACAGGCACTGGGACGCTCCGTCCTGACCTTTGATTCGGTGAACCGCGATACACTTGCCGCGCTTGGCGAGGTGCGCACCCCCAGCATTGCAGACGTCTTTGTAGCCATAATGAGCGAGCCGACCACAGGAGATGCGGCATGACTAGTGTATCGGCTGATGTCAAAAGAAATTCAGCGTCACCGAAGTCGACGCATCCATTACTGTGGTCTGTAAGGCGTGAGGTCTGGGAGCACCGCGTGACCTGGATCGCGCCGATCTCAACCGCTTGCGTTGTACTTGCCGGATTCTTGCTCGGCATAATTCGGCTTCCAACGCTTCTGAATGTCGCAACCAAACTGCCTCCGATGCCGCGGGCCGCGACTATTGCCGCGCCCTTCACTTTCGCCGCATTCGCGATCATGGCCACCGGTGTCGTACTGAGCATTTTCTTCTGCCTTAGCGCACTCAGCAATGAGCGCCGCGACCGCAGCATTCTTTTCTGGAAATCTCTACCCGTTTCCGACACACAGGTCGTGCTCGCCAAAGCACTTGTGCCGGTCCTCGTCGTGCCTCTGATTGTTCTGGGCACCCTCATTGCAACCCAGTTGGCTATGCTGCTAATCGGAACCGTAGCCCTATCCGTCGTCGGAACCGGTGTACCGACAATATGGAAAGGCTGGCCGATTACGCAATTCGAATTAACCTTGCTTTACATCATGATCACAGGCGTTCTGTGGTATGCACCGATTTACGCCTGGTGTCTGATGGTTTCGAGCTGGGCACGGCGTGCTGTGTTCCTTTGGGCCGTGCTGCCGTGGTTTGGTCTCTTCATCATCGAAAAGCTGGCATTCGGTACCGATTACATCGGCTCGTTGATAGATTACCGGCTTAATGGAGCCCTACATCTCGATTTCAATTTTCCGCACTTTCCCCAACATGCAAATATCAAGCTGATGCCGGTGATCAATCCGTTGAACGCCATTACGCCAGAACGCTTCTTCCTATCGCCGGGCCTCTGGCTTGGTCTGGCAGCGACGGTTGCGTTCCTTGCTGCAGCAGTGTGGTTTCGCCGGACGCGCGATCCGGTATAGTGCGCACAAATTACCCCCCACTTCCTCTCACCAAGACGATGCCAAGACCCATTTGAACATGCAGGACCCGTATATGATGGATCCAGATATATGCTGAAGCGTTGCAGGTAAGCCTACAACGCTCACCAGAAATGCTTGCAATATATGACTCGCCTTGCTCGCGCGTGCTCGTATTCGCGATTTCTAACAAGACAAACAATGGCTTCCTCTCCAAGGTAGCCAGACAGCCGTGAAGATCCAGAATACTCTGACGCATCTCCAGACTGATATTGCCGATCTACGCAGCACTTCTCGTCAACGCCTTTACGATCTGTTCGATGAAATGACACTGGTGACGCTGAACTGCCCTCTGATAATCTCTAAGTTGACTGGCGCCACACTAGAACCCCGGCTGAACCGGCAAACCGAATAAAGTCTTCCGACGCTGGGCGAGAAATTGAAGGGTGGCATAGCAAAAATACCAACAAAAACAGCAGCTAACCCGTGTCTTAACCCTCGGTGGTTATTGGTACGCTGTTCCTTTTCCCGCAGCTGTCCCGACGACCACACACAATTCTCGGGCCTATGTGAGATTGCCGCTTGGGCTCCAGTGCGTCCTCAAGAGGTCAGACAACGCAATCCCCGGGCTAGCACAAAAGCGTTTGAAGCATGTTGAATTTGTGAACTATCTGGAACTAACCTAGGCTACTCTAGGCTATGCTGGGATTCTTCCAGGGGGGCATGCCAACTCGGTTTCTCGTTTGCCATTTCGAATTGATGTGGCTCGCGTTTTACCGCACCTGATTTGCTGATCCCAAATTTCAACCTTTAGGAGACCGATCGATGCCTCGTATTGCCGTTTTTGCTCAATCCCGAGCGCTCCGGATTGTTGCAGGTGCCGGCTTGGCGCTCGCGCTGTCGACCGCCTCCTTCGCTGCGACATCCCCCCTGCTCGGCAAGCTCAAGTGGCGCAACGTCGGTCCATGGATCGGCGGCCGGGTAGTGGCGGTTGCTGGCGTCCCGGGTAAGACCAACCTGTTCTATATGGGCGCCGTCGATGGTGGGGTCTGGAAGAGCACGGATTACGGCATCAAATGGACAAACATCTCTGATGGCACATTGCCAAGTTCAAGCGATAGCATCGGTGCGATTGCAGTCGCACCCTCCAATCCCAAGATCCTTTACGTCGGCACTGGCGAAAGCGACATTCGCGGTGACGTGATCACCGGTGACGGCATCTTTCGCTCCAACGATGCCGGCAAGACCTGGCACGCCGCCGGACTGAGCGACACCCACACGATCAGCGCAATCGTCGTCGATCCCCACAACCCGAATCTGGTCTATGCCAGCTCCATGGGCCATGTGTTCAAGTCCAATTCCAACCGCGGCGTCTATAAATCGACCGATGGCGGCAAGACCTGGAAGAAAATCCTTTACGTCAATGCCGGCACTGGTGCCATCGATCTGGTGATGAGCCCGAACAACCCCGACGTGCTCTATGCGGCGATGTGGCAAGCCTATCGAAACCCGTGGTCGCTCCAAGATGGTGGCCCCGACAGCGGGCTGTACAAGACCACCGACGGCGGAGCGCATTGGACTGAGATCTCACACAACCCCGGCTTCCCACATGGCCTGCTCGGACGCATCGGCGTGAGTGTGGCTGCCAGCGACCCCAAGGTAGTTTACTCGATCGTGCAGGCTAAGAATGGCGGGGTATTCCGTTCCGAGGACGCTGGAGCGCATTGGAAGCGCGTCAACGCCAATTGGAGTCTGCGCCAACGGGCCTTCTATTATATGAGCATCTACGTTGACCCAACCAATGCCGACACCGTCTATGTTCCCGAAGTCGATGCGCTCTGGATCTCGCATGACGGCGGCAAGACCTTCGCCAAATTGCATACACCGCATGGTGACAACCATATCGTCTGGATCAACCCTCTCCACCCAAGGATCTTGCTCGAAGGCAACGACGGCGGCGCCACCATCTCCACCGATGGCGGCAAAACGTGGAGCAGCGAGCACAACCAGCCCACAGGCCAGTTCTATCATGTGGCGCTTGATGACCAATTCCCCTTCCATCTCTATGGCGCACAACAGGACGAAGGCTCTTTCGAAGGCCCAAGCGCGGCACCAGGCGGAATGATTCCGCTCTCTGACTGGCACGGGGTTGCCTATGGCGAGAGTACCTTCGTCGCGCCGCAGCCCGGTAACCCACACGGCACCTATGGGAGCGGCTATTTCAGCATACTGCTGCATTACAACAGCAAGGTTGGCCAATTTAAAAGCGTCAGCCCGTGGCCCAATTATCAGGACGGTGCCTCGTCGTCCGCGCTCAAATATCGCTTCGGCTGGACCCACCCGATCTTCTTCTCTCCCGCGAACCGGAAGGACCTGCTGGTCGCCTCCCAATATGTGCTGAAAAGCGAAGATGGGGGGCAGAGCTGGACCCAGATCAGCCCCGATCTAACACGCAATGACCCCGCTACCGAAAAGCCGAGCGGTGGACCGATTGATTTCGACCAATCGGGAGCCGAAGTCTTTCCCGACATCTCGGCACTAGCGGTCTCACCGCTAGACGGAAAAGTGATCTGGGCCGGTTCTGCCGATGGACTGGTTCATGTCACGCGTGATGGCGGGACGCGTTGGCAGCTTGTTACACCCAAGGGCCTGCCCGAATGGGCTCAGATCAGTTCGATCGAGCCTTCCCACAGCGAGCCCGGCACAGCCTTTCTCAGTGCCTCGCGTTACATGTGGGATGACTTCCACCCTTATCTGTTCGAGACGACAGATTACGGGCACGACTGGACGCCCATCACGGCTGGGCTGCCCGACAATCAATATGTGTTCGACGTGCGCCAGGACCCTTCCGATCCGCAATTGATGTTCCTCGGCACCAAAAACACCGTCTATGTAACCTTCAATGGCGGCAAGCACTGGCAGCCTCTGACCCTCAATCTACCGCCTGTGCAGGTTCGCGATATCGCCATCAATTCGCGTCAGGGCGACATTGCCATCGCTACTCATGGCCGATCGTTCTGGGTGCTCGACAATCTGGCTCTGCTCGAACAATTGTCGCATCAATCGGCCCCGTCCGCAGGGGCCACGCAGCTCTTCGCGCCGCAAGAGGCTTGGCTCACCCATGCCTATGGAAAGAACAAGAGGGCCAAATACCGCCACTCGGTGGGTGTCAATCCGCCCTTCGGCGCCACGGTCTTCTTTCACATTCCTGAGAACTACAACGGCAAGACTCCCGTCTCCCTTGCCTTCTTCGACGCCAAGGGAAATCTTGTTCGCCGCTTTGCCCTGCACCTCAAGACCAAGCACGCAAAGCTGAGCGCCGCCGCACGCGACAATCAAACTCCAACCGAAAGGAAGGAGGACGCACTTAAAAAGCTCACGGCGATCAGCCCGGGAATGAACAGTTTTCAGTGGGATCTGCGCTACCCCGACGCGACTGAGGTCACCGGCTTCCAGCCTCCCGAGGCCGCCGGTGGCTTGGACGACGGGGTCGATGGCCCAATAGTCATTCCGGGGCGCTACACAGTGATGCTCGATTTCGGAGGCACAAGGACGCGGCAATCGTTTGAAGTCGCCCTCGATCCGCGCCTGCATCCAGCACCTGGCGCGCTTAAGAAGCGTTTAGCGCTCGAATTGCAGATCCATAGTGCGCTCAATCGTCTGGACAGCACGATCAACCAGGCCATACAGGTTCGCGACAGGCTTGAGATGGCGGTCGCGGCTGATAAACTATCGGAATCGACCGTGCGGCCAGCGCTCACCGCCCTCAATGGAGAGATCGGAAATCTCGTTCAGCTCGCAATCCAATCAAGCGAAGGCGATGTTTTGCACGAGACTAAACTACGCAGTCATCTCGCCTATCTCGCTGCCGACATTGGGCTAAACTACGGTCAGCCAACGCAAGCGCAATATGCGGTGTTCAAGGATCTTGATCGCAAGGCGGTCGCGGGCGAACGGGCTCTCGAGGCGGCGATTACCAAAAGCAAGCGAGTTTTCTAGTACAACACGAGCAAAACTCCGAACGGTAACGGGGGCTGCCTCTTGGCAGTCCCCGTCGTGGTTCCAAATTTGATTGCGTTCAAACGTGGAACCCCTAGGGCTTGCCGCGCTCCCAATTTTTGGATCGCCGGAAACTCTACCGCAAGGCGGTCCAGATTGCCGGGTTCGGATCAAGACGAATATTGCTCCCGTCCCCTAGATGTAATCTCGACACCAATATCACTCTCTGGCCACAGCGGAGGGTACCATCCCAGACCCCGGCCGTGTCCGTGACAAGCTTAGCTCGACGGGACGAATACATCCGCCGGCACACCCGCCGTGCTGGAGACACCACTGCGGCGCCACGTGCCTTCCAATACCCAAGCCGCCACAGTGGCGGCTGGTCTTTCAATAGAACGGCAGCCGAGGCGACGCAGATGGGGTCCATCTCGACGACCACAGCTACAGGTGAGGCGAACCATGCCAATGAACAGGTGCAAACCGATCACGGCCGACGAAGTCCTAGTGGAAGAATTCATGCAGCCGATGGGGCTGACCCAGGGCGCGCTCACCGAGGCAATGGGCGTGCAGCGCCAGCAGGTCAATGAGCTGTGCAACAACCGCCCCAATGTTACAGCCGTAACCGCACTGATCCTTGCGCGTGCGTTGGGTAGCAGCCCCGACTTCTGGCTCAGCGCGCAGCGGAGCTAGGATCTTTGAGGGCCTTGAACAGTCCCCGCGAGCGGTTTGAGCGCGCAACTCCGTTCGGTACCGCAGCGTGACCATTGACGTCGGAAACGCAGTGGGACTCTGAGTTCGACATCGGTGCCCCATGACGTCTGCGGTTCTGTTCTGAATTGGCGCGCCCTAGGGTCGTGGAGCAATTCAGAGGCACACAGGGCTTAGCGGAACGCTAGGGCAATTGATTTTTCCAATGCAATCCAATGCTTTCCACGCAACTGCCCCGCGGCATGCCGAATGTCCACTCATGCCCCAAAAGCGGACATTACCGCTGTCTGCATCCAATAGTTTGTCTGAAAATTGATGGTCCGGGGGCTTCGGCATCTGGACTTTGGGTTCGTAGTGTCTTCTAAGAACCTCTCGGCTGACATGTGCGCAGCCGACCCTCACCCCAGCAAGGAGATCTAATGCGACGCTTGAGAGACCCGAAGTTTGACGACCGCCTTTCCACGGCGGCCAAGGCACGCGAGGCGATGTTGGCCCGCGCTCGCGAGCGGCTGCCGCAAAACGATCCTGAAGTCGCTCGCCGTCGTGCCGAACGCGCTGAGATCGCCGCCGCCCGCACTCAGCGTCAGATTGCACGCGAAGCCGAGAAGCGCGCAGCCATTGAAGCGCGCGTCGCCGAGGCGCATGCCGCCGAACAGGCCGCAGCCGAAGCCCTCGCCCGCGAAGAAGAAGAGAAGGCAGTCGCCAAGCGCGCCGAAATGGAAAAGTTGGCCAAGCTGCTCGCGGATCAGAGGGCCGCGCGCGACGCGCGCTATGCCGCCCGTAAGGCGCGCCACAAGTAGTTAGCGCAGCACCTGTTCAGCAGTCTCCATCTTACGGAGGTAAAATATATCCGTCAGGCCAGGTGGTGGGTGCAGCCGGCGCTGAAGGTCTGTTTTGGCGCAAAGCAGACCTTCCCCCTGTCATCGCGGTAAGCTCAAAAGCTGGCGTCTGACAGCGTACAGACAAGACTCTCGTGAGAGAATGCGACTCCCAAAATTGCGTATGGGGCAATGCGACGGAATTTCGAAAGTGACATCAGTGCCTTATGAACTTTTTTAGTAAGAGGGGCAAAAGTCCGGGCGATGCGTGCGGCGGAGTGACTCGGACAGGTCTGGATCGGTTGCCGAATCGGGGCAGTTCTGACTCCCTGTGGCGATGGCGATGCCGCTGGACATCGATGCGCTTTCCCCGACCGAGCTCAAGAGCCTGGTGCTCAAGCTTCTGGACGAGATGGCCGAACTTCGGCGCACGGTTGGCTGGCAGCGCGACGAGATCGTGCGGCTGAAGGGCGGCCCCCACCGGCCAAACCTCAAGGCAAACATCAAGCCCAGCGGCATGGATGCGGCGACGCAGCCCAAGCCCCCAGCAAACGGGGGCAAGAAGAGACGGCGCGGCAGCACAAAGAACAAGTTGGTGGTCCATGAGGAGCGTCTGCTCAGGGCCGAGCCGCCGATTGGCTCGCGCTTCAAAGGCTATGCCGGTTTTGTGGTGCAGGATTTGACCATCCATCCCCATGTCACCCATTTCCGCCGGGAGTGCTGGCAGAACCCGGATGGCCGCACCGTGATGGCGCCGCTGCCCGACGGCATCGATGGTCACTTCGGACCGGAGCTTCGCCGTTTCGTGGTGGCGCAGTATCATCAGGGACAGGTCACCGTCCCGCGGCTGGTGTTGCTGCTGCGCAGCCTGGGCATCCATATCTCCAAGCGCCAGATCGTTCGCCTGATGATCGCGGGCAAGGACAGCTTCGTTGCTGAAGCCCGCGATGTGCTGCGTCAAGGCTTACAGAGAGCGCCCTGGATCACGGTCGACGACACCGGCGCCCGCCATAAGGCGAAGAACGGGTACTGCACCCAGATCGGCAATGACCGCTTTGCCTGGTTCGCTACCACAGGCTCCAAAAGCCACATCAACTTCCTTGAGCTGTTGCGGGCCGGGTATGGCGATTACCTCATCAGCGCCCAGGCTTTGGCCTATATGCGCGGCCGGGCGCTTTGTGGTTCGGTCATCCGTCAACTGGCCGAGCACGAGACCAAGCACTTCGCCGACCGCACGGCCTGGCTGGCACATCTGGAGCGGCTCGCCATGCCTGCGCTCAAGGTCACGCCCGATCCGGTGCTGATCGCCACCGAAGGGGCGCTTTGGGGCAGCATCAAGGCCCATGGCCTGTTGTCCAATACCGTCATCGTCAGTGACGACGCCGGTCAGTTCAACCTTGGACAGCATGGCCTTTGCTGGGTGCATGCAGAGCGGTTGGTCCATAAGCTCGACACCTTCACCGACCAGCAGCGCGCGGCCCAGCAGCATGTGCGTAGCTTGATCTGGTGGTTCTATGCCGATCTGAAGGCCTATCGCCGCGATCCAACACCTGCGCGGAAGGCGGCGCTGCGCGCCCGCTTCGACCGCATCTTCAAGCGCCGAACCGGGTTCGTCACCCTCGATCGGCTGCTCGCTCGTCTTCATGCCAACAAGGCCGAATTGCTGATGGTCCTCGGCCGCCCCGAAATCCCGCTGCACACCAACGGCTCGGAGAACGACATCCGCTGCCAGGTCACCAAGCGTAAGATCAGCGGCGGAACCCGCAGCGATAAAGGCCGGGACTGTCGCGACGCCTTCCTTTCGCTCAACAAGACCTGTGCCAAGCTCGGCATCTCGTTCTGGGACTATCTCGGCGATCGGCTCGCCATTGCCACAAGCCCCCCCATCCCATACCTGCCCCACCTGGTGGCAAAGCCAACCTGACCGGACGCCTCGCCCGGACTTTTTCGCGGTAGGGACGCTCATTGCTGAGCGCCCCCCCGCACAGATCCCAGCGAGCCCGATTTGGGCACTGGGCTCCTACCTTGGGTGCTTGACGGCAGAGCGAGCGTCAGGCCAGGGGTGAAGGATGCGCGGCTTGGGCAGCCAGTCGTCGGCCAGTTTCGTCATGCGTTCCCATGTGAAGCCGTCCTTTTGACTGCGCCGCCGAAGCGTACGCCACCAAAGGTCGCTCACAAAGTACCGGAATGCAGAAAGCGCCCGGCCGTTTGTTGGGACCGCATAGTAGGCGAAATGCCCGATCACGACTTGCTTCAGCCATTTCCCTTGTGCGGGGATGGGCTGATGCATTCGTCGTCGTAGATGGGGTAACGGGCCCCGGCCAGTCCGGGGATGACGAGAAGGGTGGCTGTCCCTCAAACTGATGGTGTCACGG
>JBMFWV010000090.1:0-12328 GCA_049964915.1 Rhizomicrobium sp.
GATGTGGATGGTCGTGTTTCAATGAGGTTTTGTGGAGCATCCGATCACTAAAATTAGATACTCAGTTCGCTTGAAATCTTGTTGATGCATGCGCCAAATCCGTCGCAGGGCCACCGTAACGCGTGGCTCATACGCCATAAAAATATACCGCATTGTTAGTGGTCGAGATGGGACAGGGCTTGGGTCCTGAGCATGGGGGGCTAGTCTGGTGGGCTGAGCAGTTCCCGATCCATCCACTTACAGCTGAAATATTTCCTAGAAGCATTTCCATCGATCCATTTGGCGAGTGCCAACCCTTTGACTTCTATTTTTGTTGATGTCGATCTATCGGCGATGAGCGTGATGGAGATAAAAAGTCATAGCCGTCGAGGAAACCGTTCTGAACTTCAGACGTAAAGTGGCGGTACGCGCCGGAACGTCGGCCCGACGCGACCTTGGATTGGCACCCGAGGGTGGTGCCAATTCGGATAGCGTCATGCCGACTTTAATTTGCCGCGCGCCAATGTAGGGGTGGTGGGCGACGGGTTGGTATGGCCATGCCCCTGATACAGGAAAGCATCTTTCGTACGTTTGACCGAACAGCTGAGTTGATCGGAATTGGCCCGAGGCTTCAGGTTGATGAGATTGTGAGTGAAGCGCTCGACGAAGCCGGACGGTCCGGATTTACGTCAACGCAATTTTTGGAGCCACTTCGGCACCTCGTTTGGTCTTATGAGGAGGAGGCTAATCTCAGCGTTTTCGGTCGCTTCGCCGCCAGGTTCGACATTTTGCGATCGTTGCGCAATCAGCTTAGATTTGACCACGAAGAGAGCCTGAGGCCTCAGATTAAGCTTCGTTCGATCTCACAGCCAGTCTTCATCACTGGCTTGCCGCGTAGCGGGACAACATTTCTCCATACGCTATTATCGATTGATCCATCAAATATCGTGCCACGTGCATGGCAATTAATTTATCCCTATGCGGAAGGTGACCCTAGAAGCTGTCGTCAGCGGGTTGAGCGTCAATTGTGGCTATTTCGGCAGCTATCTCCAGGACTGGATGGTATGCACCCTCTTTCGGCGGATGCACCACAGGAGTGCACCGACATCACAGCCCAGGTATTTCAATCACTTCGCTTCGACACTACTCACCATATTCCGAGCTATTCACAGTGGATAGATAGCTTCGGACATCTTGATGCATTCCGCTTCCATCGTCGGTTTCTGCAGCATCTGGATTATCAGTCCCCAGGGCGTCGCTGGATACTCAAATGCCCTGATCACGTATTTACACTCAATGCAATCCGCGAGGTATATCCGGATGCCTATATTATAGTCTTACATCGTGATCCAATAAGCGTGCTCGCCTCAGTGGCAAAGCTTACCGATTTCCTCAGACGACCCTTCACGCGCCACGTAGATCGCTCTGAAATTGGCAGGCAAGTAAGCGATCGGTGGGCAGAAGGTGCGAATCGGATGGTAGATCTCATACAGCACCAAGACCAAAACATTCTGCATTTATGTTACTCGCGGTTGATCTCAAGTCCTCTTGAAATTATTCAACTCGTGTATGAACACTGCGACTTAAATTTGACAGATGAATTTCGTTGCGGAATTCGTGCTTACGTCGATATGCATCCGCGTGGCGGCTATGCGGAGCATAATTATTCTCTGAAGGAATTCGGCTTGGACGCGACGCTACTACGTATTCGCTTCGGGCGCTATTTGGAAGAACTTCGACTGCTATTAGGAGATGGCGCAATGACCGCTAGAGCCAGAACCGCTGCATGAAGCATCTCTCCGCGATCCTCTTTGTTGTCGGCTTGATGGCACTCGGCGGAGTGATTTACTATGCGGGTGCAAGTGGAATTGGCCAGGCACTTCGCGCCTTGGGGTGGCGGGGCTTTTCTATTGTTTGTCTTGTCCACGTGCCGGTACTAGCGCTACTGGGCTCAGCGTGGTGGAGCGTTGGGCGTGACATTCCTGGGGCCCGTGTATGGAAATTTGTTTGGGCACGGTACGTCAGAGAATCCGCTGCGGAAATTCTGCCATTTAGTCAGGTCGGTGGAATAGTCATTGGGGCGCGTGCCCTGGCGCTTTCCGGTATGCGGATGGTACCCGTCGCGGTCTCCATGCTTGCCGATCTTGTGATCGAACTGTCGGCCAAGCTGCCTTATATTGTAATAGGCGTTATACTGCTCTTTTCGACTGTGCCGCGATCAAGTGTTATGCGACCTGCAGCTTTGGGAGCGTTGATCGTCGGCATAACTGTTGTTCTTCTGGTGGTGTTTCATCGGAAAATTAAAGGCTGGCTTGAAGAGCTTGCCGTGCGATTGGCTCTACGTTGGCCGACATTGGGTTTGGGAAGCGGATCACAGATTCGGCCTGCGTTTGACCAGATATTTGCCCGGGATTGGCGCATCGTCACTGCATTCTGTATGCACCTAACCGCCTGGATATTGGGCGCTTTTGAGACGTGGATAATATTGCGCCTGATGGGGGCGTGGGTCAGCGTGCCGGAAGCGGTTGTTATTGACAGCTTGGTGGCCGCACTGCGCACGTTCGGATTTGCGGTCCCGGCGGCTATCGGTGTTCAGGAAGGTGGGTACGTTCTAGTTTGCGGGGTATTTGGCATTCATCCAGCAGTGGCAGTGGCCCTTTCCCTGGTAAGGCGAGCCCGGGAATTTGCGCTGGGTTTTCCGGGGCTGGGGTTGTGGCAGATTATAGAGGGTAGACGGGTCTTAAAGTCTCGACGGCGGGCCCCGGCTTCGCACTCGGATACCTCGCAGCGAGCAATTTTTCTCCCTCTACAGGGGCCCCCGTAGCCCCACTGCAGCTGTGATATTTACTCGGCTTCTGGCATCGCGATGCCCGGCCGAACGTGCTAGCTTCTTATCGTTGGCCCGGGGAGGGAACCGTGGTTGAGTTAAAGATAAATGGCGTGGTGCATCAACTTGATTTGGAGCCAGAAGCGCCGCTTTTGTGGGTTATTCGTGATGAGATTGGGCTGAAGGGTACGAAATTTGGATGTGGGATTGCATCTTGTGGTGCCTGTACAGTGCATGTGGATGGGGTGGCTATCCGGTCATGCGTGACCCCGCTGTCCGCGGTGGCCGGTAAGGAAATTACCACCATTGAAGGATTGACAGATGGTGGGCCCACAGCAGTCCAAAAGGCTTGGATAGCGAATCAAGTCCCACAATGCGGCTATTGCCAATCGGGCATGATCATGGCTGTCAGCGCGCTTCTCAAGGTAAACCCGAAGCCGAGCCAGGATGAGCTCGATGCGACAGTTAGCAATATTTGTCGCTGTGGCACATATGAGCGTATTCGAGCTGCGGTAGCTGAACTTGTTGCGTCGGCGGAAGGCTAAGGTGCCCGATCATGAGAACACGGAGATTTGTGCTTTTTGGCGGATTGGCAACGGGCGGCGCTCTTATAGTGGGCTATGCGCTTTGGCCCAGTGACCGTTTGGCCCGGTTTGATCACCTCGCAGCTGGGCCGCAGGAGCGCTTTTTAAGCAATTGGATCAAAATAGGGCAGGATGACACCATCACCGTTGTTGTCCCGCACCAAGATATGGGGACAGGAATCTTCACGGCGTTGCCGCAAATGGCGGCGGAGGAATTGGATGCGGACTGGAACAAGGTGCGGAGCGAACAGGCACCTGCTGATCCTGAGTTTGCGAATGCTGCCCTAGCTGAGGGATTTGGTCTGTCGCGCGAGGGAATCGACCCACAGTCGATGCCGCCATTTTTGCGAGAGCTGGCACTACGCGGATTTAGATTAATAGCTGAGCACATGAATTTGCAGGTCACCGGTGGATCTTCGGCTGTCCGCTTTACTGGTGTTTATGGTATGCGTGTGGCAGGGGCCGCGGCTCGTACTATGCTTGTTCGCGCGGCCGCTGAGCGCTGGGACGTAGAACCCGATTCATGTTCGACGCGGATGAGCCGCGTGTATCACGATGCCACGCGGCGCAGCTTCAGTTATGGCGAGTTAGTGGGGGAGGCGGCGCGCTTTGATCCACCCCTGGATCCTCCTCTCAAATCCCGACGTTCCTATACGCTAATAGGAAAATCTCTTCCGCGCGCCGATATCCCAGATAAGACAAACGGTACCGCTGTATACGGAATCGATGTCGTCGTACCCGACATGTGTTACGCATCTATCGCGATTTGCCCCGTATTTGGTGGTAAACTCAAATCCATTGATACGGGCGTGATAAGCGCCCGCAGGGGCGTTCGTAAGGTCATTACGCTTGAGGATGCAGTCGTAGTGGTGGCTGATAAGTTTTGGAGGGCGACCAATGCACTCGCAGAGCTTGCACCGGTATGGCAGGACAATGGGAATGCCAACATCAACACGGCAGCGATCTACGAAAAGCGCAGATCGGCTCTTGATCACGGTCCATTTGTCGAAGATCTTTCGAAGGGCCGGGGTGAGCGTGCGCTGGAGGGGCGCATCTTTGAAGCAGTCTATGAGGTACCCTACCTAGCCCATGCCACGATGGAGCCTATGAATGCCACTGCAGTTTATCACGACGATAAACTCGAGGTGTGGTCAGGAGTGCAGGATGGCCTAGGTGCACGGGCGTTTTGCGCTAAGATCGCCAAGCTATCCCTGGATCAGGTACAGTTTCACGTCACGAAGTTGGGTGGAGGGTTTGGTCGCCGCCTCCCTGGCGCCTTCAATTATCTTGACTATGTGGTTAAGACCGCAATGGCTATTCCAGGTGTGCCGGTCAAGTTGATCTTCACCCGCGAGCAGGACATGCGCCATGATTATTATCGACCAAATGTACTCTCGCGGTTTCAAGCGGCGTTTGATGATGCAAATCGTCCAGTGGCGTGGATAAACCAATATACGACCGAGGATGGATCGAATCCGGAAGCTCATATCCCGTATGCTGTTCCCAATCAGCTTTATAAGTCCGTAAAGGTGAATACGCCCGTACCCGTCGGTGCGTGGCGTAGCGTCGAGTCTTCTTGGCATGGCTTTTTTATTGAGAGTTTCGTTGATGAACTCGCGTTTCAGTCTAAAGTTGATCCGCTGCAGTTTCGTCTATCTCTTCTGGAACATAAGCCGCGACACACAGCCGTGCTTAAGCGGCTTGCCCTGGAGTCGGGGTGGAGAACTCCACTAGCAGGTCATCATCTTGGTGTAGCTCTGTTTGAGAGCTTCGGTACGATCGTTGGCGAGGTCGCTGACATATCAGTCGACTCGCACGGCTTTCTGCAGGTTCATCGCATCACTGCGGTTGCCGACGCCGGCACGGCCGTCAATCCGAATGGTCTTAGAGCCCAGTTAGAGGGAGCCATCGTATTTGGCCTTAGCGCGGCGTTGTACGGTATGATCACAATCGAGCGTGGCAGTGTCGTGCAATCTAATTTTCCAGACTATAAAATGGTTCGTCTTAAGGAGTGCCCACGTATTGACGTTGTACTGCTGGACAGTGATGCGGCATATGGAGGGGGAGGGGAGCCCGGGGTGCCGCCACTCGCGCCGGCGCTTACAAATGCGGTATTTGCTGCAACCGGTCAGCGCTTCCGCTCCTTGCCGCTGCCTGCTGGGCCTTTAGGGCTGCCTGGCGGTTCGACTTTATTGCGCTGACGGTATCTCCCCCGGTCAAGGGGTGGCTCGATGGCCCCAAAGCCGCCGCAGTTGCCGGATAGGCCTGCCTGCGGATATAGCCCGGGTGCGGGTTTGTGGCGCCAGCGCGGCCCCTGCCAGCCCGTACCAAAGATGATGATATTCAAGTGAGTCCAATGCTTCCCACCGCCCTTGATCCTGTTGATTTTGCAGCGCTAGCACGTACCGTGCCAAGCGACGCCCCATTTCGTCACCTGATCGTGCCAGGCTTCATAACCGAGACCGCACAGGAAGGTATAGAGGCCGATTACCCTCGGATTTCACATCCGGGAAGTTTTCCGTTGCCGTCTCTGTCGTACGGGCCACGCTTTGCCGCGCTGATTGACGCCTTGACCGGTTCCGAAATGCAGCGCCTGGTTTGCGAGAAGTTGGATATTGATCTCACGAATAGACCAGTCACGGTCACCGTCCGCGGCGTCAGCCGTTCGGTGGACGGCGAGATTCATACTGACAGCAAATTCAAGCTGGTCACGCTTCTGCTTTATATGAACCAAAGTTGGGAAAGCGGTCACGGGCGTCTTCGGCTCCTACGAAGTCCTACTAACCTGGAAGATTATGCATCCGAGGTACCGCCGGATCGCGGCACCTTGTTGGCATTCAAGAATGGGCCTAGGGCATGGCATGGGTTTGAGCCATTTGAAGGTCCACGACGCGTCATTCAGGTAAATTGGGTGAGGAGCGAAGCTGTGGTTCGACGCGAACGCGCACGCCACCGCTTGAGTGCATTTATGAAGCGTCTCTTTGCAGCGGAGGCTGTGTGATGCCGTTGCAAATTGAGACATTCAAGAACGGGAGGGGAGGCTCGTCACTATATAAGGCGCTCAGTCATCCTCTCGCTGGCGAAAGAGCAAAAATACTCTTAGATCGCCTAACGCATGCCGGCCCCGTGGCGATTTATGATCCGGATGGAATTGCATCTGCTTTCTCGGAATTCTATCCGCTAAATGGATGCGAGGTGTCGGGTTATTATGTGCAGAATATCGAGCATTTGACAGGTAGCCTTGGCGGCATGTCAGCTCAGCCAGTAACTCAGCTGCCCGATACAAATGCCCGGACATTGTTCATCGCGAGCTTCGATGAATTGCGGACCAAGCGGCAGGTAGCTCATCTGATGCCAGATGGAATGCAAGTAATCAGCTTTGCTGAGTTGCGCCTTCCAGAGGAGATTCTCAGTGACCGAGGGCGCTATCTTACAACGCTGAATTTCGCCACAAACTTTGTATTTTTCCGTGATGAAGACGGTCATCATACTCGACTGGTAACAGCCAATTACTGGACACGCTATGGTGCATCGGATGTAAGCATTTGGTGCCGGCTTTTCGCTGGTGACGGATCAATTCTGGCAACTTGGACGATGTCCTGCACAGAGCCAGAGGGGGCGGTGATTATAGATAGTGCCGAGGTACGTGCACGATTTGGCTTATCCGATTTTTGCGGTCAGTTGTTCATTCATGTTATCGGCGCTGCAGGACACGATGTCGTTAAATATGCCCTGGATACCTATACTGACGGCTTTGCTCTAGTTTCTCAGACTCACGATGCCAATTCGTGGCCGGCTGATTTCTATGCGGGCTTGCCGGCTCCGGCCGACGATGAAGATGTGATATTTTGGGTGCAGAACTGTCATCCAATCCCAATTCCTCCAGGTGAAATATCCATTGGCTTGATGGGTGGTGGGGAAAGGGTTCCGCTGATGGATACAATAGCACCATATGCGACCCATCGACTTAGCGTTTCCAAACTGCTGCCGGAAGCAGGTTGGCCGCAACAGATCGAGATTTTTGCGGGCAAGCATCTGGTACGCCCACGGTATGAAATTCTCTCGACAAGCGGTCACTGGCGCATTTCTCATCCCAATGTCGAGCGCAGTGATCTTACGCCGGATCCAGAAATATGCCGATTGGGCGGAAATTTTGGAAAAGGCTTTCTTTTGCCAGCTCCAATTCTTCCTGTTGCAGATTATTCCTCTGTGGTTCTGCCCACGCCGATGGCCACTAGTCAGGAACACTTGCCTGTTAAAGCGCTGGTTTTCGCGGCAGATGGGCGTCACGTTGCGAGCCATAATTTCGGCAATTTGAGGCGGTCGCAATCCGTGGCTGTGGACTTATCCGAACTTGTCTTGGATCTTGGCGAGAGCGCCGGTCATGTGGAGTTGGTTTACGATTTCAACGTCGGCAGAGAAGTAGACGGGTGGCTACATGCGCTCTTCAGGTACCGAAATAGGCGCAGCGGATTCGCTGCTGAGACCAGCTTTGGTGCTCATATCTTCAATTCGGCATTGACGTTTAAATCGGAGCCCCAGTCGTATTCAGGCCCACCGCCTGGGCTTAGCACTAGACTATTTCTTCGTATAGCACCTGCGCCACTGAAAACCTGGTGCCATCTTACCTATCCGATTTCGAAGCAGTGGCGGGAAAAGTCCACAACTGACCTTATATTGGTGAGTGGAGCAGGCCGGGAAGTTGACCGCGCCACAATTGCCATTCCGGCGTCGGGTTCGTTGTGGTGGAGTGTTGAAGAGCAGTTTTCATCTGAGAAATTGGCCTCTGCGGGAGCTAATTCCTATGTGATCATTCGAGATGAAACATGCCGGCTGTTTGGTTACCAAGGGGCATTTTCGCCCGATGGCAGTTTTGGCTTTGATCATATGTTCGGTTTCTGATGGTGGACTGCTGGATTGTCACTGATGGCAAGCCCGGGATGGAAAGCCAGTGTCTGGGACTTGCTGAGGCATTGGGAGTTACACCCGTTATAAAGCGCGTGGCACTACGTTGGCCATGGAAGATGGTCTCGCCCTATATACGCGTGCCTCCAAGTTTTAGTTACGGCGATTCCGCTTCTTTTCAACAGCCTTGGCCGGATCTTCTGATTGCGACTGGACGTAAGTCAGTTCAGGCTTCACTCTTTGTTCGACGGCAGAGCAGGCGCAGTGGGCAACCGACTGTCACTGTGCAAATCCAAAACCCGGTGATTTCCCCGGACCATTTCGACTTGGTTATCACTCCCGCTCATGATCGTTTGATGGGAGGAAATGTTTTGACAACACTGGGAGCATTGCATCGTGTCACACCACAGAATCTAAAGCGGGCCGGGCCAGATTTTCTTCGCCGGATCGGGTCCCTGCCGCGGCCTTACATTAGCGTTCTGCTTGGAGGCGCCAACAGTGCGTTCCGCTTTTCCGAGCGTGAAATGTGTGATCTGGCACAAGGCCTCGTCAGCGTGCTGCGTGAAACCCATGGTAGTGTTCTTGTGACGCCATCGCGGCGGACTGGAGAGGCCCAGCTTGCAATCTTAAAGCGCAGCCTTGCAGGCTTTCCTGCATTCATCTGGGATGGGAGCGGTGAAAACCCCTATTTCGGCATGTTGGCTGTAGCGGACTGGATTGTGGTCAGCTCCGACAGTGTGAATATGGTTTCGGAAGCGGTGGCGAGCGGCAAACCCGTACAGGTATTCCTGTTGCCGGGAGGCTCAGCAAAATTTGCCTTATTTCACGGGACCCTTCGAGCCAGGGGGTTGACGTCTGTGTTTCCAGGTCCACTGCCTGCGCCGGTGCCAGGCATTGAGGCTGACATGCAGCGTGCCGTCCAACGAGTACGAGAAGTATATCACAGCGTTCGCGGTGTTCCGCTTTAGGGGTAGGCCCGGCATCGCATGATGTGGTCCCGGGCCAGTAGTCCCTGTGGCGATTAATAAAAGATGTTGTAGATCACCTGCAAAATATAGCCGTCCTGCTCGTTTATCAGCAGGGCACTATTTCCTTCACGCACCCAGATGTAGCCGTAAGGTGGTTGAGGCAGTCCGAAGCTCCAATAGTTGGTGATCCAGTAATTGCGCGTCCAGAATAGGTAGGGGAGGTACATGCCGAAGCGCCACTGCTGTGCATACCAGCCAGGGGGCCGCATATATGGTTGCCAGCGATAACGCCTGTTTGCGTGGTAATCATGTTCCCAGGCACGCTCCCAGAAATGGTGCGCATCCTGGTGATTGAAACGCCTTTCTGGGTAACGTTGAGTTCGTCCATGATCATAACCAGGGTTCTGGCCAGGTCGCCCATACCCTGATTGCGATAGTGCGGTTCCCCAGGGAGGGTTGTGATCAGCGAAGTGGTGCTGCTGTCTCCACTGGTTTGCATCTTGACCTGGCGCTTGCCGAGAGTGGCTTCCAACTGCTTGCCCGCGACCCGGCCTCAGGGGGACAGGAGCAGGGCGGCTGGCGCCGGAGTTCCATGGCCTGCCTTGGGTAGTGGGCCCACGCGAGGTAAGACCGGTGGAGCCTTCATGAACCCAGTAGGGGGAATGCCCAGGCGATCTCGGGCGCGCAGGGTTCTGAGGTATAGGCCCACGCTGTCTGCCCGCCGTGGGCACATCTCTAAGGCCTCTTCGGTAGCCCATTTGTGCTGGGGCAGGCGCGGGAGGGCGATACTGACCAGGCGTACGAGCGAAGTCCTGCCGCCCAAGAACCTGTGCCCTCCGGGCTGCAGCGGCACCAAGGGGGTGCGGCGGTGGGTTGGCGGGAGGAGGCGGCCTCTGCTGCACAGTGTTGGGGGGAGGTGGCGCGTTGTCATGGTGCGGGGCCGACAAGGCTGGGGCGCCCATTAGAGCGGCGCTGGCACCCAGGGCTGCGAAAATCTTTATTGTCATCGGAGTAAGTCTCCTTTAGGGCACAAGCTGAGCTGTGACGTCGCCACCATGCTGAATGGGTAGAAATGAACGGGGGGTGAACCATCTTCTCCTGGGCCTGCCCAGTTGGCATGCTATAAAGCGCTATGACCGCTACCAGAACCCAATTGCCAAATTCGCAAGTGTCAGTTGCCAGCGCCCGCTTTGACAACAAGGGCCCCATCGCTCTGATTGCCGGCCCCTGCCAGCTTGAAAGCAGGGCACATGCTCTTGAGATTGCCAGCGCCCTGAAGGAAATGGCGGCTCAGGCGGGCGTAGGACTTGTTTACAAAACAAGTTTCGATAAGGCGAACCGCACGTCCAGCGATGCTCAGAGGGGGCTGGGCCTCAAATCTTCGCTGCCGATCTTTGCTGAAATACGTGAAAGCTTAGGGCTTGCAGTCCTGACCGATGTGCATGAGCGTGAGCAGTGTCCATCAGTTGCCGAGGTGGTGGATATACTGCAGATCCCGGCATTTCTGTGCCGTCAAACGGACCTTTTGGTCGCCGCCGCACAGACGGGAAAGGTGGTCAACGTAAAAAAGGGCCAATTTCTTGCGCCGTGGGATATGAAGAATGTGATTAGTAAAATCACGAGCACGGGCAATTCAAACGTAATGTTGACCGAGCGTGGATCGAGCTTTGGATACAACACACTAATTGTCGACATGACAGGATTACCGGTGATGGCTTCTTATGGTGCCCCGGTAATCATCGATGCGACCCACGCCGTGCAAAAGCCTGGCGGACAGGGCAGTTCATCGGGGGGTAATCGCGAAATGGCCCCTTACATTGCCCGCGCCGCGGTGGCAGCTGGAGTCGCTGGAGTTTTCATGGAGGTTCATCAGGATCCCGACCATGCCCCATCCGATGGACCAAATATGCTTCATTTAAAGGATGTTCCCAAACTTCTTGCCGAACTGACGGCAATCGATCGGATCGTCAAGGCGGGCGCCGGCGCAGCATAATTTCTGGGCCGATGGCTGAATTCAGACCATCAGAAAGGTGCGAATAACGCCCCAGAAACCCAGAATGATTAAGACGACCAGCCCAAGAGATTGAATCAGAAATCCGGTGCTGCGCTTTTCTGGCGCAGACATGTAGCCAAACATGTAAAGGATGCGCCCGAGAAGCCAGACACCACCAGCAACAGCGGGGATATATCCTCCGAACCAGATCGCGGACACCCACAGTGCTGGTATGAACGCAACAGCATTTTCCAGCGTATTCATCTGGACGCGAACCGCCCGTTCAAACTCGGGATGACCAGTCATCGCCGGTGCCTTGATAGCATGCTTGCCGCGCATGCGGCCCACCAGAACCCCGGTATAGAAGAACAGCACCACGGTCAGCATGGTGACGAGGGCTGTGTAAAGCATGTCAGGCGTTGCGAAGTCGCTCATGGCACTCCTCCCAGGTATCTGTCGAAGCTTACAGTGAGTCGGGCGGGGCGGCGCGCCGAGTGGGCGACTCTTATGACCGTGGTCAAGGGTAAGTTGCAGGTTTTTTCGTCCCATGTCTTTGCCATAGGTTTGGTTGGTGATGGTAGGCAGTACGGGGACGGGATGGGCCTTGAGACGACGGTCGATCAAACTCTTATCCGCGGGTTGGTTACCGCACGTCCGTTATTCGTCCTGGGACTATCCCTGTCTAGTTTCGGGCGTGGGCTCATGGCCTGCCACATAGTCGCGCACGGGAATTTCCCACCGTGGCCACATCCCGTCTCCGCACTGCCCATCAAAGCCGGCTTGAACCCGGCGCGGGCAGAGCCTGTCACATTGGCGGCGCCCGCGCCGGGGCGGTGCTTGTTGCGATGATGATCATCCCAGAAGTTGCGTGTCTCATCTCAGTGCACCGGGTCGATCTGGTGACCGATGGCCCACAGGAAGGCCGCCATCTCGCGGGCGATCGCCGCCACCACGATGGGGGTCTTCTTGCCAGCGGCTGTCATGCGCCGGTAGCGCGCGCAGAGCCGCGTCTGCGCTTTCCAGGCGATCTCCCGTACGCTTTTGGGCAGGCCCTCGAGGCGGACGCGAAGGG
>JBMFWV010000091.1:0-12301 GCA_049964915.1 Rhizomicrobium sp.
CAGAGACAATGACGCAGTAATTTAGCGACACATCCTAAGGCCAAACTTGATAAAACGAAGGGGATGGCGTGTCATGGCGTATAGCTACTTGCCACGAAACACTGGACGGCGCTTTTCACGAAAAGCCCGCAGCCCCTCGGCAAAATCCTCACTTGCCGCGCATAAGAGCTGATTGCGGTTTTCTATCGCCATGGCCGCTTCAAGGCTTGGTGCGTCGACTGCAAGTCCTAGCCCTTCTTTCGTCATCCGTAGCCCAATCGGGGAGGTCGCGAGCATGTCATCGATATAGGACTGTGCCAGGGACGGAAGCGCATCGTCCGCCACAACTTCAGAAACTAAACCTGTTGCAAGCGCACGATGGGCATCAATGAACCTTCCGGTCATCATCAGCTCGGACGCGACCGAAAGGCCAACAACACGTGGGAGGAAATAGCTCACCCCCATATCGCAGGAGGACAGCCCTAGGCGAATGAACGCAGCATTCATCTTCGCACTTTCGCCAGCCAGTCGGATATCGGAAGCCAGTGCAAAGGCAAAGCCTCCACCAGATGCAGCGCCATGTATCAGAGCGATGATAGGCTGAGGACAACGCCGCATACGCAGATAGACATCTGCAAGATAGCCCTGAAAGCCGAAGCCTCCACCAAACGGAGGTTCCTCACCACCATGCGCCTTGATGTCCAGTCCGGCACAAAATGCCCGGCCAGCGCCGCGCATGACTACAATCCGACAGCTGCGATCGTGAAACAGCCGACCAAAGTAATCTGACAGCTCACCCACCATCTGTGTGGTAATGGCATTAAGCGCCTGTGGCCGATTAAGGGAAAGCCAGTGTACGTCGCCCCGCACCTCAACTGCGACTGTTTCATAAGCGTATGTCAAAGACGCCTCCGGATTTTGCCTTCCAATCGCCAAACGGCCAGTTCGCTCCCAATCAGTCAGAACAGGTGTGATCGCCGGTCTGGTGGATTGGCACGCCAAGCGCGTCATAGGCTGCGCGAAATAACTTCCTTCATGATTTCGGAGGTGCCTCCGTAGATACGTTGTACCCGGGCATCCCGCCACAGCCTGGCGATGTTGTATTCGTTCATGTATCCCGCCCCGCCATGAAGCTGAAGCGCAGCATCAACGGCGCGCCACTGCAGCTCAGTGTGCCAGAGCTTAGACGCAGACGCCTCCGGCGCATCCAGCTTTCCTTGAATATGACGTTGAATGGCCCAATCCAAATGCGCCCATCCCACCTGAAGCTGAGCCGCAAGATCTGCCAGAGTGAATTTCGTATTCTGAAATTCAAATACAGTTGTGCCAAACGCCCGACGCCCCTTTGTAAAAGCTACAGCTTCGTCAAAAGCACGTTGTGCGCCCGCCTGCCCTGCTATGGCTATGGAAAGCCGTTCCTGCGGCAGCTGACGCATGAGGTAGGAGAAACCCCGACCTTCTTCGCCCAACATATTCGTTGCCGGCACGCGAACATGATCAAAGAAGAGCTCGGAAGTATCCGCCGACTTTTGACCAATCTTGTCGAGATTGCGCCCCTTTTTGAATCCCGCCCGATCGGCCTCTACTAAAATAAGCGAAATCCCTCGGCTTTTAGCTGCTGGATCGGTCTTGGCGACCACAACCACAACATCGGCATTTTGCCCGGCAGAGATGTAGGTTTTGGACCCATTGACAACATAATGGTTGCCATCGCGAACAGCGGTCGTACGGATTGACTGCAAATCTGATCCAGTATCCGGCTCCGTCATCGCGATCGCTGCGATAGCTCGTCCGGCAACCATCTCGGGCAACCAGAGACGCTTTTGTTCATCCGATCCATAGTTCACGAAGTAGTCGACAAGAATATCGGATTGCAGGGAGAGATTTGCAGAACTCCCCGCGTAGGCGACTTCCTCGGTGACGACGGAGTTGAACCGGAAATCAAGGCCCATACCACCATATTGCTCAGGCACCTGGGGACATAGAAGACCGGCTTCACCAGCTTTGGCATAGAATGCGCGATCGACGATGCCGTCTTCTTCCCATTTGTCGAGACAGGGCATCATTTCCCGGTCGAGGAATTTGCGTACCTGATCGCGGAATACCGCGTGAGACTCATCGAAGATAGAACGCCGGGTCGTATCGAGCATCGCTTACCTTTCTTTGTCCCGTACCCACGCGTTGGTTCAGCTACACCCCGTTACGCCACCGTCAACTGGAAGTACAACACCGGTGACATAGGCGCCTGCACGCGAACACAGAAATAACGCGGCTCCACCAATATCGTCCTGCTCTCCAACACGCTTCATCGGGATAGTTGCCAGGATTTCCTCTTCCATGCGGTCCAACATTGGTGCCAACATTTTGGAGGTAAACGCGCCTGGTGCTATCGCATTTACGGTAATGTTGTCCTTTACCAAACGCGACGCAAGTACGCGAGTCATTTGATGCAGGCCGGATTTGGAGACGGCATACGATATCGCGTCAAAGACCGGAGAAACCCGCAGACCGTCGATTGACCCAATGTTGACCACCGATGAGGGTGACGAAGTGCTTGCACGGATCCTCAGGAGCGGCAGCAGGGCCTGGGTCAGGAAGAAAGCTGACTTTAGGTTAAGGTCCATGACCTTATCCCAGCCCGTTTCAGGAAAGCTCTCCACCGGAGCTCCCCATGTGGTGCCGGCGTTGTTCACAAGGATATCCAGCGCCGCCTCAGATTTACCAAGGCTATCTGCCAACCTCTGGATTTCCTCTAGCCGGGAAATGTCCGCCGGGAGAGGAACGCACTGACCAAAAATCGAAAGCTCCTCGCTCGTCGCCTGGCACGCCGCAGCCTTTCGCGACGTCACGTAAACCTTAGCCCCACCTTGCACCAGCGCGGTAGCTATCATTTTCCCAATACCGCTCGTACCGCCGGTAACCAGCGCCACCTTGCCTTCAACCCCAAAAAGTCGCTGGACAGTATTCATTGGACGTCCAGGACCGGACGAAATCCGGTCCCCTCTTCAGCCACCCGCACTGCGTGGCGACCTGCAAAGTGAGCCGGAAAAACAAGTGCGCGCGCTTCTGCAGCTTCCTGTAGTACCGCCCGACGAGTTTGCCGAGCGGTAGCACCATCCTCGCAGAACGCGCTATTCCAGTCGGGATTATAGATCTGCATCGGACTATGCATGATATCACCAATGAACATCGCCCGATCACCAGCAGACTCTGCGCGCAGATACATGTGCCCAGGCGTGTGGCCAGGTCCCGAGGCAAGCGTTAGCCCTCTGGCCACAACATGCCCCTCCCCGACCAATTCATGCCTCGCAAGATCTAGGATGGGTTGAACGCTGTCCTCGAAGACATTCTGGTTGACGTATCGTCCGCCCTCAGAGGCATGCCCCTGGAGCGGATCCCAGTAGGTGCGGTCAATTTTTGGCAGGATATATTTTGCATTGGGGAACGTTGGAAGCCATTGGCCATCAACCTGCCGGGTGTTCCATCCAACATGATCGATATGAAGATGGGAACAGACCACGATGTCTATATCTTCTGGACGAAATCCCGCTTTCTCCAAATTAGAAAGATAAGGAGTTTGAAGGCCACTGAAAATTGGGATCCCAGGGCGAAGTTTACCATCACCCGAGCAGCTGTCCACGAGTACACGCTGCCCGTCCACATCCAGAAGCCAACTCTGTACAAAGCCGACAATCATGTTGGAAGCTGGATGATAGTGATCCGGTACGATCTGGGATGCATGAAGCCTGAAGGCTTCATCGCTATAGTCAGGGAAAAGGAATTGCGGGGAAGAAAACTCCCCCGCCCACTCCTCGATCCTATGCACTACGATGTCGCCGACGCGGAATTTGTCCATTTCTTTCAGGCGAACTCCGCGCCCGCTCCCCCTTTTAGAAATCGTACCCCAGCGTAACACCAAACGTACGTGGCGGGATCAACGATCCTACCCGGATGCTGCCATAAAGCGGCGCCGTGATGATGTCATTAGCGAGCGCATATTGGTCGGTAAGATTGCGCACCCAAAGCGTGGCTGAAATATGATCATTACCTGCCGGTATAAACCGTACCAGCGCATTCACGAGCGCATAAGCCCCCTGCACTGCGTCCTGGTTATTGTACTCGTTGAAGTAAACCTTGTCCTGCCAGGTCATGTCCGCATGAAGCTGCGCTGTACCAAGCTTTGAAAGATGAACAGTATATGTGGCACCGCCACCAAACGAGAAGTCTGGTGCGTTAGGTAGCGTATTACCTTTCAAACTTACCAGGCCAGGACTGTTCGCACAGGCAGGATAGACCGGTCCGGGAGGAATGCCCTGACGATAATATGCAGTGCAGAAATTCGTGAACTTCGCATCGAGATAGGTGCCATACGCGTTAAGAGTAAGCGCATCAGTTGGGCTCGCGGTGACGTCAAATTCAACGCCGTAATTGCGAGCCGCAGCAGCGTTTCGGGTCTCGACGATGCTATTCGCATTCACGAAGCTAACCTGAAGGTCCTTATAGTCGTAGTAAAACGCTGCCGTATCAAACTGAAGCCGATCATTCAGAGCACTGACCTTCACCCCACCTTCGTAGTCCCATACGTATTCGGGGTTGATAACAGGGTTCTGGCTACCGATGTTAATGGTGCCGGACTTGAAGCCACGGGTAACGGTCGCGTAGAAATTCAGATTGTCGGTGGGCTGATACTGCAGGGTGAATTTGGGAGTGACCGCGCCCCAGCCACGACTTTTGTCGGTGGGCACATTGATGCCTTCCGCCTGAAATACAAACGATCCCGTGCCGGCCTTGTGCTCATAATTATAGCGAGCGCCGGCAGTTACTTTTAGTTTGGGCGTAATCTTGTATGTACCCTGCATATATATGCCGTAAGCATTGGTGCTCGTGGCACCTAGCTGGCGGTAATACATGCTATCGAAATAGTTCGCTGGCAAATTGGTGCCTAGAAGCCCATTGAAGTAAACGGCAAGGTTAGTTGTGGGGACCAATACCTCACCATCAAGCCGTTCGTGGAAATACATGGCGCCAGCGAGCAACTCGAGCTTTTTCCACTCATAGTCAGCCGTGAATTCCTGGCTAAACGTTTCACTATGCTCGAAGTAGTTGTTTTGCCCGAACATGTTGACATTCGATGCATCCAGATCATCGCGATTGAAGCGTTGGAAATTGCGGTATGAAGTCGTGGACGTGAATGTCAGCGCACCAGGCGTCCAAGTGACAATGGAGGTGATACCTTCATTTTCACGCCGGTTTATCGGTTCCTGATCAGAATAGATGTTTCGTAGGTTGGGCGGCAGCCCAAGGCTCGCATAATAGCCAAAGATAGTCTGCCCGCCAGGAAGGTAGTTAAAAGCTAGCTTATTCTCCGGAACTACCGTCGCACCGAAGTAATGGAAGGCATAGTTGTGGTCATGTTCACGGAAATATTCCGCAACTAGCTCCACGTCCAAGTCCGACCTCGGCTTCCATTCCAAGGTTCCGCGATATGCCTGGGAGCGTTGGTTGTCGATCGCGGCGCCGGTAAAGAGGTTTTTGCCATAGCCACCATGGGACTGGATGTCCGTGGCCAGGCGTCCCATCAATGTGCCGCTGTCATTTAGCGGCCCACTAACCGCACCCTCAAAACTAAAAAGGCTGTAGTTGCCCGCCGTTACGTGAGCGTAGCCGGTCAGATAATCCGTCGGCTTTGCGGTCACGAGATTGATTGCACCAGCAGTGGCACCACGTCCATAGGTCGTGCCTTGCGGACCACGGAGCACCTCGACGCGGGACAAATCATAAAATCCGAGCAATTGCGCAGCCGGACGGGCAATCATCGCACCATCTTCGAGCACAGCCACCGCGCCATCACCGCCCAGGTCGATACTGGTCATACCGATACCGCGAATAAATATGCGCGCAACGCCGAACTGATTTCCGACAGACAGATTGGGCACCATTGCCTGCAGATCGGCAATGTTCTGAATGCCGCCCGGCCCGATCTTGTTCGCTGAAATGACTGATGCCGCCACAGGAGCATCTTTTAGTGTCTGATGGGTTTTGGTCGCGGTTACGACGACCTCTTCGATCTTCTGGGTGTTTGCTGTAGCAGCAGGACCCAAGACCAGAGCGATGCCCGCAACTGAGGCGAAAAGTACTGCACGATAGGTCTTTTTACGTTCAACGCCCATGAAACGCAGCCCCCTTTATACGCCAAATACTGGCGGTCTATATATCTACCGAGCAGTATGATATATTAGATTTTGCGTCAAGCGGGGATATGACAGGTTTAAGACGGTGACTACTCACTTCTAGCTGCTCTAGCTGCGGAATTGTTCTCGCCGCAGCCTTAAGCCGGCCACTTCGCGGTCCCAGGTATCTGTGGTTACGCCCTCACCACGTAACGCAGCCTTTTGAACCTTCGCAGAGGGTGTCTTGGGCAAATCGTCTAGGATCCTGATGTAGCGAGGGACCATGAAATAAGCCATTCGCCCTGCAAGAAATCCAATAAGCTCCGCCGGATCTATAACCTGACCCGGTACCGGTGCGATCACCGCCATCACCTCATCTTCGGAAAGATCACTTGGTACGCCAATAACAGCGGCTTCGCGTACGCTGGGATGGGCTACGATCTCAGCCTCTACTTCAAAGGACGAAATATTCTCCCCCCGGCGACGGATGGTATCCTTGAGCCGGTCGACGAAATAGAAATATCCATCCTCGTCGCGACGGAAACCGTCACCGGTATGAAACCAGCCATTGCGCCATGCCCGGGCTGTCGCCTCCGGGTTCTTGTGGTAACCGCTGTTCATAGCCCATGGCCTGTCGGTACGCAGGATCATCTCACCCACTTGTCCGACAGGAACTTCGCAATCGTTTTCGTCAACGAGGCGTACCTCAACTCCCATACGCGGACGACCGCAAGTACCGCGCTTTGTCGGGTTGGGTTCCGATACAATCGGTGAGGAAATCTCCGTCATGTTGAATATGGTATAAACGTCAATACCAAAGCGTTCCGAAAATGGGGCGGCGTCATCAGTTAATGGTACCATGAGTGCTAGGCGCACTTTATGATTTCTGTCCGCTGCAGCCTGAGGACGCTTCATCAAGAATGTCGCCATGACCCCTAGCAGAAAAATGGCGGTGCACTCGGTTTGCTTGACGAAATCCCAAAAGGTGTCGGTGGAATAACTTTCCATCATGGCGATTGAGCCGCCACGCGCAAACATCACAAATGGAAGTCCCATCCCACCGATATGAAATAGCGGCATATTTACGAGGAAGCGGTCTTCCGCGGTCACCATTGCCCAAGAGTCTGGGCCTGCGTTGGTGTAAAGATGCAGATAGGAAGACAGTACACCTTTTGAAGGGCCGGTTGTTCCGGAGGTGTAGATGATCGACTGTGTGTCCCATGGCTCAATGGGCCGATCCGGCTCGACCAACGCACCCAGGGACCGTGCAAGCGTCTCAAACGCGCTGACGCGCATGCCGGAAGGTACCGAACCCTCACCGACCAGTACCACATGCTGGAGATTGGGCGCTTCAACATCAGCCAGGCGCTCTACCAGAGTGCCATGCGCAACCAGAATACTGGCGTCGGAATTGTTGAGGACGTGTTGGAGAATAGTGCCACGATAGGCAGTATTGAAGGGGACAAACACTGCCCCCAGATAGTTTATGGCAAATTGGATCAATAGCCCTTCCCTGCCATTCGGCAGCCAAACAGCCACATGGTGGCCCCGCGCCACACCCAGCTGCTGAAGTCCGGTTGCCACCTTGATCACACGGTGGCGGAATTCAGCAAAGCTCCATTCCTCACCATCAGCGAAGACCACAAAGGTTTGCTCGGGCTTTTCACGCGCCCAGCGATCCATCAGATAGCGGGACACGCAAAGCTCGCGCGCAGGAACGCGCGGATCGCTGTGACCTGGCATTACTCCCCCGTTTCAATCGCAGGCCCTCCATTTTCTTACGGAGAGCGCTAAAATTCTACTGATGGGAATAATTTTGTGCAAGTCGCGGAGGGTCAGGATTTCAGCCCTTTTGTGGCTTGAACCTCACGATCCGCTCCACCGCATCCAATGCGTGACGGATGACTTCACTGGGCGTGCGCTGCCCCTCGGGATTGTACCAAAGAGAAATCCAGCTAAGCAGTCCACCAATCCAGACCGCCGTCATCGCCGGGTCTGCGATGTCAAACTCCCCGGCCTTCTTTCCCTCTTCCAGGAGTTGCGCAACTTTTTGGTCAAAGCGATGACGCAGATCGCGGATTCGCCTGGCGTCAGCGGGCGCAAGGTTCTTCTCCTCGCGCTGGTAGACCACAATAAATTCCTGGTTTTCGATGATGATCCTGGCGGTTCGCTCGACGAGGAGCTTCATGCGTGCGGTCAGCGTACCCTTGGCTGCCAGGGCTTCGGCTTGAACGTCAAGCGCCAGGGTGATGCCGCGCTGACAGATCTCGGAAAGGATCTCGCCCTTGTTGCGGTAATAAGAATATATGAACGGTTTGGTAACATTCAGCCGTTCACTGACTTGATCAAGCGTGGTGGTCGTATAGCCCTGATTGAAGAAAAGGTGGCACGCCTCCTCAAGGATGAGGCGACGCTTGTAGGCAGCGATTTCAACCTTCAGTTTTTTGGGCTTACGAATCGCGCGAACAGCCAAACCAACCCCCCGAGCCTATGGACTCAGGGTACTTACCATGAATTGCGTCCGATGTTGTAAAATTGCGCTCAGCTAATCGGCCCCTTCAGCCCGCCGCCATACGCAGGATTTCCATGACCTCCTCCGGACCATTGACCGGGCGCGGATTGGTCCGCGCCCACAAATCTTCCATTGTGTAACGGGCGACCTTGTCGAACTGCGATTGATCCACATTCACGCTTTTCAGGGTCCGTGGCATGCCGAGGCCGCGAATGAACTTGTCTGCAGCGTCTGCGGCTGACGCGCCCGCCTTGCCAAGCCCTGCGGCAATGCGCTTTTGTCTCTCGCCATTCACTGCCGCATTCCAGGCCAGCACATAAGGCGCCATCACGCAGGAGGTATAACCGTGGGGAACACCGCAGGTTCCACCCAATACGTGGCCAATGGCGTGGCTGGCCCCCATAGGTATTCCACCAATCACCGGGATCATCGACTGCCAGGCACCAATCTGACACTTAAGGCGACCTTCAAGATCGGCCGGATTGGCCTTCACCCGAGCGAGACCTTCCGACAGGAGGCGCAAGGCGCTGTCGGCCATCCCATCCGCGAAATCATTGGACAAGAACGATCCCAAGGTCTCCATGGCATGATCGAGGGAGCGCACACCGGTCGACATCCACAACCACTCCGGGGTGTGGACGGTAATTGCGGGGTCGAGAATGACTGAGATGGGTGCCATTAGCCGGTGATCGTATCCCTGCTTCAACTGGATCCGCTCGTCGGTGGCGCCTGACAAGGTATTGAATTCGCCGCCCGACAAGGTGGTCGGAATGGCGATCATTCGAACATCCGGGCCTTCATATTGAGGCCTCTGCAAAACGCCCTTTTCGTCGACATAAATGTGATAGGGCTCGAGATCTTCAGGTTTGCGTAGATTATGCTTGAGGCACAGAAGCATGACGGCAGACGCATCATTGACCGAGCCACCACCTATGGAAACGACAAGGTCAGCCTTCACCTCGCGTGCATGTTCTGCCGCCCGAATAACGGCAGAACGCGGGGCATGAGGAGGCATGCCATCATGCGTTGCTGCATGACGCTTTCCAAGCGCCTTCTCGATACGGGCAATCTCGTCCGTATTCTTGTTCAGATTAGTGCTGACGTGGAGAAAGACGCGCTTTGCGTCCAAGCGATCGACTTCGGCAGCCAAGGCCTCAGCAGCCGGCCGGCCCAGCGAAACGTTTTCCATCGCTGTCCAGATGATCTGACTTTGTGCAACCATAACATCCTCCCACTATCGCCAATCCGACAGGCCAACGGCCTTGATGCGGCTTGCATGTTATATATACCCAGTGGTACATTATTTATACGATCAGTCAACTTCCTTGCAGGCATGGTGCCGAGGAACCCCCCGGAAAAACCGTATGACAGACACACCATCGCGAACCTGGAAGACAGCGTCCGGTATCCCCCTGAAGTCCTCCTATTGCAGAGAGGACATCCCGCAGTGGTACCTGCCTGAGATAAATAGGGCACCGGGCGAATTGCCCTATCAGCGTGGAGCATTTGCACAGGGTTACCGCTCGAAGCCCTGGCGCATATTCCAGCTTTCCGGTTTTGGTAAACCTGAAGACGAGAACGAACGGATCAAATTCCTTCTCGCACATGGCGAAACCGGCTTCCTAATGGAACATGATCGCAACACCGCTGACCACATGTACAATGTGGACCACCCCGATGTACTTGCCCGACCACAGGATGTCGGACTTACCGGAGCGGTCATGCAAAGCATACGCGACATCGATATCTGCCTCTCCGACTTACCGATCGCAACAACATTCGGGCATGCAGGTGGAGCTGTAGTTCAGCATGCACCCTTTGCGCTCGCAGGCTACTGGACGGTCGCTAAAAGGCGTGGACTCAACCTCGAAACCCTGCCAGGTACGGGGCAAAGTGATTTTTTTCTGACCTATCATGGTTGCGTCCCCAAGCATCAGATCCCGACTGCAGCCGGGCTGCGCTTCAACGCCGACATCATCGAGTTCTGTTACAAATATGTTAAACGTTGGGTACCGGTGTCGATCGCAGCCTATAATGGCGCTGATACCGGACTGAACGCCTATCAGGAACTCGGGGCGCTCTTTGCTAACGCGGTCGAATATCTCGATGAAATCAAACGTCGGGGATCAATGCCGCTGGAAGCTGCAGCGAAGGCCTGCGGAGGCGTAAACTTTCGGCTGTCGATGGATCTCTTTGAAGAGGCTTCCAAGATCCGCGCTGGCCGCAAGATGTGGGCAGATCTCCTGGAGCGCAGATACGGCATAACCGACGCCAAAGCGCGGCAACTGCGAATTCACTGCGTTACGTCGGGGTCCAACATGACGTACCAGCAGCCTTTGAACAATATCGTGCGCGGTACCCTCATGGCACTTGCAGGCGTATTGTCCGGCATCCAGTCGCTTGGCATCTCTGGCTATGACGAAGCACTCTCCATCCCCTCCGAACACGCACACCAGATGTCAGTACGTATCCAGCAAATTCTTCAACATGAAACGAACGTCCCTGCGGTAGTTGATCCGCTTGGGGGCTCCTATTATGTCGAGACCTTGACTGCCGAACTGATTGAACGAGCCTGGTCCTTTTTCGACGAGATCCAGTCTCGGGGTGGCTTTCTGGAAACTCTCAATACCGGCTGGCTGCATCACTGCGCCCACGAAAATCAGCATGAGGATTTTCTCGCTCAAGAACGCCGGGAGCGCATCATTGTTGGCGTTAATGAATTCAAGGCGGACATCTCGCCGTTTGAGGTTGACGGTTTTGTTGGCGTAAACGACGCATTCGACGTCGCCATGGATCGATTGAAGGATGTCCGGGCTACGCGCGCACAAAGGCCTGCCACCCAGGCACTGCACAATCTGGAGCGGGTCTGCCGCAGTTCGGAAAACATCATGCCTGCAATGATGGATGCCCTGGATGCGGAGGTTACGCTGGGTGAGGTCGGTGATGTGTGGCGCAGTGTGCTGGGGGACTGGGTTGCCCCCCAGATCACGATTTAGGGTACCAGGAGGTACGATTGAAGAATTCTGCACGCATTCTTATTGCCAAGACAGGACTTGATGGTCATTGGCGCGGCGCCTCGTTGGTCGCCCGCGCCCTGCGCGAGGCGGGCTTCGACGTGGTGATGGCCGGCATGAGCAGCTGGGAAGAGATCGTTCAGGCAATTTCCGACAAGGAAGTCGATCTTTTGGGAATATCCATCGGCGGTCACATCGAGGTCGCGGAGCGCGCAATTGCCGAAGCCCGCAAGATCCGCCCGGACTTGCCCGTCATGGTGGGGGGCGTGGTACCACCCTGGGCCAAGAAAAAGCTCGAGGCTCAGGGCATTGAGGTTTACCCACCCGGCTCCCAGATGAGCGAGATTACCGAAGGCGCGCAGCGTTTGACCGGGTACCGTGCAGAGCCAATGCCCAATCCCGACACTCCCGGCCGATCCTAGGCAGACGAGGAGCCGGCATCGACCGCCTATATCGGGCTAGCCGGATTGCCCAAAATTGGGGCAAGGGCCACGCGTGTACCAGGCGTCGGGACCCCCATCAGCGATTGAAGTAAGGCATTGATTTAACTGGTGTCGCCGACAGGATTCGAACCTGTGGCCCCGAGATTAGGAATCTCGTGCTCTATCCTACTGAGCTACGGCGAC
>JBMFWV010000092.1:0-12176 GCA_049964915.1 Rhizomicrobium sp.
CTCGACAACGCCCGATACCATCACGCCAAATTGGTCCAAACCTGGCTGGCGCGGTCAGATTGCCGGATCAAACTTCATTTCATCCCGCCATATTGTCCGCATCTCAATCCGATTGAACGATTGTGGGGGCTGATGCACAGGCACACCACCCACAATAAATGCTACGCCAATTTCAAGGATTTCAGCATCGCAATGTTGGGTTTCCTGCGCAGCGACGTACCCAAAAACTGGACTACCTGGTGTGATGCGGTCACCGATAATTTTCGTATCATAAACCCAACGGAATACCGAATTCTGACCTGAGCGGGGTAAACAACTTCCTTGTTGCTCGCAATAAATTATTGCTGGGCGCTTTCCGCAGCTAGATTCGCGATTTTTGATAGCAAAAATTTCTCGGAGGTTTCCATCCATGCCGCGACGAAACTAATATCCCGGAGCCGGTGTCGACATTGAAGTTGAACAAGCCGACCATTAGCAATTTCGTCCCGAACGATAGCAGGCGGTATTGCAGCAATACCAACGCCGTCAAGCGCCATGCGAATAAGTGTGGCCATAGAAGCACTCGCAAAAATTCGCGGCGGTTCACCGTTGGAGCTTCCCAGGAGATTGGCTACCTCCGCATGAGGTAACGTACCCCTGGCAAAAGTTAAGACAGGATGCCGATTGAGATCCTCAACGCCGATTTTATGTCGTGGCAAGTCAAGAGTCGGGCTGGCGATGAAGCAAACCGGAAACCGGCACAGGGACTGCTCCTGTAGTGCCGACACACCGACCGGACCGACCATGAAAGCAAGATCAATCCGGCCCTGGACGAGGTAAGTCTGCAATTCGGTTGAGATATCAACATCGAGTTCGAGCGTAAGCCCGGAATAAGTTACTTTGAATTTTTCCAGGAAACGCGGAAGCCATGTGTGAACGATAGTCTCGGACACTCCAAGGCGCAGAGTTCCCCGCCGAGCGGCAGGATTGCCAATTCTGTCAACCAGTTCTCCCCGGAGCGTCAAGATACGCTCGGCATAGTCACAGGTTAGCCGCCCTTCCGGCGTCAGAACCGTGCGTCGACCAACGCGGTCGAAGAGGCGCACACCTAGAGCCATCTCGGCTTCGGCGATCCGTAGAGAAACAGCGGGTTGCGTTGTATTCAGAGTTCTTGCTGCCTCGTTGAAACTGCCGCGGCGGGCGATCTCCAGGACCGTTTCTAATGCTTTGCAATCGATCGATATTTTGGAATTAGCCATAAGAAAATCTTATCGAATTTCATGAAAAATGACAATTGGAATAAATCACAAAAAGTGCGCATGCTAACAACACTGAAAATGGGAATATTAATAATGCTGGAAACTTCAGGCGAAACCGTGCGCACGCGTTGCCGTCGGAGCGAGTTGACCGGACCCACAGCTGGTCTTGCCCCCGGCCTGCTGCAGGCTAACCTCGTCATATTGCCTCAGTCGATCGCCGATGATTTCCGCGAATTTTGCCGCCGCAATCCCCGTCCATGTCCGCTTCTCGGTGAGACGGTGCCAGGAGATCCGTCGCTGCCAGCCCTCGGGTGTGATATCGATCTAAGAACCGACCTACCGCGCTACCGTGTTTGGATCCGCGGCCAACTGACTGACGAACCCGTCGATATCCGGCGCTATTGGGGCGACGATATGGTCGGCTTCGCCCTCGGCTGCTCGTTCTCATTCGAGGCCGCACTCATCGCCGCCGGCATTAGGCTCCGCCATATCGAGGAACAGCGCAACGTTGCCATGTATCGCAGCGCCATCGCCTGCGATCCGGCTCCGCCATTCGTAGGCCCGATGGTGGTCTCGATGCGCCCACTGCGCATCAAGGACATCGACCGCGCCATCGAAATCACCGCCCCCCTCACTCATGCCCACGGCGCGCCGATCCATATTGGTGATCCGGCCGCGATCGGCATTACCGATCTTGCGAAGCCCGATTACGGCGATCCGATCCGTCTTGGTCCCGATGAAATGCCGGTGTTCTGGGCTTGCGGCGTGACGCCCCAAGCAGCTCTCGAGGTAGCAGGACCGGCGCTCGCTATCACCCACTATCCCGGATCAATGCTGGTTACCGACCTGCCCGCCGGGGATCCGTTCGCCATGACGCATCTCAAACGCGATGAACGCCGCTTTGAATAAATAGACCCCCCAAAAAAGGAGAGAACCGACATGACGTCCTTCAGATCGGCTGACATTCATGATTTTGCCAACGATGTCGTTCCTATGGAACATCGCCGGTGGCACTGGCTCAGTATCGGCAACGTGCTGATCGGCGTAGCTACCGCTATGTTTTTTATGGCCTGGGGCGGCGAACTGACCCACAAATTTGGTGGTCTGACAACGATCCTGTCGATGATCATTGCAACCATCGTAATCGGCGGAGCAGGATTTCTGTTTGCCCTACTCGGCTCACGCTATGGCCTCAGCAGCAACATCCTGTCGCGCGAAATCTATGGCCGATATGGCAGTGCACTCGTGACGTTCATCTATGCCTTCAACTACGTAATGTTCTACGCGTTTGAAGGGGCGATCATGATCGCTGCGATCCGTCTCTATTTTCCCTATGTCCCCCTCCCGCTCGTCTATATCGTCTTCACCATCGTCATGTTCCTGCTAGCCGTCTACGGGATGAAGCTGATGGCCCGTTTCATGTGGCTGACCTTGCCGGTCTATCTGCTCGGCGTCGCCCTGCTGTTCGTATCCCATCCGAAACTCGGCACCCTCTCGCTCGCGGGCTGGGTCGGTGCCGGACCGCACTTCAGCGTGGCCGCGCTCGGCGGCGCGGTCGCCACCGTGTTCGCCCTGATCACAATGTCGACCCAGGGGGCCGATTACGGCCGCATGCTCAAGCCCGGCCAGATCCGGGTCGGCAGCCTCGCGCTAGGCTTCGGCGTCATGTTCGTAACTTTCTGCCTCGTCACCCTGCTCGGCTCCTATGTTGGCACGTCCCTCGGCCATACCAACCCGGGCAGATATTTCGTCGCCACACTCGGCGCTTTTGGCCTGTTCGTTGTGCTGTTAACCCAAGTCCGGATCAATATCGTGAACATGTATAGCGGCTCACTGGCCTATGCCAACACGCTGAGCATGGTCGGCGTCAAGGACCGGGTGTGGCTGCGCTCAGCGGCGGCCATGGTTGTCGCGATCGCCGGTGTCCTTCTGATCGCTCTCGGAATTTTCACTCATCTCCTCGAAGTACTGACCATCGAAGGACTCTTCATCATGGCCTGGGGGGCGAGTGTCATTTCCTATTACTGGCTTACCGGCCGACCGTCAGCGCAAACCCCCGAGATTGACCCAGGCCGACTACGCGACATCGAACCGATCGGGATGATAACGCTAGTCACCAGCCTTGTTGTCTCGATCCCACTCGAACTCCACGCGTTCGGCGCCGATCTCGCCGTTCTCGCCCCATTCATCAACATCGTGCTGGCACTCGGTTTGCCTGTGCTACTTTATCGTTATGTGCCCGCCTGCCGAGCGCAAAATAGCGTATCCGCTAACGAAACGATCGGTGCTGCATCGTAAGTGACCTGTCGCAACCCTGCGCCCTGGAGACTGTCTCATGAGTGAAACCGATACGACTTGGCGGTTCTGGATTGATCGTGGCGGCACTTTCACCGATCTGATCGGCGTTGCCTCGGATGGTCGCCTCGTGACCCGCAAGCTGCTCAGCGAAAATCCCGAACGCTATGACGACGCTGCCATTGCCGGGATCAGGGATGTGCTCGGCCTTGCCCCGACGGACCCGGTGCCAGCCGGGCGGATCCACTCGGTTCGGATGGGCACCACGGTCGCTACCAACGCGCTGCTCGAACGCAAGGGCACTCGGACGGTTTTCGTAACTAATCGCGGCCTTGGTGACGTGCTGCGGATCGGCACCCAGGCACGGCCCCGGCTGTTTGATCTGGCCATCACGTTGCCCTCAATGCTCTATGAAACGGTGATCGAAGTCGATGGTCGCATCGGTGTCGATGGCCGCGAAGTTGCGCCGCTTGATGAGGCCGCAGTGCGTGCAGCACTCGTCGCGGCGCGCGCTGATGGCATCGAGTCCGTCGCGATCGCGTTGATGCATGCTTGGAAAAATCCGGATCACGAGCAGAGACTTTCTGAAATCGCCCGCGACGTCGGATTTCCCCAGGTCTCGGTGAGCCATATCGTCAGCCCACTGCTGCGTCTTGTGCCGCGTGGTGACACCACCGTTGTCGATGCCTATCTCTCGCCGATCCTGCGGCGCTATGTCGACAAGGTGGCAGTCGCGCTTGAGGGCACCAGCCTCTATTTCATGCAGTCTCATGGCGGACTCGCCGCCGCTTCAAGCTTTCAGGGCAAGGACGCCATTTTATCAGGCCCGGCGGGCGGTATCGTCGGCGCTGTGCGTGCGGCCGAGGCCGCTGGCTTCGCCAGCATTATTGGCTTCGACATGGGCGGCACATCCACAGATGTCGCACTCTATGATGGCGCATTTGAACGCAGCTTCGATACCGAGATCGCCGGCACCCGCGTGCGGGTGCCGATGATGGCGATCAACACCGTCGCCGCGGGCGGCGGCTCGATCCTGCATTTCGATGGCGCGCGCTTTAGGGTCGGTCCGGACTCCGCCGGTGCTAATCCCGGGCCTGCCTGCTATCGGCGCGGCGGCCCGCTCACGATCACCGATGCCAATCTCTGCCTCGGTAAGATTCAACCGGCCCATTTTCCCGCCGTATTCGGCCCGAACGGCGATGAGCCTCTTGACCCCACAATCGTCCATGAGCGCTTCGCCACGATCGCCAATGACGTCGCGCGCGCGCTCGGCATCACCCGTAGCCCCCAGGAGATCGCAGAAGGATTTCTCGACATCGCAATCGCCAACATGGTCAAAGCGATCAAGCAGATCTCGATACAGAAGGGGCAGGACCCTAAGCGTTTCGCATTGACCAGCTTTGGCGGTGCCGGCGGGCAACACGCATGCTTGGTCGCCGAAGCACTCGGCATGGACACGGTCTTCATCCATAAATTCGCCGGCGTCCTGTCGGCCTATGGTATGGGTCTCGCCGAGCTTGGTACCGTACGCCAGCGCGCGATCGAGCACCCGCTCAGGTCCGCCGCTGCGGACATTGCGCGCGCCATCGCTGATCTGTCGACTGAAGCCCGCGCCGCCGTGATCGCCCAGGGCGGCGACGCCGACGCCATACGCACCGTGACCCAGCTTCATTTGCGCTACGAATCCACCGAGGCGATCCTCCACATTGATGCCGACGTGGCCGACCGCGAAGCCGCCTTCATTTATGCGCATGAAACCCGCTTCGGCTTTGCCATCCCAGGCCGTCCGGTGATCGTTGACGCTGTGTCGGTCGAAGCGATCGCGCGCGGCGAAAATACTCCCGATCCCGACCTGCCCCGCCGGGAAAAGCCGCTTGCCCCGGTCGAGGTTGGCACGATGTGGAGCCGCGGCAAGTCGTGGCGCGCCGGAGTCTTCGAGCGGATCGATCTGCGCCCCGGTGACGAGATCGTCGGCCCCGCCATTATCTGCGATGCTAACGCCACCACCGTCGTCGAGCCCGGTTGGGTCGCCGAGATCGCACCGCCCGCCAATCTCATTCTGCGCCGCCGCGCCGAGATGCGCGTCACCGCCCCCAACCCTAACGCCCCCGCCGATCCAGTCCTTCTCGAACTTTTCAACAATCTGTTCATGAGCGTCGCCGAACAGGCCGGTGCCGTCCTGCAGAACACCGCCCAGAGCGTGAATATTCGCGAACGACTCGATTTTTCTTGCGCCGTGTTCGATGCGAGCGGATCCCTCATTGCCAATGCGCCGCACGTGCCGGTTCATCTCGGCTCAATGAGCGAAAGCGTGCGCCACATCATCAAAACACGTTCGGGTAGGCTGCATCCTGGCGACGTGATCGCACTGAATAACCCAAATGCGGGCGGCACCCACCTGCCGGACATCACCGTGATCACGCCTGTATTCGACCCGGACGGTGGCCAAGTGCGGTTTTTCACCGGCGCACGCGGGCACCATGCCGATATCGGCGGCATCACTCCGGGCTCTACGCCCCCCGGGGCCACCAACCTCGTCGAGGAAGGGGTTCTGATCGATGATTTTCTGTTGGTCGACCAGGGACATTTCCGCGAGGTCGAATTTCGCCAGCTGTTGCTTGGCGCGCGTTTTCCAGCACGCAACCCAGATCAGAATATAGCTGATATCAAGGCCCAAATCGCAGCCAATCGGGCTGCCGCCATCGGCCTTGAGGCCATCGTCGCCCGCTATGGCTGGGCACTGACGTCGTCCTATCTGCGCCACGTGATGGACAATGCCGCCGAGCATGTTCGCCGGGTAATCGACCGGATCGCCGACGGTCAGTTCAGGTATCAGATGGATGAGTCAGGGATCATCGCCGTGCGCGTTGCCGTGGATCACGCAGCGCGCCGCGCCACGGTCGATTTCACTGGCACCAGCGCTCAGCACAGCGGCAATTTCAACGCACCACGCGCCATCACCCAGGCCGCCGTGCTCTACGCATTCCGCTGCCTAGTCGGTGAGGATATCCCGCTTAACGAAGGATGCCTTGAGCCGATCGAACTCATCATCCCAGAGGGCTCGTTCCTTGCTCCCGCCCCCGGCGCCGCCGTTGTCGCCGGCAATACCGAGGTCAGCCAGGCCGTATGCAACGCCTTGTTCGGCGCTCTCGGCGCAGTGGCGTGCAGCCAGGCCACGATGAACAATTTCCTGTTTGGAGACGCCAAATGGCAATATTACGAAACCATTTGCGGCGGTGCCGGTGCAGGCCCGGGCTTCGCCGGCGCCTCCGCCGTACATACCCACATGACGAACACGCGCATGACCGACCCAGAAATCCTCGAGCTGAATTACCCGATTACCATTGAGGAATTCTCGATTCGCCGCGGCTCAGGCGGTGCTGGCGCCTCGTGCGGCGGCGATGGCGTCATCCGCCGCTTACGATTTTGGGCGCCGATGACGGCGGTGATCGTTGCCTCACGCCGCGACGTGCCGCCTTTCGGCCTCAATGGTGGCAATGACGGAGCTGTCGGTCAGCAATGGATCGAACGCGTCAACGGAACCCGCGAGACTCTATCCGGTAGGGCGGAAGTGTTCATGGCTCCGGGGGACGTATTCGGCATAGCAACCCCAGGCGGTGGGGGTTACGGTTTTCGCGACTGAATGAATAGGCGCCGGTCATTTGAGAGTGACGGTCTTCTTCATCACTCAGTTTATGATATCCGCTGTAACTGCGGTGATCGCTTGTCAACTTGACGGTGCTGCATCACGTCGGCGACGTTGCGCGCCCTAGATACGATTCGTGCATCCGGCTTGAGTTTAGCAGGTTTGTGGCAATGTCGTGATAAATAATCCTCCCGACTTCCAGCACATAACCGCGGTCTGCAAGCCTGAGTGCCGCTCGCGCATTCTGCTCTACAATTAGAATTGTAACCCCGGTGTCGGCGATGCTTCGCAAGCTGCGAAATATGCTTTGGATAATGATCGGGGCGAGACCTAGGCTAGGTTCGTCCAACAACAGCAACTTTGGACGTGCGATCAATGCACGCCCTATTGCAAGCATTTGCTGCTCGCCGCCGGAAAGTGTCCCGGCAAACTGCGCACGCCGCTCGGCTAGTCTAGGAAACATCTCATAGACTCGTTCTATACTCGCATCAACCTCTGAGGTCTTGCGGGTAAACCCGCCGAGCCGAAGATTTTCTGCTACGTTCAACGTGCCAAAGACGCGCCGCCCTTCAGGCGATTGGGCAATGCCAAGCCTGACGATCTGATCCGCTGAAGTGCGGGTAATGTCACTGCCGTCGAAGCTGATCCGCCCGCCCGACTTTGAGAGCAATCCGGAAATCGCTCGCATCAGAGTGGTCTTGCCGGCCCCGTTCGCTCCCAGAATTGCCACGACCTCACCCGACCGGACGGAGAGCGACACTCCTTTCAGCGCTTCAATTTGCCCATAGGCAACGCGGAGATCTTCGATCACCAGCAAGGTCATGACGACACTGCCGCCTCGTCTTCGCTGCCGAGATAAGCCTCGATCACCGTCGGATCGCTGCGGATCATTGTTGCATGCCCTTCGGCGATCTTACGTCCGAAATTGATCACTACAATGTGATCGCTAACCTGCATGACTACATTCATGTCATGCTCAACCAGCAGAATAGTTACGCCCGAATCGCGAATCATGAAGATCGTATCGTTCAACGCAGCAGATTCCGCGTCATTCAGCCCGGCAGCTGGTTCGTCGAGAATGATCAACCTCGGCTGCCCGGCGAGTGTGCGCGCCAGTTCGACGCGGCGCTGCACGCCATAGGGTAGTGATGTCGCCGGCGCATCAGCAACCGTCTGAAGATCAAGACGATGAAGAATCTCATGGGTTCGTGCCGCGAGTTCGGCCTCCTCGCGCCGCTGGGCTGGCAACGCGAGCAGTCCCTCCCACCAACGCTGCCGAACGGTCAGATGACACCCAGCGCGCACGTTCTCGAGCACTGTCATATCGGCAAACAATCGGATTGTCTGGAATGTTCGCCGCAGGCCCAAAGCGGCAATCCGTGCCGGCTTGGCACCGGTAATATCGCTCCCTTGCCACAATACTCGACCGGATTTTGGTTTATATACGCCAGTAATCATATTGAACACGGTAGTCTTACCGGCACCGTTCGGTCCAATCAGTCCGACGATCTGACCCGGACTAACGCTAAAACTCAGATCATCAACGGCGCGTAATCCGCCAAAGCTGATACCGACGCCCTCAAGTTCGAGCAGCGCGCTCACGTCACCACCCGTCGGCGCGGCAACAACCCCTGCGGACGCAGCACCATCACTCCGATCATGGCGATGCCGAACACGAAATACCGGTACTCCGCTAGTCCCCTGAAAATCTGCGGCACCACGAACATCAGCGCAGTGCCCAACAGCACACCTGGAATTGAGCCTTGGCCTCCGACGATCACGATCGCAAATAACGTCACGGATTCGGTGAATACAAATGACGAAGGGCTAACTGTCGAAAGCTGGACAGCGAATAGGGTCCCTGCCAAACCCGCAAGTCCCGCACCAATCGCGAAAGCCAGTGTTTTCACCTTACGCGCGTCCACCCCAAGCGTCCCTGCCGCCAATTCATCTTGCTTGAGGTAGCGTAGCGCGCGACCGAACTCACAGCGATCAAGGTTCCGCATTACCAACAGTATAGCGCCCAGCGCCACCCAGTCGAGCCAAAACATAGCGCTCTGACTCTCGAGCTGCAAACCAAAAAGTGATGGCACGCCAATCCCGGTGATCCCGTCAGACCCTCCAGTGACACCACCCGGATTGTTTTGCATTGCAAGAACAAAAATCGCATTGAACCCGATGGTCGCGACCAACAGGTAATCGCCCCGCAGCCGGATCAGAGGGGCGGCCAGCAGCGCTCCTGCTCCGGCGGCAAGCAGCATTGCCAGTGGCAGGGTCAGGAGGATAGGCACGTTCAGCATGGTGTTCAGGATCGCTGTCACGTAAGCGCCAATGCCGAAATATACAGCATGTCCCATGTCAAACATACCAGCTCGCCCGAGGATCACATCCTCTGAAAGCGCCGTTATCGCATAGATCGCAAAGAACGCTGCGATAGACACCCATGAGCTGTCGAGTGCAAAAGGGAGCGACAATCCAACCGCCCAGATCAGTATCCCCAGCCGAAACCCGCTCATATCAAACTTTCTCCGCCACACGCTCTCCAAGCAAGCCAGTCGGTCGCACTAGAAGGATCGCGATTAACAATCCAAATGTGATTGCATCCTGCCAAGAACTCGAAACATACCCTGCAGCAAAAGCGTTGAACAAGCCAAGCAGCACGCCGCCCAGCATTGCACCTGGAATATTGCCGATACCACCGAGTATTGCTGCAATGAAAGCATATAACCCATAGTTCCATCCCATAGTAAAATATGCTTCACGATAGTAAATGCCAATAAATAATCCGCCGATTGCCCCTAGCCCAGGTCCAATAATGAAAACACTCGTGATTACGCGGTTAACGTTGATTCCCATTAGGCGTGCGGCATCCTGATCGATTGCCGCAGCACGAATCGCGGTGCCGAATCGGGTATGATTAACAAAAGTATAAAGCGCAGCCATAAGCGATAGTGACGCGAGGATGATCATAACTTGAACGTAACTTATGGTTGCTCCCGCAACATGCCAAGTCGTCGCTGGAAGGAGATTTGTCGGAAAGACATGCACCTGCGGCCCCCATACAAGCATGATGCCATTCTCAATCATAAGTGACGCGCCGAGTGCGGAAACCACGGCTGCCAAACGATCCGCTTTTCGTAACGGTCGGTAAGCAATACGCTCCAACACCACCCCCGCTATAGCAATTGCGACGATTGATATGACGAAGGCCAGCAACAACAACGCCGCCCCAGGGTGCCCACCAGCTGCTGCTCCGGTCAGAATATTCAATCCGACGAATGCGCCGAGGATACATAAATCACCATGGGCGAAGTTAATTAGACGCATCACCCCGTAAACCATGGTATATCCCAGGGCAATTAACGCATAGATTCCGCCAACCGTCAGGCCATTGACAACCTGCTGAATGAAAACCCCCACGAGGCGCCTCGCTCAACCTGCGGTCGGCGCTGGATAGAGGATTTTATAACTCCCATCCTTCTGGATTTCGAAGGCAACAAACGGACTACCAGTACGCTCACCTCTCGCATTCCACGCGAAAGTGCCGGTCAATCCCTGAAAGGACTTCACGCCGTGCAAATAGGCTTCGAGCTTGGCTGGTTTAAGCGATTTCGTTGCCTTGATTGCTTGCATTACCGCGCGCATGCCGTCGGCGTTTGTAAGAGTAAACACCGAAGGTGGCAGCGATCCATACTTTGTTTTGTAAGCGGCGACGAATTGCTTTGCTGCCGGATATGGAAGATCTGCTGGAGCCGGAACATTGACAATGATCGATCCAGCGGCGGCGCCACCAGCAATTTTTGCGAAGGCAACATTCTGGTTGGCATCGCCACCGACAAAAGCAGCTTTCATGCCGAGTTGCACCATCTGCGCGCGTATCAGCCCACCATCGGAATAATAGCCCGAGAAATAAAGCGCATCCGGATGCATTGCCTTCAACTTTGTTAAAACAGGGGAGAAATTCTGTGAACCGGCGTTGATAAAAGATTTATCAACAACGTTGCCGTGATCGGCCTCGACGTCCTTGACAACGGCGTCAGCCAGTCCGGTTGCAAAGCTCGAATGATCAGTTAAAACTGCAATTTTTCCGAAATGCCGGACATCTACTAGATAATGTGCGGTGAACTCAGCTTCCGCTGAATTGGGTGCTGCATTCCCGAACCACGTCTTGTAGCCATGCTTGAGCAATTCGTTGCTGGTGCCGTCCGATGTTTGGATCACATTTGCTCGCGCATATATTGGCTGCGCTGCTAGTGCAGCACCGCTGGTGTAAGAGCCAATGACTGCGACAACATGATCATCCACTAGCTGCCGCGCGCAAATCGCAGCCTGCGCAGCCTCACCTCGATCGTCACAAGTTATCACTTCAATTTTTCGACCAAGTAGCCCGCCTTTAGCGTTCTGCTGAGCGGCTAATAGCTGTACCGCTCGCTCAATCCCCTGCCCCTCATCAGCATAGGTTCCTGTAATTGGTGCTTGCACCCCAATTTTGATAGGCTCTGAGGCGCCGTATGCTGTTGGTGCAATAGCCATCGCAAGCGTCACGCAAAGCCCCATGGTTAGCCTTAAATAATCTTGTTGCAATTTCATTGGTTTTCTCCTTCTGTATATATGTTCCCGTGATTCTGTCTCGCTCATTGGTTCTGGAAGAAGCGGGATTAACGAGGTCAACAGAAAAATGAGGACAAGTGACCAGACACTGTGTAGGGGCGAACGTTTATTTCTCAACGGTATTAGCGAACATCAGAAAATTTTTCAACAAAGATTCGACTTTTTTTCGGGATCAGAGTTACCGTATCGTCTTATATCTCTGGAAAAACAGAACAATTTGCCTTGATATCACGCAATTGTTAGGGCATTGGCTATGTAGTCGCCCGTGAAGAACACGTAAACTTTCGTGACAATACCTCTTGGGACCCGTAGCCCTTTGGAATGATGGATTTGACCTCTACGTCGCGATTGAAGGGGTATCGCTTCCCCCGATCGGTGATCGCCTA
>JBMFWV010000093.1:0-12102 GCA_049964915.1 Rhizomicrobium sp.
GATATGGCTTAATAATAACGACGCCGCTGATTTGGCGTCAATTTTATTCAACTTATATTCAAGCATAATCATGCGTGAGAAAGCGATGGCAGCATCACGATTATTTCTCGATTTTATAATATCATGATAGCTTATTAGAGCATTTCTGTTATCGCCTAATTTTTCCTGCAGCTCCGCCTTCTCCAGCCGGAGGTCTTTCTCATTTGGGAATAATTGAAATAATTGCTCCAAAGCATGAACTTTTCCAGTTCTAATAAGTGCTTCGGCAACAATTGGGGTAACTTGTCCTCTTAATGCAACTGGTAACGCCGACAAAACATTAATGTATTTTCTAAGAATATTACCAGAATTCTGATTATTATAAATTTCCGCATCGGCAACCCCGCGCCAAAAATTCGCCTGGTCTTCGCTTTTCGGCATCTTTTGAAGATGCTTCAGGGCCTTGTTCGGATGAAATGAGACGATATCTGAAACAGCATGCAGCAACTGCCACTGCGCGCTCCGCACGATGTATGGTTGGCTCTGTGCTAGACGATCCAGGGCAGCTCCAGCTTCGGGCCCCATATCCAAGGCGAGCATCACGCGAGCTAGGCGAAATGTTGCCTCTCGCCTATCGAGAGGCGGAGCTTCCGCAACTGCTACCCGTTCAATACCAAGCCTTCGTCTCAATCCGATTATGCCGTATTGTGGTAAATTTATTCCATTCGGAGTGTCTGAAACGTCTGTCAAAGGTGGCTTTACAAATGGATTTCCGATCGGCAGCCTGGCTTCAGGCTCCATTGCTTGCAATACAAAGCCTGATGGCTCTGGAGACAGCGTTATTGCATCGGATGACGCTACCACGGCAATTCCACGAGATGCCGGTATGAACCGATATCCTGGGCCGCTGAGATTACTTTTTATCGAGCCGGACCCAAGCACAGTGCCCACAAGCAAGGGACGGCCAGTCCGAGGATCCGACATTGATACGACCGCTGCGGATCGATCACACTTCAGATTGATTGCACCCTTATTGAATGAAACAGGCATTGCTTTTGATGCAATTGATTTCGCTATATCTACATGAAACGAACTATTGCCGACCGTTGTAATTATGTCTTGTCCAAGCGGAAGCGGAATTTGTAAGACCGTTGCGCCGGGGAGATGAACTACTGTGGTATCTGGAATGCCGGTGACTTGGCGGAGGGCAAATTTCCGAACAGGGAGCTTGGCTGCCAGTACGATGTATTCATAATTTCCTTCACGGAAAATTGCCTGACCAATTTGGGACGGCGCTAAATTATTTGGAACAAGAATACGAAACCAATATGGCTTCGTACTGATGGCGAGGGACGGTTCCGTACTGACAGCCAAAATGCCGCAAATATGCAGCAACATTTTAATTCTTTTGCTACATATCTTTTTTTGAGGTGAACGATTCATGGCGCGCCATCGGGCAGAAGTGAGGCAGCAGGCTGAGCTTCGATGGATGGCTGTGAAATTCCCGCAAGCTTCTCAGTAACCATCTGTGCTTTCTCGGGAGTCATGGCCGCCAGTATCGGTGCTGATTTCCGGCTATTCATTCGCTGAAGCACATTCAGTACGACTTCCGGATCTAACCCGTCAAAAATGCGTGCCGCGCTGCGTGGATCCATCGTTTCATATGTGGAAACCAAAGCAGCCCACTTCTTTTCATTCGCGGCGTGATGCTCTGCATTCATCGCTTCAAGCCGCTTGGCCAATGGCTTGAGTGCGGCGACTTGCTTTGCAATTGCTGCTTTTGCCACCGTCAGTTCAGCTTCCCGTTGATCCAGAGCAGCGGCTCTCGCATCAAGTTGTTTAGCCCGCTGCTTGAGTTGAAGCAGTATCTTGCGTTCTCCAGCCTGATCAAGCGGATCTGGCTTGCAAAGAGGAGGCGGAGGGGGGCGATCTGTCCAGTTAGCGACGGGTGCATAAGGCATTGTGTTGGAATTCGGTGGCGCGTTCGGTCCTGTCGGTTCGGCATCCGAATGACGGGCGTCAATCTTCTTGCTTACTTGCGACGTAGCCTCGGTCTTCGCAAACGCAGCCTCAATGAGGCCAGCCGACTTGAAGAGGATGGTTCCACATAGGCAGAACATCACAATAGGCAGGAGGCGTGGAGTACCGCCGGATCGGGAGTCGTTAGGTGACATCAGCCAACATCCGGACAAGATCGCGTTCGGCCCTGCTCTGCAACTTGACGGTCCGTCGTGACGATGCGGGGCGTGCAAGGGAATTTGGTGTGGCGGTTAACACTCCGTGCGGCGTAGCTATCAAGTGGGTGCTCTGAGGCTGCGTTGTCATCGCGGGCCTTAACGGTGCTTCGACAGCTTCCTGGCGTTCCATGAGCGGAGGCATATTGGCAACGATTGTTGCCTGGCTTATTGCGTCGTCGAGACGCTTGGTGGCTACCGCCGCTGCCTGGCAAGCTTCATCTAGTACAGCGGAACTCTTGCCCGCTTCTTTCGTGAGCCGATCTGTGGCGTCTATGGCAGCAGTCACAGATGTGCCGATCCGGTCGATAAGCTCCTGCAACGTCTGCCGTTCGGCTCGCATCTGGATGATTGATCGGTCCAGACGGCGCGCATAGATCAGAGTGAATACCAGAAGCCCAAAAAGGACAACCTGGAACCCCCAGGTTCCGAACTCGAGAAGATCTACTAGCATCGTTTGCACCATTTTGCGCCTAAGTTTTAAGAAACCACCAGATATCGAAGCTATTGGACAATCAGTTCCTGAAAGAGAATATCCTTAACGATTGCCGGAGCGGTCGCGATTTTAACACGATTGATTAAAGCTTCACGTAAGCGATAAGTACCTGAAGCACCGCGCAATTCGTCCGGCCGCATGGCACGAAGATAGGTTTCAAATACATCTACAACGCGCGGCATGTCGGTCATTGCAATTTTTGCTGATTTCGGATCAGCTAATTCTATGGTTGCTTCAAGTTTCACGTATGAATCTTGCCCACTTGGTACATTGAGATTGGCAACAATTTCAGGGACCTTGACATAGACTGGACCGGTCAACTTGTGATGATTTGTCTGCCCGAGAAGATGAGGCAGGATTCCCGTTATCCAGAGACCGACAACCAAAAGCATGATAGCGGCAACAGCCCCACCAATCACAAACAGCTTGCGTCTTGATGACTTGGCTGGTGCTTCCTCGGCCCCGGCTTCAGGCAAAGGGGTGTCGGCAGCATTTTTTGCGGCGGTGGGCGTTTTGGCCATTTGTCGTCCTCTGGTCCTGCTCGCGCAGTATCGTGGATGAATGTTAATGAATGGTTATGTTTGGTGTTGCGGTCAGTGAAAATCACGGCTTCGTGGCAGGCTCTTCCTCTGCGGTACCGTGCCGCACGGCTCGGCCTCAGTTGAAGGCCGGTCCAGCACCTCCAACAGGGCGGAGAGATCGCTCAGTGCTTCGACCAGGACATGCACGATGGCAGCATCCTTCTCGACGCTGCGCTGCACCCGTCCGCGCGCGCCGAGCAGCGATGCGCCGATCACCTGTGTCCGCAGGCTTTCGACCAGGGCCGGCCGGACAATCAGATTGGCGATCCCCGTTTCGTCCTCGATCGTAATGAAAACCGTTCCCCGTGCGCTCCCGGGCCGCTGGCGGATGGTGACGATCCCGGCGAGATCGACGATGCTGCCATCGGCGGCGAAGGCCGTAACGGCCTGGCAGGTCATCATACCCTCAAGCCTAGGGTGGCCGCGTAGCAAGCCCATCGGATGTGCGCGCAGCGACAGCCCGGTGGCACGATAATCGGCGGCCACGTGGTCCTCGGGTCGTATCGCCGGCAGGTCTGGGGTTCCGCGCGGCGGCGCAGCCAGCGGCAGCAGGGGGAAAGAGGCCGGCGGTTCCACAAGGCCGGCCTGCCAGAGCGCGGTACGCCGGTCCATGCCCAGAGATCGCAGGGCGCCGGCCTCGGCAAGCGCTTCGAGGGCGGCTGTCGGCAGCGATGCCAGCGCGGGCAGGCAGATTCGGTCCTCCGCCCGCAGGGCGTCGATCCGTGCGGCCCAGTCCGCCCTGAAGCCCCTGATCATGCGCAGGCCGAGCCGCAGCGCCCCGCTTTCCACCGTGCAGTCCCACGAACTCGCCGCAACATCGGCGGCGCGGACGGCGATGCCATGCTCGCGTGCATCGCGCACGATCTGCGCCGGCTGATAGAACCCCATCGGCTGGGCGTTCAGCAGGGCAGCGGCGAATTCCGCCGGGTGGTAGCATTTCAGCCATGCTGAGACATAGACCAGGTGCGCGAAGCTCGCGGCATGGCTTTCGGGAAAGCCGTAGGTGCCGAAGCCCTCGATCTGGCGGAAGCAGCGTTCCGCGAAATCGCGCTCATGGCCGCTCGCGATCATGCCCTCGATCATCCTGTTGAAGAACCGCTCGATCGTACCGGGACTGCGGAAGGTTGCCATGGCGCGGCGCAGTTCGTTGGCTTCGCCGGGCGTGAAGCCTGCCGCCTCGATGGCGATCCGCATCGCCTGTTCCTGGAACAGCGGCACGCCGAGCGTCTTGCCGAGGACGGAGCGCAGGGCGGGCGAGGGCATGTCCGGCGCTTCCAGCCCGTTCCGCCGCCGCAGATACGGATGCACCATATCCCCCTGGATCGGCCCCGGCCGGACGATCGCGACCTCGATCACCAGGTCGTAGAAGGCGCGCGGCCGCAGCCGCGGCAGCATGTTCATCTGCGCCCGGCTTTCCACCTGGAACACGCCGAGCGCATCTCCCCGGCTCAGCATGTCGTAAACGCGCGGGTCCTCGCGCGGCACGTCGGCCAGATCGGCGATGCCCAGCATGGCGAAGCACTTGCGGATGCAGGTGAGCATGCCCAGCGCCAGCACGTCGACCTTCATCAGCTTTAGCGCGTCGATATCGTCCTTGTCCCATTCGATGAAGCTGCGCCCCGGCATGGCGGCCGGGCCGACCGGCACGATCTCGTCGAGCCGGGTGCGCGTCAGCACGAACCCGCCGACATGCTGGGACAGGTGCCGCGGCAGGTCGACCAGCTCGCGCGCGAGGCCGATGGCGCGCCGCAGGTCCGGCGCGGCCGGATCGAGCCCGGCCTCGCGCAGCCGGGGATCGGACCACAGCGCATCGCCCGGATTCCAGCTCTGCGCCGCCAGCGTCTCGATCGTCGCTGCGTCGAGGCCGAGCGCCTTGCCGACATCGCGGATCGCGCTGCGCGACCGGTAGTGGATCACCGTTGCCGCGATTGCCGCCCGCGCGCGGCCGTAGCGGCCGTAGATATACTGAATGACCTCCTCGCGCCGCTCATGCTCGAAATCGACGTCGATATCCGGCGGCTCGCCCCGCTCGGCCGAGACGAAGCGCTCGAACAGCAGGTCGATCTCGGCGGGATCGACCGCGGTGATGCCGAGCGCGTAGCAGACCGCCGAATTCGCCGCCGACCCGCGCCCCTGGCAGAGGATCCCCTGTCGCCGGGCAAAGCCGACGATATCGTTCACGGTCAGGAAATAACGCGCGTAACCGAGCCGGGCGATCAGGTCGAGCTCGCGACGGATCGTCGCCGCGATCGCCACCGGCACGCCGCCGGGATAGCGGATCGCCGCCCCCGCCCAGGCGAGGTCGGCGAGATGCGCATCGGGCGTCCTGCCGGGCGGCACCGGCTCGTCGGGATATTCGTAGCGTATGTCGCCGAGCTTGAAGCCGACCGCATCCAGAATCTCTGCCTGCGCCGCGATCGCCGCCTCATGGCCGCGGAACAGCCGTGCCATCTCGTCCGCCGGCTTGAGATACCGCTCGCCATGCGGCTCAAGGCGCAAGCCGGCTTCGGCGATCGTGCAGCCATGGCGGATGCAACGCATCACGTCCTGCAACGGCCGGCGGGACGGCGCGTGATACAGAACGTCGTTCACCGCCACCAGCCGCCGCCGTCCGGCCAGCGCGGCGAGCGCCTCCAGCCGCGCGGCGTCGTCCGGCGCATAGCGGCGCGCCGCCCCGAGCCAGACCGGGGCGCCGAAGCCCGATATGCGGTCGAGGCTGGCGGCGAAGGCGGCATCGGGCCAGGGCGGCGGCATCACGATCAGCGCCATCCCGGCCGCATGGTCCTCCAGATCATCGAGGCGAAGGCGGCAGCCGCCTTTCGCCGCCCGCCCCTTGCCGAGGCTGAGCAGCCGGCAGAGCCGCCCCCAGCCCTCACGGTCGCGCGGATAGGCGATGACGTCAGGGCCATCCTCGAAGCCCAGCCTGCTGCCGACCAGCAGCCGCAGCCCGCCTTGCTTCGCCGCGACATGCGCGCGCACCACGCCGGCGACCGTGTTCCGGTCCGCGATGCCCAGCGCCGCATGGCCAAGATAAAGTGCCTGGTCGACCAGTTCCTGCGGGTGCGACGCACCTTCGAGGAAGCTGAACGCGCTGGCGGCGGCGAGTTCGGCGTAGGCGGGCATCAGAACACCCCGTGGATGAACCATCGCGGCGGCCGCGCCCCGCCATGCAGCCCGGCGCGGAACACCCAGAAGCGGCGCCCCGTCTCATCCTCGATCGCATAATAGTCGCGCAGCATCTCCGCCTCGGCGCAGCCGGCGGCCTCGCGCGGTTCGTGCCGCCACCATTCTCGCGCGATCCGCTCCGGCCCGGTGGCGCGGGCGATGCGATGGCTCGCTCCGCGCCATCGCATCAGCCGCGGCGGATCGTCGGGCACCGGCGCGATCACCTCGATCCGCTCGGGCCGGACGAACAGCCGGACCGGCCGCGGATGCCCGGCGGGTGGCCAGCCTGGCGGCGGCTCCGTTACCGGAATCCGGCGCATCGCGCGCTCCGGCACATGGCTCGCCACCGGCGCCAGCCGCGACAGCCGGGCCCGGCCGGCCATCAGGTCGAAGGTGCGGGCGTGATCCGGCCGCACAGCGCCGCCCAGCTCCGGCTGCCCGGCCGGCAGCGACGCTACCTCCCCCTCGATCTCCAGGCCTTCCACGCCGAATCCCGGATCGACCCGGTTCAGAAGCTCGGCCAGTAGCCGACAGATATGCGGCGCATCGCGGGCGGGGGCGGCGAAGCCGATCGTCTCCCCGATCACCCGCGCATCGACCCGCCGGAACCTGACCCGCAAAACCGTCAGCCCGCATTCGGCCGCCTCCAGCCTGTCGCAGAGCCGGATGACGAGCCGTGCGAGCGCTGCGCGGAGCTGTTCGGCCGTCAGCAAGGGGTCGTGATGTGATTCCGCCTCGCGCCACGCGGCCGGCGGCGGCAGGAAATGCAGAGGCTCCGCTACCCGTCCGTGCAGCCGGTCGAGCCTGAGCAGCAGGTCTTCCCCGAAACCGGCCCGGATCTCGCCGCGCGAGAGGCGCGCCAGCGCGTCGATCCGTCTGATGCCCAGCCGGTGCAGCCGCCGCGCCACCGGCGCGTCCAGCCCGAGTGCTGTCACCGGCAGAGCGTCGAGTCTGGTGCCCGCCGTCATGCCGTGCCGCGCCCGCGCCCGTGCCGCCGCTGCGGTGGCGCCGATCGCCACAAGGGCACTGGGCAGCATGGCGCCGATCCGCGCGCACAGCTGCGCCTCGCCGCCAAAGAGATGGGCACAGCCGGTGATGTCGAGCAGAAGACCGTCCGGCGGGTCCAGCGCCACCAGTGGCGTGAAGGCCTGGCAGCGCAGTGCGAGCCGCGCGAGGGCCTGCTCAGCCGGCGTGTCTGAGAGGTTGCTGGCGGGCAGTCCCGCCGCCAGCCAGATCGAAAGCATACGTCGCGCCGTCATGGCCTAGCTCCAGGCCGAAGGAGCCCGGCGGCACGCCGTGCGCATGCAGCAGCTCGGCTCGCCAGCGCCGCGCGCCATCCGGCCCCGAGGGTTCTGCGCCAATCCGCCATCTCGTCGCGAACGCATTAGAGTCACTTGCCTTTCCCATATTCAGCACCAGCCCGACAGCCTGGCCCCGCCGTGCCGCCAGCGCGAGGCGGCGCACTGCGAGGCGGGAGATCCGCGCCACCGGCCCGGCCGCATGCAGGCCGCCGGCTAGGGCGGTTTCGAGCAGCGCCAGTCGGTCCTCCTCCCGCTCCGCCTCGGCCATGACGAGCCGGCCGGGATCGAGCGCCAGCCCGGCAAGCCCTGGCGGGTAGAGATCGATCGAACTGCCGACCCAGCAGATCGGCGCCCCCCGCGTGCGGCCGAGCAGCAGGGCCGCGAAACTCACGATGGATTGATCGCCGGCGATTTCATGCACAGTCCCCGGTCGGATCTCCGGGGACTGCAGACCGGAAAAGAGCGCCACACTGGTCATGATCTTGTCCTTTGTTCTTATTTTGTTCTTTTTTAGGGCGGCGTCAATCCGGGTATCGCGATGGCGGCTGGGCGAATTTGTTCCGCCGCTTAGCGGTTCATTAAGCTTTCAGCGCCATTGTCGCCATGCACGACCGCTCGTGATGTCCCAAAAGGGTGACAGGACAGGATGCAAAACACCAGCACGATCATTCTTTCGCGCATGCTCACGGCATCGCGCAATGTCGACGTGATCGCGAACAACATCGCCAACGTCTCGACGCCCGGTTACGAGTCGATGCATCTCGCCTCTACGACCTGGCTTGATCACATGCGCAATGTGACAGCGCCTCCCGGCGGATCGACGCTTGCCTACACACAATCGAACGGGACTTGGCGTGACGAACGGCCGGGCGCGATCCGCAACACAGGTAACGCTCTCGACCTGGCTCTGCCCGGCGGCGGCTATTTCACTGTGCAGACCCCGAACGGTCCCCGTCTGACCAGAGACGGACAGTTCAACCTGATGCCGGATGGCACAATCGCCAACGCCAACGGATACAGTCTGCTCAGCACGAACGGCCAGCCCATCACCGTACCACCACAGAGCGGCACTCTGACAATTGCTGCCGACGGTACGATCAGCACACCACAAGGCATTATCGGGCAGGTCGGCGTCGTGACCGTCCCCGATCAGCAGTCGCTGACAGCGCAAGGCGGAAATCTCTTCAAGGCCTCGACAACCCCGATTCCCGATCCCAATCCACAGATCGTGCAGGGGGCCATCGAAGAATCCAATGTCCAACCGGTTGTCGAGATCACCAACATGATCCAGGCCAGCCGGAACTACGAGATGCTTGCCCAGTTCCTCGCTTCCGAGAAGAACCGTAGCCAGACCGCCATCTCCCAGATTCTGGGTGCGACGACCAGCTGATACCCACTCCCCCGACAGGAAAGCAAGAATGCGCGCACTCGACATCGCGGCAACGGGCATGCAGGCCCAGCAGACCAATGTGGAAGTCATTTCCAACAATATCGCAAACATGACGACCACGGGCTACAAGGCCCAGCGAGTCGCCTTCCAGGACCTGCTCTATCAGGATCTGCGGCGCGCTGGCTCGAACAGTTCGGATGCGGGCACGATCGTTCCTTCCGGCACCCAGATCGGCCTCGGTGTGAAGACTGCTGCAATCTACCGGATCGACCAACAGGGAAACCTTCAGCAGACGAACAACACGCTTGACATGGCGATCTCCGGTAATGGGTGGTTCCAGGTCACCCTTCCTTCCGGCCAGACGGCCTATACGCGCGACGGTACGTTCGGCCTGTCGCCAAACGGCACGATCGTTACCGCAGACGGTTATGTCGTCCAGCCTGGCATCCAGATTCCGACCAATGCAACGAATGTCACCATCAATGCTTCAGGTCAGGTTCAGGTTTCGCTCCCTGGCCAGACGGCCCCGCAAACGGTGGGACAGTTGCAGCTCGCCGTCTTCCCGAACGATGCCGGTCTCGCCGCGCAGGGCGGTAACCTCTTCCTGCAGACTGCGGCCTCGGGAAATCCAGTTACAGGCGCTCCCAGCGCTCCGGGCTTCGGAACAGTCATGCAAGGCTTTGTCGAGAATTCGAATGTGAATGTCGTCAGCGAAGTCACAGATCTCATAACCGCCCAGCGGGCTTATGACATGAACAGCCAGGTTGTCACCGCAACAAACCAGATGCTGTCTACACTGACACAACTCTGAGGATCGCAAAATGCCTCGTTCAACCGGATATGCGGTCATGGTCATGTCTATCATGGCCAGCCTCGTCGCGCGTACCTCCCTGGCCGCACCATCGCCTCGAGGGATCGTTTCAATAGATCGTCCGGTTGTCGAACTTCAGGATCTCTTCAACGATGCAGGCTCGCATGCCAAGGACGTGCTGGGGTCAGCTCCTGCGCCTGGCCAGAGAATCGAAGTCGGCGGCACTCAACTTGCAGCGATCGCACACCAATATGGCGTCAAATGGAAAGACGACGGCTCTGATAACGCCGTGGTTATCGAGAGGTCAGGCATTCCCGTCAAGCCGTCCTTCATCATCCGGGCACTGCGCCCGCTGTTGTTGGGCGCAGACGCACCGAACCACTTCGTTGTGCAACTCGGTACGACCAACTTGCCGATGGTTCCACCCGGAACGAGACCACATGTCGTCGTCAACAATATTCGCTACGATCAAGTGAACGGGCAGTTCGATGCCGTTGTTCTTCTAAATGCCCGAGGAATGAAACCGGAAAGCTTCGAGCTCTCAGGTATCGCTGCACAGGCAGAGCGCGTAATTGTCGCTCGCCGCACCCTGGAACCGGGAGAGATCGTCACGATCAACGACGTGAAGATGTCATGGGTGGCCCGAGCTGCGCTACCTCAAGGCACATTAACCCAAGCCGCGGATGCTCTAGGTATGCAGGTTGACCGTCGAATTGCTGCCGGAACCCCTCTCAGCAAAAGGGTTGTTGCGCAGGTCATGATGGTAAACCGAGGAGCAACAGTAAACCTCGCAGTGGAAATGCCGGGCCTTGAAGTAACGGCCGAGGGCGTTGCCCTGGCTGCTGGTCCGAAAGGCGCCGTGATTCCAGTTCTGAATCCGAGTTCACACGAGGTGGTACAGGCTGTGATAGACGGTGAAAATCACGCTCACGTCATCCCTGGCAGCCGCCCAATGCCTCAGAGCGGGACAATTTCTTATTATAACCGCATGGTAGGACAAAGTGGCTGAGCTTTCCAAAATGGTTTGCGCGGGAAGCCGTCGACACCTCTTCCGGCTTGCAGCCTTCGGCCTTGTATCCCTGCTCGAAGGTTGCGGCACCTTCTCCAATCTTGCCTATGTTGGCCATGCGCCGCCGATGACGCCGATCACGAATCCGACAAAGGCACCATCATGGCGTCCGGTGAGCATGCCGATGCCGCCGCTCAGACGAGCACCAACGGAACCTGATAGCTTATGGCGCCGTGGGGCGCGTGCCTTCTTCAAGGATCAACGAGCTTCGCAGGTGGGTGACATCATCACCATCTTGATCAATATCAACGATGCCGCAACTTTGAAGGATCAGACCACACTTGGACGTACAGGCTCAGAATCCCTGGGCGTACCAAATCTTTTTGGCCTGGAGAGTCTGATTCCCCGTGTTCTGGGCAAATCGGTAAACCCATCGAGTCTGGTGTCTCTTTCCAGTGCAGGCAACTCGACCGGAACCGGGCAAATTCAGCGAAACGAATCAGTTTCTTTGTCCTTAGCGGGCGAGATCACGCAAGTATTGCCAGATGGTAATTTTGTCGTGGTAGCCCGGCAAGAGATGCGTGTGAATCACGAACTACGCGTTCTGACTGTTTCAGGTATTTGTCGTCCACAAGACATTTCAGGAAATAATACAATACAATCCAATCAGTTGGCGGAAGCCAGAATTTCGTATGGCGGCCGAGGTATTGTAAGCGGTGAACAATCACCGCGATATGGTCAGCAGGTTCTGGACGATATTGTCCCGTTCTGATTGTCCATCTGAAAGCATCTTGAATTTCTGTATTTATTTATAGACGGATATTAAAATATAATTTAGCAATTTCAATGGGTGATGACTCGGTTCGTTTTCGCAGACCGACGCTATCTGTCTTTCGGTGTGGAATAAGTGGTCTGCCTCAGAGTCACGGCTGTTCAACGCTTTGATATATTGACGAGTGAGAGCAGGTGGCGGACGCCAGCGAGTGCGGCGCGGTATCGATCTTGCTTCATGGTGCCGGTTTTGCTGACCATGAGGATGTTGAAGCCGAAGCTGCGTAGGCGGGCGAAGATGCCCGGGTTGGTTCGGATCCGCGACCGGTCTTCGCCCATGGTGACATCCCTTGTGTAATGCGAGG
>JBMFWV010000094.1:0-11806 GCA_049964915.1 Rhizomicrobium sp.
ATAAAGGCACCGAAGAGCATATCGGGCACAAGCGGCAGGTGAAGCCCAAGGAAGAAATTGATGGCGTTGCCAAGATAGCAGACCCCTGCAAACATATAGAGCAGACCGAGCCAGCCTGGAAAATAGGTTGCGCGGAAAACCAGCCATCCCTCCAGCAGCAACCCAAAGCCGAAAAACGTCAGCCCGATCTGAAATCCAACATCGTGCCAGTGGAGGGCGAGCCGCGCGAAGTCCGCGAGCTGTGCTGGTGGCAAAGCGGCAAGATCCGGTGCGTGCGGTAGAAGTGTCAGTGGCACAAACTGCGTCCACGCATTCATCGCATTAATCGTGTTCTGCGTGAGATCAAAAACAAGCGCAGTCAGAGCAATGACTGGACCGGTTGGTGTCAGAAGACGCCAAAAGATGAGCGTTGTAGGGATGGCAAGAAGATTGGTTGCCATTTCGGCGGCGAAGCCGAGGCGGAATGCATGCTGATGGGTCGCGATCGCGTGCAGCGTGGCGATTGGATTCCCCGACACCACAAGACCCTCACGCCCTACAAGTTCGGCATAGGCTCCCAGAATGATGATGAACACATAGAGCGCACCGGCCATGCGGGCCTCTACCACAGGGCGACGTGGCATCAGCATGGACATCAACACCTTAATCTGTGTGAGAGGCTACAGCGCCGTGGACCTGCGCCCCCCAAATATCCACTGCAACCCTATATCGCATCAGGCGACCACCGGGAAAAGGCTTTCCCCAGTACTCGCCCGAGCCAGGTGCCAATGACTGAAGCTGAGCCATGCTCTTGGTGCGATCAGGCCCTGTTTAGCAGGAGTTGAACCGCCACGCGGGTGCCATTTCCGCAGCTACAGCTGGCAGTCTCGCCACAAGGTGCCTCCAGATGCGACGACCTGCGAATGATCACCGCCAGCAAAAGATGTTAAAGCTGCCCATCTTTTGGCTATGCTGGGCCGAAGATCGAACCGGTCCTTTCAAAGAGGACGTGACGAAATCAACTGCCCCCAAGCCAACTGCCGGAGGCCTGCCCAAGCACAGCCAAGCCGACATGCTGCAATATGGAGCCCAAAACATGACTGACACGACAGAATATACCCCGCCGAAAGTCTGGACCTGGAACAAGGCCAGCGGTGGACGCTTTGCCAATATCAACCGCCCAATAGCCGGCCCAACACATGACAAGGAGCTTCCGGTCGGCCGCCATCCCTTGCAGCTTTATTCGCTTGCCACCCCGAACGGCCAGAAGGTTACCATCCTCCTCGAAGAGCTGCTCGCGCTTGGCCATGCCGGCGCCGAGTACGACGCCTGGCTGATCAATATCGGAGACGGCCAGCAATTCGGCAGCGGTTTTGTGGCGGTAAACCCCAACTCCAAGATCCCTGCGCTTCTTGATCGCAGCGCGCCCAAACCAATCCGGGTGTTTGAGTCAGGTGCGATTCTTGTATATCTCGCCGAGAAGTTCGGAGCGTTCCTGCCCACAGATGCGGCTGAGCGCGCGGAATGCCTGTCGTGGCTGTTCTGGCAAATGGGAAGTGCGCCATATCTGGGCGGTGGCTTCGGCCATTTTTACGCCTATGCTCCCTTCAAGATCGAATACGCGATTGATCGCTTTGCGATGGAGGTGAAGCGGCAGCTCGATGTATTAAATCGCCGGCTCGCGGAGAGCCAATACATCGCCGGCGACAGCTACACCATCGCCGACATGGCGATCCTGCCCTGGTATGGAGGGCTGGCAAAAGGCTTGCTCTATGAGTCGGGCGAGTTCCTCAGCGTCCACGAATACACGCACGTTCTGCGCTGGGCCGAGATGCTCTTTGCCCGCGAAGCGGTCAAGCGCGGGCGTATGGTCAATCGCGTAACAGGCGCGCCTGCGGGGCAGCTGCACGAACGCCACGACGCCTCTGACTTCAAGACCAAAACCCAGGACAAGCTCACCAGCCAGTGATGACCGGCTTAGATGCTCGTGACATGGCTGCGGGCGGCATTGCACAGAGATGCTGCCTGCAGCCGTGGCTCCCCTGGGCACGACAAAAGGCGACTCGATAGGCGCGCTTGGCGGATCAGGCGTCTTCGCTGGGCTCGGCGCCCTCAGGACTGTCCTCATCATCTTCGCAGGGCACGGCGTAGACGCCCTTCAGCCAGCGGGACAGATCAATATGAGCGCAGCGGCTCGAACAGAACGGCCGCAGGCGCGGGATCTGGGGCTTGCCGCAGATCGGACAGGAGGGTCCTTCAGGTGCTGACATCAAAGCCCTCGCGGGCAAATTCCGGGCGTGCTTCGATACGGATCTGGCCGGCCCCGCGGCGGGCAAGTCCGCTCCGCACGTCATCATCATGAACTTCAAGCCATTGCACGATTTCCGGGGCCGCCCGCACCGTGATCAGTTTCCCCGGGGCATTGACAGCAGCCCGCTCAATACGCCGGATCACCTCGAGCGCCACGCTCTCGCGGGTACGCACCCGTCCGTGACCGTGGCAGGACCGGCAGCATTCGCTCATCAGCTTGACGAGCGGATCTCTGATGCGCTTGCGCGTGATTTCAACGAGACCAAAGGCGCTCATGGAGGAAATCTGGGTGGGTGTGCGGTCGCGCGCCAGGCTGCGGGTCAGTACGTCCAGCACCCGCTCTATGTTGGCAGGCTCGTTCAAATGGATGAAATCGATCACGATAAGACCGCCAATCCCGCGCAGACGTAACTGCCGCCCAATTTCCTCGGCAGCTTCCAGATTGATGGTGAGACTGGTTTCCTCGAGGCCCGTTGCAGCGGTATAGCTGCCAGAATTGACGTCGATGGCGGTCAGGGCTTCGGTTGCCTCGATCGTCACCCAGCCCCCGGACGGTAGCGCCAACCGCGGCGAGGTGAGCTGTTCGAGTTCATCCTCAAGATCGTATTGGTCGAACAGCATGCCAGGGCCGCGCCACAGTTCAATGCGGGGCTCGGCATCCGGCATGGCGCGCCGGCAATAGGCCCGCGCCGCCTCAAAACTGGCCGTATCGTCGATCAGGACACGTCGGGTTTGCCCATCCACCTCATCGCGCATGGTACGCTCGATCGGGTCAAGATCATGATAGAGCGTGGCTGGGGCACGCGCATCTTTGCGCCGCGCCATCACCGGACGCCAGGCCTCTGCCAGTCGTTCGGCATCTTCGCGCAGATCGCGCAGTTCGCAGCCGATGGCGGCGCTGCGCAGAATGAAGCCGGCGCCCGGAATGAGGCTGCCGACACCTTGCGCCACCATGGTTTCGCCAAGAGTGATGAGCCGGGCACGTTCGGCTTCGTCCTCGATGCGGCGCGAGAGTGCAATGCCCGGCTGATTGGGGACCATGACGAGAAGTCGTCCCGGGATTGTTACATTGGCAGAGAGCCGCGCCCCCTTTTCACCGATCGGATCCTTGACCACCTGGACTACGACCTCTTCACCCTCGCGGACGCAATCACTGATTTTTGGGGCCCGCTCTTCATCGAAGCCTGGCAGGTCTGCAAGGCAGCGCGCTTCGCGCGCGCCCAGAAACCCAGCACGGCCAAGTCCAACTTCAACAAACGCAGCCTGCATGCCCGGCAGCACACGCTGGACACGGCCCAAGATGATGTTGCCGATCAGGCTGTGGCCGTGGCGGCCCTCATGACGCTTCTTGAGAAACCCTTCTTCCAGGCCGATGACCCGTTCCAGGAGCAACTCCTGCAAACGGCCGTCTTCGACGATGGCAATACGGATCTCCCCTGCGCCTGCATTGATCAGGACTTCTTTATCCATTGGTCACATTGGCAATATCAGCGCAGGCAGTCTAGCACGAGCGCGCGTAACCGCATCCCTCTAGCAGGGCGCAGGTCTCCAGAAGTGGAAGACCGATCACATTCGAATAAGAGCCATTGATTCGCCGAACAAAAGTTTCGGCAAAGCCCTGCAGCCCATAGCCTCCGGCTTTGCCCAAACCCTCACCACCCGCGGCGTAGGCGGCAATTTCGGGCCCCGACAGCCGGCGAAAACTGAGACGGGTCAGCACGCAGCGGCTGCGCAATCGGCCATCTGCTCCCATCAGCGCCACAGCCGTCATCACCTGATGCTGACGGCCCTGGAGCAGACGAAGGCAGGACCCTACCTCCTCGGCGCGCATCGCCTTGGGCAAAATGCGCCGCCCACAGGCGACCACGGTATCTGCCGCAAGGATGAGTGCCCCCGGATGGGCGGCGGCGACGGCCTGTGCCTTGGCTTTGGCGACGCGCAGGGCATAGGGCCGAGGTTCCTCGCCTTTGTGCGGGGTCTCATCAATGGCAGCGGGGACGATCAGGTCCGGGATAATGCCGGCCTGGGCCAGCAATGCTTGGCGGCGGGGACTTTCGCTCGCCAGCACGAGCGGGAGCCGCGCCATGGCCTACTTGAAGCGGTAGGTGATGCGGCCCTTGGTCAGGTCATAGGGCGTCATCTCGACCAGAACCTTGTCGCCGGTCAGTACGCGAATGCGATTCTTGCGCATCTTGCCTGCCGTATGGGCAATGATTTCGTGGCCATTTTCCAGCTTTACGCGAAAAGTCGCGTTGGGCAGCAATTCGCTGACCGTCCCGGGAAATTCTAAAAGTTCTTCTTTTGCCATTCGTCCTCTGGCGATTGTCGTAAGCCGGGCGGGAGAATGCACCGAACCGCCCGAAAAGCAAGGAAAGCCTCAAGGCCATGGCGTCCACGGAGCCTCAGAAGGCCAGGGGCGGGGCGATGGGGCTGCCAGCGGCCCCGTCCGTATTCCCGACAGGACCGGTCCAGGAGAGCCAACGGACAGGAGGCCACCAAAGGGCCTCAAGCATCGGAAGCGCGGACAACCGAAAAGCGCGCCTGGATGCGGCGTAGCAGGTCATCACGGACCTCGCGGTAGACGCTGAGGCGCTGCGCGCGGCTACCCTCATAGGCGGTTGCATCCAGTGTGCGCCAGTACTCGACTTCGACCGCCGATGTGCGGGTGAGTTCGAGAGCACGGTGATGGGCTTCCGGAGACAGGGTGATGACAAGATCAAAACTCTCGTCTTCCAGATCCTCGAAGCTCTGCGGGCGATGGGTTCCCAGAGTCATGCCGAACTCCTCCATCACCTGCGCGGCAAAGGGATCGGCCTCTCCGGCCCTGACCCCGGCCGAACGCACATAGACGAACTTGCCATAGAGGTGACGCATCAGCGCCGCCGCGATGGGACTGCGCACCGCATTGAGTGTGCAGGCAAAGAGTACGGCGCCAGGAAGCTCCTCGCCGTTCGGGCCGCGCATCGCCGTCAGCCTCTTAGATGCAGCACGCAGATCAAGGTGAAGATCCGCCGCGCCGTATCAAAATCAATCGCGATCTTGCCTTCGAGACGCTCCTTGAGCAGGGTCGAGCCTTCATCGTGCAGAGCCCTGCGGCCCATATCGAGAGCCTCGATCTGCGACGGCGGGGCGTTACGGATCGCCTTGTAATAGCTCTCACAGACCAGAAAATAATCCTTGATCAGATGACGAAACGGAGTGAGTGACAGCATCACCTTGAGTTCGTCCGGATCCTCGCTGGACTGGCGAATCGACAGCACAAGGCGGTTTTCTGACAGCGAAAGCGTCAGGTGATAGGGCCCCGGGACCATACCCTCGGGTGCGAAATAATTGGCCTCGAGCAGATCATAGATCGCGATCTCGCGCTCCTGCTCAATCTGGCGGGTACGCCGCACCACCGAGTGCTCGTCGAGCTCAATTGCAGCGATGCGAAAAACATCCTCCGCCATTTTAGAGATCGCGTTCCGGCATGCGTGCAGCAATCGAGCGGGCATGCGCCTCAAGTCCCTCAGCCTCGGCGAGGGTGATGGCGGCGGGCCCCAGCTTCGCTGCCCCTGCAGGGGTCAGGGATAGCAGTGTCGACCGCTTGAGAAAATCCAGCACTGACAATCCGGACGAAAACCGGGCCGTGCGGGAGGTGGGTAGCACATGATTGGGGCCGGCGATGTAATCGCCCATGGCCTCGGGGGTATAACGGCCCAGGAAGATCGCGCCGGCATGGCGAACATGCTTGAGCAACGCCTCTGGCGCTTCCACTGCCAGTTCAAGGTGCTCTGGAGCGATGCGGTTCGAAAGCTCTGCTGCCTCCGTGAGATCGTCAACCACGATGATGGCGCCGAAATCCCGCCAGCTTGCACCGGCGATGGCGGCCCGCGGCAGCCGCGCAAGCGCCCGTTCCACAGCAGCCTCAACCTGTTCGGCGAAGCGGGAAGAATCGGTCATGAGGATCGACTGTGACGACGCATCGTGTTCAGCCTGGGACAAAAGGTCCGCAGCGATCCAGTCCGGATCGTTGGCGTGGTCAGCGATGACGAGTATCTCCGAAGGTCCGGCCACCGAATCGATCCCGACAACGCCAAAAACAAGGCGCTTGGCTTCAGCGACATAGGCGTTTCCGGGTCCCACGATCTTGTCGACAGCTGCAATGCTTGCTGTACCAAAGGCCAGCGCCGCAACGGCCTGGGCGCCGCCGACGCGATAGATCTCGGTGATGCCGGCGCGGCGAGCGGCGGCGAGCGTCAAAGGATTGATGCGGCCGTCACGGGCCGGGGTCACCATCACCACGCGCTCGACCCCGGCAACGCGGGCCGGTACCGCGTTCATGAGCACGGAACTTGGATAGGAGGCCGTACCGCCCGGGACGTAGAGCCCGACACTGTCGATCGGGGTCCAGCGCCAACCGAGGCTCGCGCCCACCTCGTCGGTGTAGCGCTCATCGGCGGGTAATTGTCGACGGTGGTAGCGCATGATGCGATCCGCCGCCAGATCAAGCGCGGCCAGGGCTTCTGGAGCGCAGCTGGCTTCTGCAGCCTCAATCTCGTCATCGCCGACGCGCAAAGACTTCGGCGCCACCCCGTCAAAGCGGGCCGCGAACTCCAAGAGAGCCTCATCCCCACGCTCGCGCACCTGCGAGATGATCATGCGCACGCGCTCGCCGAGTGCGGTGTCTCCCTCGCGTTTGGCCGACATCAACGCTGCAAAGTCAGCGGCAAAACCCGGCGCGTTGCTGATCAGTCGACGCACCATCACCCTTCATCCTCGTGGCTGGGCCGGGCGCGGGCCGGATAGGGCTCACCCAGATCGCTCAGCGTCGCATCGATGCACTCCACCTCCAGGCGCATGCTGCCACCGCCGGCGAACACCAATTCGATGGCCCCCCCAGGTGCATCAGCCTCTGCAGCGTGAAAGCGGATGGCGAGCAGGCACAGAACCGCCTCAGGATCATCCCGGCGGATATTGCGCGCGGCGGCGGCTTTAACCCCCTCAAGGCTGAGACCCGCCCGGACCCGCGTGTCGTCGTCCGCCTCCCAGCGATAGCGGTTGAAGACCGCGGCAAAGCGGCGGGACCTGGGCAGAAAGACAAGCTCGCCAACCCGGGTAACAGCATCCTGCAGACGGGCCGAAATGACCTTCAGATCGTCATCGTCCAACGCAGCGAGGGTCAGTTCTGGCGCAGTCATTCCTTGAGCCGTTCAATATTTGCTCCGACCGCGGAGAGCTTGTCTTCGAGCCGTTCGAAGCCACGATCGAGGTGGTAGACACGATTGATGATGGTTTCGCCCTCAGCTGCAAGACCGGCGAGGACGAGGCTGGAGCTGGCGCGCAGATCGGTGGCCATCACTGGGGCCCCCTTGAGGCGCTCGACCCCGTGCACTACCGCCACCTCACCATCGACGCGGATATCCGCTCCCATCCGGGCCAGTTCCGGGACATGCATGAAACGATTCTCAAAGATCGTCTCCCGGATATGGGAAGTACCCTGCGCAGTAGCAAGCAGGGCCATGAGTTGGGCCTGAAGATCGGTGGGAAAGCCGGGGAACGGCTCGGTCTCGACATCAACCGCCACCGGCCGAAAGCCGTTGCGGTGCAGGCGTAAGCCTCGGTTGGTGGGCATCACCTCCACACCCATGGCCGTCAGGTGGGGGATCAGGGCCCCGATCAGCCTGCCATCGGTACCTGTGAGTTCGACCGTACCTCCGGCGATGGCAACCGCCATGGCAAAAGTACCGGTCTCGATGCGGTCCGGCAGCACGGAATGGCGCGCCCCCTGAAGACGTGTGACCCCCTCGATGACAATGCGGCTGCTTCCAAGCCCTTCGATCCTTGCTCCCATGGCCGTCAGGCAGCGTCCCAGATCAACGATTTCCGGCTCGCGCGCAGCATTGTCGAGGATCGTCGTGCCGCGGGCGAGGGTTGCGGCCATCAAGGCATTTTCGGTGGCGCCGACCGAGACAAAGGGAAAGACAATGTGCCCCCCCTTGAGCCCGTCATCTGCCCGGGCCTGCACATAGCCTTCGGCAAGCTCGATGTGGACGCCCAGCGCCTGCATCGCTTTCAAGTGCAGATCGACCGGCCGGGCACCAATGGCACAGCCGCCGGGCAGCGAGACCTTGGCTACGCCAACCCGGGCCAGCAGCGGACCCAACACCAGAAAACTTGCCCGCATCTTGCGCACGATGTCGTATTCGGCGGTGGTCGCCGTAATTTCCCGTGCCTTGAAAACATAGGTGGCCCCCGCCCCCAGCGTCGTGGCCGGCTCATGGGCAACATGGACACCGAATGCGGCCAGGAGCTGCGCCATAAAGGCGACATCCGCAAGGTCAGGCACGCGAGACAACACCAGGGGCTCTGCCGAGAGCAGGCTCGCTACCATCAGTGGCAGCGCCGCGTTCTTGGCACCGCTGATCGGAATCTCGCCATCGAGACGTGCGCCACCGCGCACGCGAATCCTGTCCATGAACCCCTCGACTTTGCGGGCAGGCTGCCTTGTCCCGCCTGTCCTATCTAGACTGCGTCGGTCCGCCAACCTAGGCATGATGTGGGCGAAGCGGTGACATCCTCAGGCTAAAGTGCCATCTGGGCCCAAATCAGGCGGGGATAAGCCTTTCTGGCGCTAATCCTTGGCCTGAATCTCGAGCGAATCGGGTGGCTCCGCTGCTGGCTCGGCCACATTGCGTTTGGCCGCGGCGCGGGCAGCAGCCTTACGCCGGACGAGATTGGCCCGCAGAGCATTTGCCAGCCGCTCCCTCCGCTCCTCCGGACCGGGGAAGGATTTGTGGTTAGAATCTGCCATGTTCGGGTCCGCTTGGGCTTTTCCTTGGGCACCGCAATAGGCTATAGCACCGGCCCCGGGCAACACTGCCCCTCGCCGGCCAGCCTGCCGGCGCGATACGGATGCCGGAGTAGCGTAGTGGTAGCGCAACCCCTTGGTAAGGGGTAGGTCGAGAGTTCAATTCTCTCCTCCGGCACCAGCCCACATGAAAAATAGGTTGTGTAACAGCCCACACTGCTCATGATCGTCGCTATCAAGAACACCACTTGGCTTGAGATCAGGGTGAGTATTTCCGTTATTGGCGAAGGCGATGCACAGCCCGCGTCTGTGCTCGCCTGCGGATGAACTCTTGCAGCAGCGGGAGAAAAAATGCCCTGCTGAAACGGCCAAGCGGAGGGTCGGGCTCCAGATAAAAGGAGCGACCGATCACGTCCTGATTGTACTCGTCTAGGATGATCCAGAGCCGCATCGTCCCGTCGAGCCCAGCACGGCGTTTCTCGGTCTCGGGAATTTCGGCGGCAAAGCGTTCACGGGCGGGCTCCTGGCTGGTGATCGGAAACAGCACCAATACGTCCTCGCCATTGGGCTTGGGTACCCTGACGCCAACAGCGACAGGACGGAATTTGCGCCCTTCGCTTTCGCCACGCGCGGCCTCGCGCGCCCATAAGTAAGGAAAGCGTATCACCGAGCCGGTGCGAAGGCCCGCGAAGCTCACCCCTCTTCATCTTCTGCGACATAGGCGTCTACAGCGTGGCGAAAATCGACAAAGTCCTCGTCAGACATGGTCGACAGCGTGCCCGCTTTGCGACTGTCGGCGCGAGACATCAGACGCCGGTAATCCTCTATGCTGAGCAGGACGAGCCTTGGCTTGTTGCGCTGAGTGATAGTGACGGGCCCCCGGAGGGCATCAGCAATGACATCGCCGGATTTACGCGATAGGTCGCTAGTGGTGTAGCGAGGCATGGTGGATCCTTTTGGTGAAGAATACAGTAATTCTGTAATTTCCGCAAGAACGATGTGCTAACAGAATGTACCCGGCGGTCGAGCTGCACGGATAGCGCCAGGTCTGCTTGCACGACCGTGGCCATCCGGGCGCGGTAAAGCCAGCTTAAGTGTGCTTCTGTGCCCACAACGGCCGCTGCGCGCCGTCCTGTCCGAGAGACTATGCGACAATATCGTGGAACGCTTTGGAAAGCGCATAGATGATCATGGCTTCTCACCGGCACGCGCCGCCAAGACCACGAGAAATCCTCAAAATCGTTGGTAATTTTGTTGGTACGTGAGGATCCCAGATTTATAATTCCGACGATACCTCAATGGCTTGTAGGGAAGCTAGTGATAGCTCCTCCGGCACCAGAATTTTCCAATAAAATTAGACACTTAAACTATCGTTCGGCGTTATGCGGCGAGCTGCAAAGATCGCGCCTTTGGAACGCTGCAGGGCCGACGCCATGCACCAGCGTCCCCAGGAAGGACGATCCAGCTGAGCTCAATCCCGAACATCGCCCGCAGTCTGCTTCTGCAGACTCTCTACTCAGATCCCGTAACCACGATTTCGAGCTCGCCCGCTATTTTGACGAGTTCCGTGAGAAGCTTGGGGTCTATGTCTGCGTGGCCCTCATATTCCGCAAGATTGCGCATGTCATGGCACTTCGATAGTACCCGCCATTTTGCAGCGGGCATACCAGCCGTGTGCTCCAGAACTTGAAATACGATCGCTCGATTTTCGGAGCGATAGCCCTGCCGACGTAATGCGGCGAGGGCGAATGCGTGCGAAGCATTATAGGCTAAATCGAATCTGCTTTCTGGGGAAAGCGCCTCGTTCCGGGCGTCGGCCAAACGTTTGCTCGCCGAGGACACCAAGCCCTTGAACTCGGTTTCAGAAAAGAGCTCGGCCTTGAGCTTTCCGATCTTGGCCAGGTTCTCAAGATTGCCGCTCATCCAACAAGTCCTCTTCAGAGCCAACAATGAAAATTTTCGGCGCATTGGTGATGTTGGCTATAAAATGGGTTTCGCCGGATTGCCGCTTTTTCCAGTCAGCGATGTCCATAATGTTCGGATTTATCGGACGCGCGAGCGTCTTCTCCGCGTCCTGAAGGCTGGCGAAAATGTCCGAATAAGTGAGGTCATCGCCGATCACCATCAGGTCGATATCACTGCGAGCCGTGTCTCTACCTCTGGCGACAGAGCCATAGACGAACGCCGCTTTGATACGATCCGAAAATGGTGCGAGCGCTGCTTTAAGCGGATCGTGCAGCCCTATGGTTTTCCGAAGAATGCCTTGCAGCTCTTCAAATATGGGTGCGTTACGATTCGCACGATAGTGCTTTTGGTTGCCGATTTTTTCTACACAAACGAGCCCGCTCTGCTCGAGCTTCGCAAGTTCGCGCTCGACGGCACCTGTCCCAGAGTGCAGAAGTTTTACGATCTGCCGCATATAGAAGCTGCGGTCAGGATGCATGAAAATCAACGCCAGGACTCGCTGCTGCACGCCGGAGAATAATGCCCCAGCCAGCCCTGTGCCTCGCCCTTCTGTTCCCAAAACAGGTTCTTTTGATCCCATATTGGGTATAATAGTTCCCACATTGGGTATACACAAGGCCCAGGATGTCGGGCACCTTACGGCGCCAGCGCCCCAATAGCGAGAAGACCGCGAGGGAGCAGGCGGCTCTTATGACCGTGGTCAAGGGTAAGTTGCAGGTTTTTTCGTCCCATGTCTTTGCCATAGGTTTGGTTGGTGATGGT
>JBMFWV010000095.1:0-11796 GCA_049964915.1 Rhizomicrobium sp.
CTCAAGCCATTGATTCAATATATCCAGCGCGGCAAATTGGCTCACCAATTTGGACCCTAACTGCGCAAGTCGGGCTAGGTAGCCAACTGCACATTGCAGGGCTGTAAGAAACAAAAACCCCGGCACAATAGTACCGGGGCTTTGCACTGTTCAAGGTGAAGCTCGTTAGCGCCGCTGTCCCATCAGCTGCATCAGCATGATGAACAGGTTGATGAAGTCCAGGTAAAGGCGCAGGGCCCCCATAATGGCCGCACGCTTTTGCAGCGAGCCGTCCAGGTTCGCCGAGTACGTCTCTTTGATCGCCTGGGTGTCATAGGCCGTAAGCCCGGTGAAGATCAGGACGCCGACCACAGAAATGGCGAATTGTATGGCTGCTGAATGCAGGAAAATATTCACCACCATCGCCAGGATGATGCCGATCAGGCCCATGAACAGGAACGAGCCAAAGCCGGTCAGATCGCGTCCGGTGGTATAGCCATAAAGGCTCATGGCACCGAACGTGGCCGCGGTGATGAAAAATACTTCGGCGACGCTTGCACCCGTATAAAGCAGAAGGATCGGCGCCAGGGAGATCCCAACCAGCGAAGCGTAGCCCCAAAAGGCGAGCTGGGCGGCGCCAAGACTCATCCGGTTGATGCGAAACGATAGCAGCATGACGAGCCCGATGGGGGCGATCAGGGCGACCCAGCCCAGCATCGAGAGGCCATAGGTGTAGCCGTTGGCCGTCTGGTGAACCGTATAGAACAGCGCCTGCACGGGCGCGACATTGGCCACGATCCACGCGGTAACGCCCGTCAGTCCAAGGCCGACGATCATGTAATTGTAGACCCGCAGCATGTAGCTGCGGAGACCGGCGTCATAGTAGCCGGCTGCGCTCTCGCCGCGGGCACGCACGGCGCGATTGTAATCATTCGCCATCTGGCAAACCTCCTTGCCCAGACCTGTTACGGAAGGTCCGGATCTCTTGGCTAATATCGGAGCTTGGCAGGCTTCGATCAAGGTCAGGACGCAAGGTATTGTGAAGGTTTAAGAAAATAAATCAGTATAAGCCTACTCCGGGGCTCTTTGTGGCCAGATTTCCGCCCCGCGCCGGGGCACCTTCGGCAAGGCGCCTGCACCATGCCGCCCCTGCATACCGTGCTGGGGGCGGGCTCCGGCGGCATGCGGAGCCAGGTCTCCGCGCTCGGCGCGGGTGGATTGTGCTTGGCAAGCGCCTCAAGACCTACGGCATGCGCAGCAGCATTGCGGGTTTGGCGCGCAGCGCCGCCAAGCCCGCCACCAAACCAAAGAGCAGGGTCACAAGAGCTCCGCCCCCAACGGTAATGACCGCCACCCCCGGATCGAATTGAAAGGGCACGTCGAAGACATGGCGGGCGATCTGCGCGGCAGCCACACTGCCTGTCGCCAGAGCCAGAGCTCCGGTCAGCAGCCCAAGAATACCATATTCCAGCAGATAGACGGCGGCGATTTGGAGGCGCGTCGCGCCCAGCGCTTTGAGGACCGCCGCATCATAGAGGCGGGCGCGCTGGTTGGCGGCGATGGCACCAGCCAGAACGAGCAGCGCAGAAAGAATTGTCAGCAGGCTCGCTGCGCTCACGCCCGCAGCCAGTTCCTGCAACAGATTGTCAATGGTGGTGATGACTTGCCTCACCCGAACCGTTGAGACATTGGCAAAGCGATTGGTGATGGCGCGGTATACAGCTTCCTCCTCGCGCTTTGGAACGCGTACCGTTGCGAGATAGTCATGAGGGGCGTGGTTGATGATGCCGGGCGACAGGATGAGGACAAAGTTCTGCTGTCCGTTGGAAAAATCGACCTTGCGAAAATTGGCAATGGTGCCGGTGAGCTCGCGGCCGAGGACATTGACTGAGAGGGTATCGCCAAGGTGCAGATGCATGGCCTTGCCCAGCGCCGCGTCAAAGGAGATCCGCAGTGGACCTTTGTAATCGGCTGGCCACCAGCTGCCCGCGGTGAGGATTGTCCCTTTGGGTTCCGCCGCCGCGTAGGTGATGCCACGATCACCGGAAAGTGCCCAGCGCGCCTGTGGCGCGACTTTGGCGCGGGCGGCAGCAACGCCATTGAGTGCGGTAATCCGTCCACGGATCATCGGTGTGCGCTTGTAATCCCGTGCGCTTTTGAAGGCACGGATCGTGGCATCAAAGGCTTTTGCTTCGGTTGGCTGAATGTCGATGAAGAAGAAGCTCGGCGCCGTCGCCGGAAGACTGTCCACCACCTGGTGCTGGATGGTGTGATTGAGCAGTGAAACTGTCGAAAGCAGGGTCAAACCCAGACCAAGGGCGACCATCACACCGGTCGCGGTGGTCCCTGGTCGTGAAAGATTGGCAAAGGCAAGGCGTACCAGGGGGCGCCGAAATCGAGGTAGAAAGCGCAATGCCCTCCTTAACGCCTCGGCACAAAGGCGCAGAGCAAGGAGACCTGCACCAATGCCCGCAAGGTACTGAAGTGCGAAACTGCGCTGTGGTGCGAGCAGGAGTGCGACGACAATGACCGCCGTGGCGCAGGCGCCTGCAGCAAACAGGTAGACGAGCCGTCCGGTTCTGCGCACGGGGGTCAATAGATCGCGAAACAAGCCGGCGGGGGTGATCGTGCGGGTGCCTGCAAGGGGAGGAATGGAAAAGCTCGCGGCTGCAGCAAGGCCGAAGAAGGCAGCAAGCAGTAGCGGAGCAGGATAAATCGACGGGCTGGCCGACCATGGCACGAGCCTGCCCAAGTTCAGAGCGAACGGGAGAATTGCGCCCAGAGCGAGGCCACACAGGACCGCTGCTCCCGCAATGGCCATTATCTGTACAAAATAAATCGCAAAAATCTGAGTGGTATCGGCACCCAGGCTCTTCAGAGTCGCGATCTGGGTCCCCTTGCGCTGCAGAAAGGCAGTGATGGCCTGGCTGGCTCCCACGCCACCTACAGCCAAAACGGTCAGCCCGACCAGGGTCAGGAACATCGTGATCTGTTCGACGAAGCGTTTAAGGCCGGGTGCTGCATCCCTGCGATCACGTACCTGCCACCCGGCAGGTGCAAAGTTCCGGTTTGCGGCATGCCGAAAGCCCGCAATTGTCCTGCCGGGATCAAAGGCAACACGATAGTGGTAATTGATGAGACTGCCCAGCGCGATCAAGCCTGTGCGGGCCAGGGCGAAGTTCGAAATCAGAATATGTGGTCCTAGGCTGAAACCGTCGGCTATACGGTCCGGTTCATTTGTCAGCACCGCATTCACCCGAAATCGCTGGGCGCCAATGCGCAGCTCATCGCCGATCTTTAGGTCGAGACGGGCGAGCAAGGTTTCTTCAACGACAGCACCACACACGTTGGCTGTGCAGGCCATCGCCTTCGCCAGTGGCAAGTGAGGAGAAAGTCCGACTTTACCGTAAAGCGGGTAGGCGCCATCGACCGCCTTGAGTTCGACCAGTGTGCGGGGGCTCGAGGGACTCTGGGGCAGGTGATAGGCCATCGCCCGCATTGTGGTGGTTGCCGAAATCCGTCCATATGACGCAAGAAACCTCTGCTCACGCGGAGTGGCAGGCCGATGTACGAGGTTGACAGAAACATCTCCCCCCAAAAGAACGCGGCCTTGCTGGTCTAGGCCAGTTAGGATGGCGTCTGACAGCGAACCGCTCGCAGCGATCGCCACCACACCAAAGAGCAGCGCGGCGAAAAAAATGCCAAGCCCGCGCAGTCCGCCACGCAGCTGGCGACGGCCGATACGTAAGGCACCGAGCAGCCGTGTCATTATGCTCTCCTCAGGTGACGATGCGCAGCCCGGGAACGGGCCTTGGGGCTGCTCGTGCCGACGTCGCCCTTGCCGTGATCGTGAGGCCAGAGGTGTGTGGGCTACCCTGAGACCTGCTGGCCGATGGGATTTGGTTCAGCACGGAGCGCAACTTCGCGCCCCGCTGACGTGGCCTATGCGTTGCGCCAGTGGACCGTACCACGATACGAGGGACAACCTGGTCAGCCGGGTGCAGCGCTGAACCGCATCCAGCCGTTGCGTCGCGGCTGCTCCTTTGGTGAAAGACGAAAGGCGATCTAACCAAGACCAGGATTTCCTCAATGGCAAGGTCCGCAGTGATAAGGGACGAAAGCCTCACGATCGAATCATCTCGTCTGCCACAATAGCGCCGTCTGTTAGCCGCAGGATGCGTTGACAGCGCTCCGCAAGACGCTCGTCATGGGTTACCAGAAACAGGGTGGTGCGGGTCTGCTGATGCAGATCGAACAGCAAATCTGTGACGATCTCGCCAGTTGCCGCATCCAGATTGCCTGTGGGCTCGTCAGCAAAAAGAACCGTGGGGCGAGGTGCGATGGCCCGCGCCAGAGCGATGCGCTGCTGCTCTCCACCAGAAAGCTGGCCTGGATAGTGCGTGGCGCGCGCCGCCAGGCCCACGGCGGCAAGCTCACGGCGGGCGCAGGTGAAGGCGTCGCGCCGCCCGGCAAGTTCGAGTGGAACAGCGACGTTCTCGAGCGCCGTCATGGTTGGAATGAGGTGAAAGCTTTGAAACACGATGCCCACATGGCGGCCGCGAAAGCGCGCCAGTTCATCTTCGTCAAGGCTGCCAAGCTCGGTGCCGGCAAGGTGGACATTGCCCGCAGTCGGCGCCTCCAACCCCGAGGCGACCATCAAAAGCGAGGATTTGCCGGATCCTGACGGACCCAAAAGGGCTACGGTCTGGCCAGCAGGAATGCGAAGCGATATGCCCTTGAGGATGGCTACAGGCCCGGCGGCGCTTGGCAACGTCAGGGTGATCCCTGCAAGATCAACCGCCGGACTTGGCGACGCAGGAACATGCATCGGATATTTCCCTTGCGAGAGGATGAAGGACAGTACCGTGCTTACGACCCGTTTGGACGCTGACCGGAGTGGGCCGCCGTTCTGGCGTACAGCAGCAATTGCGGCCGTGCTGCTGCTGGCAGGTCCAGTCGCCGTCGCAGCACCGCTGCGCATTCTGGCTCTGGGCACAAGCCTGACGCAAGGCTATGGTTTGCCTCCTGGTACAGAGTTCACCACCGTACTGCAGAAAGCGCTGAAGAAGAACGATATTGATGCCGTGGTTATAAATGCCGGGGTGTCCGGCGATACCTCTGCAGGAGGATTGGCTCGGCTAAGCTGGTCGCTGGCAGATCATCCCGATGCCGCCCTCGTTGAGCTGGGTGCCAACGACGCCTTGCGCGGCCTGCCTCCCTCTGAAACTGCGCGTAACCTTCAAGCCATTGTTCAAAGGCTAAAGGCGGTTCATGTCAAGGTTCTGCTTGTAGGCATGAAGGCGCCGCGCAATCTCGGCCCCAGCTATGTGAAAAAATTCGATGCGATCTATCCGCAACTGGCCAAGAAGGAACATGTCCTTCTCTATCCGTTTTTTTTGCAGGGTGTCGCTCTCAACCCCACGCTAAACCAGAAGGATGGCATTCATCCGAATGTTCAGGGCGAGAAAATCATTGTTGCCAATATTTTGCCCTATGTCGAAAAACTGGTTGCTGAGGTCCGGGCCCAAAAGGGGCGCAGCTGATGTTCCGTCGCTTTCTGTCGGTCAGCGGCTTTACGCTGCTTTCGCGCATAACCGGGTTCATCCGTGACATATTGCAGGCAGCGATCCTCGGGGCGGGACCATTATCGGATGCCTTTTTTGTCGCTTTTCTGTTCCCCAGCTATTTTCGCAGCCTGTTCGGTGAGGGGACTATCAACCCGGCCTTTCTGCCGAGATATGCCGCCTTGCATGCCCGCGGCGAAAAAGAAGCTGCGGCAGGATTTGCGGATGCCGTGTTTTCCTGGCAGATGGCGGTCCAGATTGTCGTTCTCATTGCCGCGCTGTGGACGATGCCATTTGTGGTGCGCATCCTGGCGCCCGGATTTGATGGAAATCCCGGTCAAATTGCGCTGACCGCCCACCTGTCCCGCATCACCTTTCCCTATCTCATTTTGACAGTGGTCGTGGTGCAGCTGTCCGCAATGCTCAATGCACTGGAAAAATTTGCCGCTGCAGCTGCGTGGTCGATCCTGCTCAATCTGACTATGATCGCAGCCCTGTTCGCCAGTGCCTGGTTTCCCAATGCGGCCGTAGCGGCAGCCTGGGGCGTATTGGCTGGTGGCGTTGCCCAGCTGGTATTCATCTTCATCGCGGCAAGGCGTGCGGGTCTCGCGCTACGCCTGAGCTTGCCCCGTTGGACCCCGGAAATTGCCGAGTTCTTCAAGGCGTTCGCCGCAGTGACTTTCGGCGCGACCAGTGTTCTGATCGCCCCCTTCATCGACATGCTACTGGCCAGCTTGTTGGCCAGTGGCAGTCTGACGGCCCTTTATTACGCCAATCGCATTGACCAGTTGCCGCTCGGGGTACTTGGCATCGCGCTTGGCACGGTATTGCTGCCGGAGATGAGCGCCAAACTCGCTCTTGGCGATGTCGAGGGATCTGATGCTGCACAGAACAAGGCCGCCACACTGTCACTCCTGTCCGTGCTCCCCTTCGCCATGGCCTTCGTGGTCATTCCAAATACCATCATGCAGGCCATCTTTGCCCATGGCCATTTTGATGCCCATGCCGCCGGGATTTCGGCCGTGGCCCTCGGCGCTTATGGCGTCGGACTGCCGGCTTTCGCGATGGTCCGAATCCTTGCCTCTACGTTCTATGCGCGGCACGACACCTTCACGCCGGCTAGGATCACGGCCGTATCGGTTGCTGCCAACATCGCGCTCAAGGTGGTGTTGGTCTGGGGACTGAGCTTTGGCATTGGGGGCATTGCGCTGGGAACGTCGTTCGGCGCCTGGGTCAATGTGGCCACGCTGCTGTGGCTTGGACGCAGACGCGGACTTCTGCACATTGGCCCGCAATTTCGTCGGGCGCTGCCAGCGATCCTGATCGCGGCCGCGGCCACGGCGCTCGGTGCATGGACTGGAAGGCTGGCCGGCATGGCACTGCTGCCGACGGGATCCTATCGCGATCTTGCGGCCTTGGGCTTTGCCATCGTTCTGGGTGGGGCAGGGTATTTCAGTTCTGTGGCCCTGTTTCGCGAACGCCTGCCTCTCGGCAGATTGTCGCGCCGCAATATAGTGGCGGTATGATGCGGCTGTTCGTAGGCATTGCCATTCCCGACACTCTGGCCCGCGCGCTGCTGCTACTGGAGGGAGGAGTCCCCGGCGCGCGCTGGCAGTCGCGCGAGCAGTTGCACCTGACTCTGCGTTTCCTTGGCGAGGTTGATGGACGGACACTGGCAGACATCGACGACGCACTGTGTGCATTGCATGAACCGGCATTTGAACTCGAGCCGTTCGGTGTTGGCGTTTTTACATTGAAGGAACCACGTCAGCTTTGGGTTGGAATGCGCAACAGCCCCGCGCTTTTACATCTTCATAGAAAGATTGATACGGCCATGACGCGTCTCGGACTGCCCGCAGACGGGCGCAAGTTTACTCCCCACATTACATTGGCTCGGCTCAAGGCTCCGCATCGCGACAGGTTGGTGCACTTTCTCCAGGCCCATGCGCTGTTTCACGCTCAACCCTTTGCTGTCGACCGGTTTTTATTGCTTCGTAGCACGCTGACGGCGGACGGAAGCGTTTATTCGATCGAGCAGGAGTATGTTCTGGACGGTTAGGCCGCAGGGATGGGGCTGGCTGAAGGCGCCTCCGCCGTGATGACGTGAGTTTCCCGCCACCGAGACGATCAAAGTCCAAACCGGTAGGCCAGGTAAACGCTACTCCGCGCTAAGGCGGCCCATGGTCTCATCGGAAAGGCCAAAATAGTGGCCGATTTCGTGTATCAGGACATGGCGCAGGACCGCGGCGAGTGCAAGCTCCTGCATTTTCGCATAATGAAGGATCGCTCGCCGAAAGAGGAAAATCATGCTCGGCTCCGCCCCAGCCAAGTTCGCAAGGCGTGCTGCGAGCGGTGCGCCTCGATAGACGCCGAGCAACTGACTGGTCCGCGATAAGCCTAGCTGTTGCAGGGTCGCGGCGTCGGGTTCTTCTGCTAGTACGAAAATGATATCTCCAGTGAGCGCGCGGAACTCCTCAGGCAGCGCGGCAAACTCTGCGCGGGCCATGCTCTGCATGTCATCCAGGGAGGGTTCGTCAACCGGGGCGCTCATGGTATGTCTCAGTTTGAACCTGCCACAGGAGAACAGACATGCAGAAGCTCGATGGCGCGGCACGGGAGGTGGCATTGGCCAAACTCAACGGCTGGACCCTCACCTCAGGCCGGGATGCGATTGTGAAGACTTTTGTCTTCAAGGATTTCAACGCCGCATTCGGTTTCATGACGCAAAGCGCCCTTCTCGCCGAAAAGCTCGATCACCATCCGGAATGGTTCAACGTCTATAACCGTGTCGAGGTTACTCTCTCGACCCATGATGCTGAAGGATTGACGGAGAAGGACGTTACGCTGGCCACGGCGATGAACACCTTTGCGCGGCAGACCCAGGCTGGGTGAGGAGACTGCCCAGGCATAAGGTCTGGTCCATCCAGAGGCCAAGATCATCCCTCTTCCTGCCCGATCAGTGGGGGATCAGTGCGGATCCCGGCCGGCGTCTTCTCAAAGCGTATCGGCGGACGCATGGCGCGATAGGTCCCTTCACTTGGATGATTTCGCAGCTGGAAGAATTCGACTGCCTTCAGGTGTGGGTCCTCGAGAACCTCGTCAAGCGTATTGGCGCGCATGATAGGAATGCCGTGCTCCTGCCCTAACGCCATCCACTCTTCGGTGGTTCGCGTCGCTGCTGCTTCCTTGAGCATGTCGTAATAGACGGTAACCCGACTGCCCTTGGGCGCATTGAGGAAGCGCTCGGATTCATATGCATTGGCGATGCCACCCAGGGCGAGAAACTTGGCACTGGCCTCGCGGCTTACCGGCTGGATCACGATATGACCGTCTTTGGTGCTGAGCGGTCGCCGATCTGCCGCCAGCGCCGGCGTATGGCCGATGCGCCCCTGCGGCGGCTCGAAGGTCTTTCCGTACAGATGTTCAATCAGCATAAAATGCGTGAAACTTTCAAACATTGGCACTTCGACAAACTGACCTTCGCCCGTTCGTTCACGGTGGAACAGGGCTGCCAGAGTGGCATAAAGGGCGTGCAGGCTTGATACCTTGTCGGCGAGAAAGCTCGGCATCAGCCGCATCTGCGGATTGCCGTCGACGCGCGGCAGCAAATCCGCGGCGCCACTGGCACCTTGAACCAGGTCGTCAAAGGCCTGGCGACCGGCGTAAGGTCCATTAGACCCGTAACCAACGCAATGGACATAAACAATCGCGGGATTGAGCTTGCGCACGGCTTCATACTCGAAGCCCAGACGTTCGATCGCGTCAGCGCGAATGTTATGAATGAACACCTGGGCGGTAGGGATCAGCTCTCTGAGGCGGTCGCGATCGCTCTCACGCTTGAGATCCAGCACCACGCTCTGTTTGTTTCGGTTGAGGGCCATGAATACCGAGCCCATTTCGGGATGGGTGGCATGTTTGCCACTATGGCGCTGGCGGTCACCGTTCGGAGTTTCGATCTTGATGACCTCCGCACCCAGATCGGCCAGTGTCTGGGTGGCGTAGGGGCCGAAAATGAACTCGGTCAGATCCAGCACGCGCACTCCCGCCAGCGGCCCGTCCGCCTTGCCTGTCATGGTTTCCTCCGTAGGTGTCTGATGACGTTTGGTGAAAGAGTAGGCGCAAGGTGCGGTGCGGGAAAAGGGGGCCCCGCGGATTTCCCGCCAAAGTGGACAGCGGACGCCGTCGGCGCCGCTCATGGGGAAGACTGGATGGTTGATGCCCGGCGCCGGCCATGGAAGAAATATGGCGGTACTCCTGCAGGGATAGTGAGTCGGCGATGCAGCTCCACTTGTCTTCTTGGCCCGAAATCGATGGCTATCTGAAAAAATCCAAGGCCATTCTGCTCCCGATAGGGTCCACGGAGCAGCACGGCCCGAACGGCCTTTTAGGGACGGACGCACTTTGCCCGGAAATCATCGCGCGGCGGGCCGGTGACGAAGCGGGTTTCCTCGTCGGGCCCACCTTCAATGTCGGTCAGGCACAGCATCATATGGCTTTTGCCGGTACGATCACGCTGCGGCCCTCGACCATGATTGCGGCCATGTGCGATTGGGCAACCTCACTTGCTCGCCACGGCTTCACCCGTCTCTACTGGCTGAACGGGCATGGTGGCAACATCAATACCATCAATGCGGCATTCAGTGAGATCTATCACGGCATCACTTTTGCCGAGCCCGGTTCTAACCTGCCGCCGCTGCGTTGTCAGTTGCGCAACTGGTGGGAGCTGCCTGGAGTGATGGACATTTGCAAACAGCTGTTTCCCGTGGGCGAGGGCAGCCATGCAACTCCATCTGAGGTCTCGGTGACCTATTTTGGATATCCCGAGGCGATCAAGCACGTGGAAATGACACCTAAGATTGCGCCATTGGGGCCAATTTTTGATGCTGAGGATTATCGTCGGCGCTTCCCTGATGGGCGTATCGGGTCGGACCCCAGTCAGGCCTCGGTGGCGGCCGGCGAAAAGATCGTCAAGGCAGCGGTCAAAGCCGTGATTGCTGAGTTTGAGCGCTTTGCCCAAAGTTGAGAGGGTGGCCGATCCGTCAGCGAAAGAGCCTGGCCCATGAGAGCGTTGCAGTTCGACCGGACCGGTTCGCTTGAGCACCTTAAGCTCGTCGAGCTGCCGGCTCCGGTGTTGTACCCGGGTCAGGTGCTGGTTCGTGTTACCGCCGCAGGCATCAACCCATCCGATGTCAAAAATGTTCTTGGACGCTTTGCCTACACGAGACTCCCACGCGTCCCCGGGCGTGATTTTGCGGGCGAAATCGTAGCAGGTCCCGCCGCGCGCATCGGTCAGTGCGTATTCGGCAGCGGAAAGGAACTCGGATTTACCGTGGATGGCAGTCATGCCGGCCTTGTCCTGGTTGCCGAGGACGGGGTCGTGGCTATGCCGGACGTTCTGAGTGCCGCGCAGGCAGCAAGTCTTGGTGTGCCATATGTGACAGCATGGGATGGTCTGCAACGGGCAGGCGCGGAGGCTGGTACCCGTGTTCTCATTATTGGGGGAGGAGCCGTCGGGCGCGCCGCTCTTGCACTTGCCCAGTGGCGCGGTGCCGAGACCGTCATCGCAGTGCGCCGCACAGAACAGGCGGAGGAATTGGCGGCGGCGGGCCACAAGGTGGTCGTGCTCGCTGCGGAGACGCTGAGCGGCGCGTTGCCGTCCGGCATTGGCGCGCCTGCGGATGTTGTGTTCGATACCACCGGCGCTTGGACCGCTGACTGCATTGAGGCGCTGGCGGCCTTCGGTCGGCTCGTGATCATTGCGGCTCCCTCAAGCGGTAAGGTGGAACTACCGACCTTGAGCCTTTATCGCCGCGGCGCCAGCCTGATCGGCGTCAACTCTCTGCTTTACGATACACGTGTCTGTGCACGGGTTCTCGAGCGGCTGGCACAGGGCTTTGTGAGCGGAGGACTTGCCTTGCCCTGCCATCCTGTGGAATGGGCCGCAACGGATGGCGTTGCGGCCTACCGGGCGCTGGAGCGGGGCGGCAGCCAGAAAATCGTGCTCACAGGCTTTGCCAGCTAAGTAGTGCCGGACGCAGGCGACGACGTCATGGCGCCACCTGGTGGTGTCCGCCAGACATAGCGAATGTCGGGTAGTCTTTCCTCGTTGCGCGATCCGTCCGTGAGTTCGACGATCGTGAAGCCGCGACGTTCATAGAACTGACGGGCACGTCTGTTATACCCGGTTCACGCCAGAACCCGAAAGTCCTTTGAGTCGATGACGCGGAAATTGTCGGTGACCGAATCACAAAAT
>JBMFWV010000096.1:0-11752 GCA_049964915.1 Rhizomicrobium sp.
ATCATGGGTCAGAAAACGCCCCAGGAAGGCAGCAGCCTTGAGGGCGAACAGAAGGGTTGGATATTGAGCGATACCGAGGCTTCCGGCACGCCGTCCGCAGGCGGGGCCAGCGTGAGCCCCGTCGCCATCGAGGACGAGCTCAAACGCTCCTACCTCGATTATGCGATGAGCGTCATTGTTTCGCGGGCATTACCGGACGCGCGCGACGGGCTTAAGCCTGTGCACCGGCGCATTCTCTATTCGATGCACGAAAACGGGCGTGACTGGAACAAGCCGTACCGCAAGTCGGCGCTGATCGTTGGCGATGTCATGGGTAAATACCACCCCCATGGCGACCAGTCGATTTATGATGCGCTGGTGCGAATGGCGCAGGGCTTTTCGATGCGGGTTCCCCTCATCGACGGCCAAGGAAATTTCGGCAGCGTCGACGGTGATCCACCTGCGGCCATGCGCTACACGGAGTGCCGGCGGGCCAAGATTGCGCATGCGCTGACCGAGGATATCGAAAAGGGCACGGTTCCGTTCCAGGAAAATTATGATGGGTCGGAGCAGGAGCCGATCGTACTTCCGGCCCGCTTTCCCAACCTTCTCGTCAATGGCGCCTCAGGCATCGCCGTCGGGATGGCCACCAACATTCCACCCCACAATCTGGGTGAAGTGATCGATGCCTGCCTCGCTTATATCGAGGAGCCTGCGATCGGCCTGGATGCACTCACCGAGATCGTGCCGGGACCCGATTTTCCCACCGGGGCACTCATCATCGGCAAGGCGGCGGCGCGTGCCGCACTGATGCGGGGTCGTGGTTCGGTACTCATGCGCGCGCGCACCCATGTCGAAGAGATTCGCAAGGATCGCCCTGCCATTATCGTCACCGAGCTGCCCTACCAGGTGAACAAGGCCAAGCTGCAGGAGCGCATGGCCGAGCTGGTGCGCGAAAAGCGGGTCGAAGGCATTTCCGATATCCGTGATGAAAGCGATCGCCACGGCATGCGGGTTGTCATCGAGCTGAAGCGTGATGCCTCGGCGGATGTCGTACTCAACCAGCTTCACCGCTACTCCGATCTGCAGACGAGCTTTGGCGTCAATATGCTGGCGCTCAACAGCGGCAAGCCCGAACAGATGAATCTCAAGGATCTGATCGCGGCGTTTGTCGTCTTTCGCGAGGATGTCGTTACCCGCCGTACGCGCTATGAGCTCTCCCGTGCGCGGGATCGCGGCCATACGCTCGTCGGTCTTGCCGTTGCGGTCGCCAACATTGACGAAGTCATCCGTCTCATTCGTGCGGCACCTGATGCCGCCTCGGCCCGTGCGGAGCTGATGGGGCGTGACTGGTCAGCCCGTGACGTGGGGCCGCTGGTTGATCTCATCGCCGATCCGCGCCATCGGCTCACGGATGAAGGAACCATCCGTCTGAGCGAAGAACAGGCCAAAGCCATTCTTGAGCTGCGCCTGCAGCGGCTCACGGGCCTTGGCCGCGATGAAATCGCCGATGAGGTGCAAAAGCTTGCTGTCGCGATCCAGGATTATCTGGATATTCTGCGATCGCGCCCCCGCGTTCTTGCCATTGTCCGCGAAGAGCTCGCTGCCATTCGTGCCGAGTTTGCGACCCCGAGATTGACCGAGCTGATCGAAGCAGATCTCGAACTCGAGGATGAGGACCTCATCGAACGTGAGGAGATGGCGATCACTGTCACCCACGGTGGCTATATCAAGCGCACCTCACTGGCCGAGTACCGGGTGCAGGGGCGAGGCGGTCGCGGACGTTCGGGCATGTCCACGCGTGACGAGGATCTTGTTACCAAGATCTTTGTCGCCAATACCCACGCCTGGCTGGTGTTCTTCTCCTCGACCGGTATGGCCTACAAGCTCAAGGTCTGGAAGCTGCCCGAGGCAGCCATCGCAGGGCGGGGCAAGGCCATGGTCAATCTCCTGCCGCTGGAAGCCGGTGAGACCATCACTTCGATTCTACCTTTGCCGGAAGACGAAGGCGCCTGGGGCAAGCTGCATGTGGTGTTTGCAACCCGTCAGGGCAATGTCCGGCGCAACGAGCTGTCGGACTTCGTCAACATCAATCGCAATGGCAAGATTGCCATGAAGCTTGACGGCGATGATCGCATTGTCGGCATCGATCTGTGTACGGAGCAAGATGATGTGCTGCTGACCACGGCTTTTGGCAAGGCTATCCGTTTCCCGGTGACGGAGGTGCGGGTGTTCAAGGGCCGTGAATCGACCGGGGTACGCGGGATCCGTCTCGCCGAAGGCGACCACGTCGTCAGTCTCGGCCTTCTGCATCACGCCGACGCGAGCGCGGCCGAGGCGCGGGCCTATCTCAAGCAGGCCAGCGTCGCACGCCGTGCCGCCGGCGAAGAGAGCGAGGCTACCGAGGAGATTCCCGAGGATGCCGATGACAGCGGTGAAGAGGCGACACTGTCGCCAGAACGCTATGCTGCTCTTGGTGCACGCGAGCAATTCGTGTTTGCGGTCTCGGAAAATGGCTTTGGCAAGCGCACCAGCTCCTATGAGTACCGGGTCACCGGCCGCGGTGGTTCAGGTATTGTGGCCATGGGCATGGGACGCAAGAACCGCGTACTGATCGCCGCCTTCCCGGTGGAGGACAGTGACGAGTTGATGCTGATCAGCGATCGTGGCCAGATCATCCGTGTTGCCGTGCGCTCGATTTCCTGTCAGGGCCGGGCTGCACAGGGGGTCACCGTATTTCGTCTGGAGGACGGGGAGCGCGTGGTGTCGGTTGAGCGCATTGCCGAAAGTTCGGGCGGCGAGGGCGAGAGCATCTAGGAAGGGGAAGCGCCATGGGCAAGCGTATCGGACTTTATCCGGGGACTTTCGATCCGCTCACATTGGGTCACTTGGACATCATCAAACGGGCCATCAAGCTCGTCGATCACCTGGTCATCGGGGTTGCGACCAACGCTTCCAAAATGCCGATGTTTTCGCTCGAAGAGCGTCTCGAAATCCTGCGCCACGAATGTGCGCCATTGGTCAGCGAGGGACGGGCCACCATCAGTGCCGAGAAATTCGAAACCTTGCTGATCAAGTTTGCCGAACGGGTGGGGGCTAGTGTGATCGTACGCGGCCTGCGGGCGGTGTCCGATTTCGAATACGAGTTTCAGATGGTGGGCATGAACCAGCGCCTCAATCCTCAAATCGAGACGGTCTTTCTGATGGCCGATCCGCGCCATCAGGCGATCGCCTCGCGTCTCGTCAAGGAAATCGCCATGCTGGACGGCGATGTCTCCGCCTTTCTCAGTCCCTATGTTGCGGATCTGCTTGTTAAACGTTGTGCCGAAAGGAATTCCTAAATGGCCGCTGCTGCGGAAAGTACGCTTGTCCTCACGCTCAAATCCGGTGATGTGGTCATCGCCCTGCGACCCGACCTGGCGCCCAATCACGTCGCGCGCATTCAAAAGCTCGCCAATGAGGGCTTCTATGACGGCGTTGCCTTTCATCGCGTGATACCAGGCTTCATGGCCCAGACGGGCGATCCGACTGGCACGGGTTCGGGTGGTTCTGAGGAGCCAGATCTGGCGGCCGAATTCTCTAGCGAGAAGCATGTGCGCGGGACCTGCTCGATGGCCCGGACTTCTGATCCCAACAGTGCCAACAGCCAGTTTTTCATCTGCTTCGAAGAGGCCCCGTGGCTGGACCGTCAGTATACGGTGTGGGGCATGGTCACCTCCGGCATGGAGCACATCGATGCCGTCAAGCCGGGTGACGAGCGCTCCGGTGCGGTGCGCGGCGAGCCCGATCGCATCGTTCGCATGCGCAGTCCTGCCCAGGTCTGAGGCGGGCGCATTGGCTGCGGAAGGCCGGCTGGGAAGCTCCCGCAGGCGCCGCTGCGAAAGGTTCAGGAGGATAGCAGGCGTGTTGCTGCGAACCGGTGTGTTCGGCCCAATGCCGCGATGGCGTGGTGGCCCTCTGGGTGCTCTTTCTCTGCTGCTCGGGCTCTGCGTCGGTGGCTGCAGCCATATCACGCGGCTTTCCGGTGGTGATTTTGCAGCACAAGATGTGCCCGGCGTGGTCTATTCGCGTATCGTGAAGGACTGCGGTGTTCAGGCTGCGGTCAGACAGAACGAGATCGGCGACGCCAATCCCACCTACACCTATAATCGCATTTTCGGCCGCTGCATGCGTCGCCATGGCTTTGCGGCCGAAAACAACTACGGCCTCGGCCTGTTCTGACGTTTCAGAGTTCGACGCCTTGGGGCGCGGTAAATTCCGGACTATCGACATCGCCGGTGTTGCGAATGCCTGCGGGCTCGAAAATCAGGATCAGGGTTTCCTCGTCCGCTGCCGTGCGGTGCTCGACACCGCGCGGCACCACGGTCATCTCGCCTGGACCCAGTTCAACGCGGCGGTCGCGATAGTCCACGAAGAGCCGTCCGTGCCACACCAGGAACATCTCCTCGGCGGTTTCGTGTCGGTGCCAGGGAAACACGCCTTTAACCTTGGCGAGCTTGACCTCCTGGCCGTTGAGCCGTGCAATTCTTTTGGGACGCCAGTGCTCCGAAAAACGCGCGAATTTGTTGTCGATATTGATCGGGTCCAAGCTGATACACCAAAGCTCTGATGTCACGTGCGCAGAAGAGTGGTCAATGCCTGAAGCTGGCGCAAGTGCCTCCCTGCGCAAGGGACCTTTTGTCCGGCTCTCCTAGCGGTAGCGTCCCAGAAAGAGCTCCGGCAACGGGCTGACCAGGCAAAGCCCGGCCAGAAGGCCATAGCCGATCAGGCCCCAGCCGGCCGGGCCGAGGGGCCAGAAGCCGGTGCCATAGGCGAGACTTGCCAGGGCACCAAGCAGAAATAGCGGGGTCAGCAGATAGGATTGCAGGCGGCCACAGCGCATGGCGTTGACGAGGCTGCCCAGGGCCATGAGCAGGCAACCACCGGCCCAGACCCCGGTACGCACATCAATACTCACCGCGGAGTAGCCAGTTGCAGCGATGGCGAAGATGGGGAGCCAGAAGATCGCCGCAGCCAATGGCCGTCTCGCCAGAATATCCAGGGGATGGACTCTGGTGTCGAGCTGGACGCGGAACCGCCATCTACGTCTATAGCGCATGCCTTGGCCTCCTGCCGCCCGCGCCTGTTGCAACTGGTAAGGATTAGGGCAACCCGGTTTATGGCCGGTTTACGGGCCGCCACGAATCTTAAGGACTAATCAAAAAGGCTCGATACGCTTTCTTCATTATTGATGCGACGCATCGCTTCGCCGATCAAGGGTGCAATCGAGATGCGACGGATATTCGGACATTTTCGCACTTCTTCGGTGGCCGCGATCGAATCTGTGATCACCATGGATTTGAGTTTGGAGGCCGCAATGCGGGCCACCGCACCTCCCGACAGGACGCCGTGGGTCGCATAGGCGCAAACATCCTTGGCACCCTTGGCGATCAGGGCCTCGGCGGCATTACAGATCGTGCCGCCGGAATCGACGATGTCATCGACCAGAATGCAGGAACGCCCGCTGACATCGCCGATGATGTTCATGACCTCGGACTCCCCGGCCCGTTCGCGGCGCTTGTCGACGATCGCAAGGTCCGCGCCCAACCGCTTGGCCAGGGCCCGGGCCCGGACCACGCCGCCCACGTCCGGGGAGACCACCATCAGGTTGTCTTCGCCCAGATAGTCCTGGATGTCCTTCACCATGACCGGGGCGCTATAGAGATTATCGGTGGGGATGTCGAAAAAGCCCTGGATCTGGCCGGCATGCAGGTCGACGGTGAGCACCCGGCTGGCGCCGGCCTGGGTGATGAGATTGGCCACCAGCTTGGCGGAAATGGGGGTCCGTGGCCCCACCTTGCGATCCTGACGGGCATAACCGAAATACGGGACCACGGCAGTGATGCGTCGTGCCGAGGCCCGCTTCAGGGCATCGATCACAATCAAAAGCTCCATCAGGTTGTCATTGGCGGGATAGCTGGTCGACTGGATCACGAAAATATCCTCGCCCCGGACATTTTCTTGGATCTCGACGAAGACCTCCATATCGGCAAAGCGCCGCACGATCGCCTTGGTAAAGGGGAGCTTGAGGTATTGGCCGACTTTCTCCGCCAATTCGCGGTTGGAATTGCCCGCGATCAATTTCATGCCGCGGGTCAGTCCTGCATCACTCATACCGCACGCCTCAGAGGATGAATGGCGACAATACGGTTTGACACTTCCGTAACGCCGGGGGCGTTCTAGCAAGCAAGTTGTGGGCGGTAAACCCGCCTTTGTGCCTCTCAGGTCTCAGGGCTTTGGATAAGCGCTGGGCCGGCATCCCTGGGCAGGCCCAGCGAGCGCGATCGCCGAGATTTGCCGCCCATAAAGGGTGGTGCCTGCGTGGGTGTTGCGGCGAAAAGAAAAGAAATCCTCTTCGCGCCCATAGGTGCAGACCCCGAGGGGCTCGACCTGGCCTATGCCGGCGGCGCGCAGCCGCGCGCTGACATAGTCTTCCAGCGCGAAATAGTGGTGCTCTGTCCGTTCGGCGGGAATGAAGAAACGCGCGTTCCGTGGATCGGCTTCAAGGAAGCGGGCCGCGAATTCGGGGCCGACTTCATAATGGGCCTGGCTGATGGCCGGGCCGATGGCTGCGCAGATCCGTTGCGGCTGCGCGCCCAGCGCCAGCATCTGGGCGATGGTGGCCTCGATGATACCGCCGATCGCGCCCCGCCAGCCGGCGTGGGCGGCGCCGATCACTCCGGCTTGCACGTCGGCCAGCAGCACTGGCGCGCAATCGGCAGTGAGGATCGCCAGGGCCACACCCTTCAAGTTGGTGACAAGGCCATCTGCTTTGGGGCCGGCGCCCAGCTCCCAGGGTATGGTGACCTGAACGGCTTCGGCACTATGGCACTGATGGGCGTTGATGAGGCTATGACTGCCCAGGTTATGGGCCACCAGTTGGCGGTTCTGCGCGACACGGTCGCGCGCATCACCTGAGCCTGGTCCTCCGTTGAGGCTGGCGTAAATGCCCTCGCTGACCCCGCCGCGCCGGCCGAAGAAGCCATGCGCAAGCCCGTGGCTGCGAAGCGTCTCAGCTTCAAGCTTCAAGAGCTCATCGGCCATGGCAGGATATCCGTTCGACCGGAGACAAAGGCTCAGCGCAAGGCGCGGGCATGAACAAGGTCCTCCTCAAAAGCCTTCAGGCCGCGGCGCATGTTGGGGCAGGAGCGCCAGAGCCTTGAACAACTGTCCCATCTGGTCTTCGGCGCACAGGCGGTTGAGCTGACGAGTGAGAACATCAGCTGCGCCAGGCTCGGAGCGTATCAAGGCCGCACAGCGTTGTTCGATGCCGAGCGCGGTGAGGAACGGGCCTTGAGGGCGCGGGCCATAGACGGCTGCGCCACCATGGCAGGCGGCGGCGGCCAGGGCCGCAAAATCCACATGTGCTGTCACGTCGGCCTCACCCGGGGCCTCAAGCACCGGAACGTAGCGATGTGACTGGAGTGCCTGCAAAGTGTCTCCAAAGCCAGCCCTCACATCGTACCCGTAATCGACGATGAGGGCTGCTCCGCCCTGGCGGGCGATGGTGGCAGAGAGGTTTTCACACAAGGCAAGGCCGGATGGGCAGAGCTCGAAGAGATCGCCCTCGCGCGCAGGTGGCCGTCCTGGGCTTGGAACCAGTGCCTGGGCCGCCATGGGAGCAATGGCAAATTCAAGTTCGCCATGGCTCCCCACCGTCACCACCCGTTCATGCCATTTTTCGCCCACGCGCAGGAACTGGCGCACAGGCAGGGCATCAAAGAACTCATTGGCGAGCACGAAAACAGGGCCGGTAAGCGCCTCCAGCTTCAATGTCGCGCTCCAGCTGACCGGAACGGGGGCCCCGGCAAGGCGCTGTTGCTGTTGAGCCCGCTGGCGCGGACTGGCCTCAATCAGCGTAACCTCGGCGGCGGCAAGAAAGGTTGGCGCGATCCTGGCAGTGGCGCGCAGCACATCGGCCATCATGGTGCCACGGCCTGGTCCCAGCTCGATCAGGTGTAGCGCGGCTGCTGAGCCTTGGTCGCGCCATGCTTGCACCAGCCACAGGCCGAGCAGTTCACCGAACATCTGGCTGACCTCGGGCGCAGTGATGAAATCCCCCTGCGCACCGAAGGGGTCCTGGTGCGTGTAATAGCCGTGATCTGGATCCATCAGCGCCAGTGCCATGAACTGTGCCACCGAGAGTGGGCCTTGCGCCCTGATCAACCCGGCCAAGCGCTGAGTGAGCGCGTTCACCCCTTGGCCTGTTTGATCGCCTTGGGGTCCTCGGGCTGTGGGCGCAATGCGCGCCAGAAAAAGTAAACCGAGGCGATGATCATGAAGGAGGACAGGGTCTGTCCCATGGTGATGGGGCCGAGAAAGGGCGCATCGGGTTCGCGATACATCTCGACGAAGCTGCGAAACACACCGTAGCCGAGCAGAAAGGCACCGATGAGCAGGCCAGGCTTCTGATGCCAGCGGAATTTGCGCAGGCCCAGTTGCAGAATGATGAAAAGGGCAATGCCCTCAAGCGCAGCTTCGTAAAGCTGGCTCGGGTGACGCGGAATATTGCCGCCACGGGGAAAGATCATCGCCCAGGGCACATCGGTCGGCCGGCCCCAAAGCTCGTCATTGATGAAATTGGCAAGTCGGCCAAAGAACAGTCCGATCGGCGCGACGCTGGCGACGAGGTCACCAAGCTGCAACGCATTCAGCTTCTGCCGTGAGCTGAACACAGAGATGGCGATGGCAACACCGATCAGGCCGCCATGGAAGGACATCCCCCCCTGCCAGGCGGCGAAGATCTTGACCGGGTCGGTGAGGAAGTGCCCCGGCAACCCATAGCAATAAGGATAGCCGTGGTCGCCCGAACACAGGATCACGCCATAGAAGAGCACCCAACCGAGACGGCCGCCGAGAATGACGCCGAAGGTGGCCCACACCACAAGATCTCCGACCTGCTCGGCATTGGCCGGCGCCGTGCCGAAAAATGGGGCGTTGGTCCATAGCGACCGCTGCGCCAGCTGGCGCAGGATCAGCCACCAGCCCAGCAGCAACCCCGCGATATAGGCAAGAGCATACCAGCGGATGGCAATTGGCCCGAGCTGAAGGGCGACGGGATTGATCCGGGGATAGGGCAGGAGAGCTTCAATGAGGGGGATATGCATCATGGCTGAGGCGATGGGTGGCAGGGTCTACTCATAGGCGATTTCGCCCCTATTCGCTATTGGCGGCAAATTCATTATGTCTAGGTTAAAGAGGAGGTGCCCATGCAGAGCGACAATCCAATTCTTGACGGGCTTGCCCGTCTGTTCAGCGATGCGGCCGGCGCTGCCCAGTCGGTCCGCAACGAGGCCGATACGTTTATGCGGCACCGTCTGGAAAAGCTGGTGGCGGATATGGATTTTGTCCCGCGAGAGGAATTCGAGGCGGTACGGGCCATGGCGCAAACCGCCCGCGAGGAGAATGAGGCGCTGGCCAAGCGCATCGCAGCCCTCGAAGCGCGTCTTGCTGGCGAGGCTGGCGTCCAGGACTGAGACCCTGCCTCAGGTGGCGTCCCATCTTTGCGGAGTAAAGCTGTGAATTGCACAGCTGGGACAAATGTGACGGGCTTCCGACTCTTGTGCAGCCGCAAAATCCTGTGTCAGGTTGATCTCAGGGTGCTTCGTTTTGTGTCAGAGGCGCAAAACACTGCCGTCACCCGCAGGAGTATGGGAATGAGCCTTGCCTATCGGGAAGACGTCGCTGCGGCTGATCATCCCCTCGACATGCTGGAGCGCAGTGTTGAGGATAATGGCTGGCCGTTCGAGCGAACCGGGCGCGACGAGCTCAATCTGTCGGTTGCCGGCCGCTGGTGTGACCATCATTTCAGCTTTACCTGGCGCGAGGATCTGCAGTCGTTGCATCTTTCCAGTGCCTTTGACATGCGGGTCGAGGCGACACGGCGCCAGGAGGTGGCCAATCTCTTGGTGCATGTAAATGCCAAGCTGTGGATCGGTCATTTCGATCTGTGGCCCGAGGACGGCACGCTGATCTATCGCCATGCCATGATCTTTCCCGAGGCGATGGCCAGTGCCAGCCAGTGCGAAGCGCTGCTCAATCTCGCGGTCGAAGCCTGCGAATACTACTATCCCGCGTTCCAGTTCGTATTGTGGGGGGGCAAGACCGCACAGGAGGCTATTGCCGCAGCCGTGCTGGAATGCGCCGGCGAGGCGTAATGGCGAAGTCTGCGCCCATCCTTCTGATCGGCGCCGGGCGCATGGGTGGAGCCCTTCTCAAGGGGTGGCTTGCCCGCGGCATCGGTCCGGTGGTGGTCGTTGAACCCAATCCCGGCCCCGCCCTGCTGGCTCAGGCCAAGACCGGGCAGATCAAGGTCATCGCCGCGGCAGATCAGGCCCCATCCAGGGTTCGGGCCTGCGTCATTGCCATCAAGCCCCAGATCCTGCGCCATCAAGCGGCGCATCTGGCCCCCATTGCCAGGACCGGAACCTTGATGCTGTCCATTGCGGCGGGAACCTCGATCGCCACTCTGCGCAAGCACTTTGGCCGTGGAGCACGCATTGTGCGCGCCATGCCCAATACCCCTGGGGCCATCGGTCGGGGGATTTCCACGCTCTTTGCGCCGGCGGCGATTGCACCGCGCGAGCGCAAGCTTGCCGAGGCCCTGCTCGCCCCCTTGGGGGAAACCCTGTGGCTGAACAAGGAAACCCTCATCGATGCAACGACTGCGGTTTCCGGCTCGGGGCCTGCCTATGTCTTCTATCTGGTGGAGGCGCTGGCAGAGGCTGGGCGGACCATCGGTCTGCAAGAGGCGGTGGCACAGCGCCTGGCGCGGGCGACGATCATGGGGGCGGGGGCTTTGCTCGCATCAGATCCAAGGCCACCGGCGGCACTGCGTCGCGATGTGACCAGTCCGGGTGGCACCACCGAAGCAGCGCTCTCGGTGCTGATGGACGAGGACGGTTTGGCGCCCTTGATGCAGAAGGCTGTCGTGGCGGCCAATCGGCGCGCCAAAGAGCTTTCAAGTTAAATTGCCGCTCCTGCCAGAATCTCTGGCGCAGCTGCGCAGGGCCGACAGCTGCGCTTGAACCTTGCCGAGGCTGCGGGCAAACATGGCGCATGCCAAGCAAACGCACCACAGCCAAAGCTTCCTTGCGGTCGTCATCGCCGCGCACCACCAAAAAGGGAACAGTGCCTCGCGCTGCGCCCTCGTCGCCCACGCAAGCCGCGCAGCGTCAGCGTCTTGGCGCGGCCGCGCTCAGGCTGCTGGCAAAGAAATCCTGGGATGAGCTTCAGCTACGTGGCGTCGCGCGCGCCGCTCAGGTGCCTGTGCAGGATTTGCTCACGCTCTGTCCGTCCAAGATCGAGCTGGTGTCTTTGATCTTGGGCGAACTGACGCGCAGCCTCGGGGCAAGTCATGTCCCCGAGACGGGCGCCGCGGCGCATGATCGGCTGTTCGATGTGGCGATGAGCTGGTTTGAGGCACTCGCACCCCACAAGCGGGCGGTGGCGGCCCTTCATGCGGGCCTGAGGCGCGATCCCTTGACGCTCTTGTGCGCCCGTCCGGGCTTTGCCGCAGTGGCCCGCTTTCTCCTGAGCCTCGCCGGGGCCGATCAGCAGGGGCAGCTGGGGGCGCGCAGTCTTGGTTTTGGTCTTGCATTGTTTCGGGCACTGCCGGTGTGGCTTGAGGACGAGGCCGATCTGGGCCGGACGATGGCGCGGCTCGACACCGATTTGCGCCGGGCAGACGCTCTCCTCTCGCGCTTTGCGGGACACTGAACTGCCGGGGGTCTAG
>JBMFWV010000097.1:0-11655 GCA_049964915.1 Rhizomicrobium sp.
GGATCATCTCACCCGTAGAATCTGAATCGCGATCCCACGCAAGCGGCTTTTTCGCCTTTTCACAGAGTCGGGGTATAACAAAAACGCCATCTAGCTGGCCGAGCGGCACGCGCCAGAGCAGTAAATTGCGTACGCTTGCAGAGCCGGCATCGATCACGAAGAGTTTGTCAGCTGCCGCGATCAGTGCGCTCGGTCCGGCACGTTGGGGGTCGGGAAGTGGGGAGCCAGTACCGCAGAGCAGGACAGCGAGCTCATTGTCACCGGCAAGGTACGGCCGCTGGCGGCTAAGCCTGCGTCGCGCAATGCGCTTGAAGAGATAAAGACCGGTCGAAGGACGGCGCAGTGCCACGATGCCTATGACCAGAAGGCAAATGCCTCCAAAGCCAAGAGCCAGTGAGACATTCCACATGCGTTACCTTCTTCGCGTCAGTCCGTTCTGCTTGAGCCGCCATTCAAGGACATCTATGCGATCCTGGCCGAAAAAGGGTTCGCCATCGAACACCATGGTTGGAACCCCCCAATGTCCGGCGGCTTCATGGGCGCGTTGATTATCCTGAATCATGGCTTCGTATTTTTCAGGCTCAGCTTCTATTTTGGCACGGATCGTGCCAAAATCAAGGCCGGCGCGTGCCGTAGCCTGGGCGAGATGGTCGCCTTGGTGCCAGTCCTTGGTCCCGCCCCAAATGACGCGGCTGACCTCGTCAAGGAAAGCAAGGCCGCGTCCTGCTTCTTCGGCGGCGCAGCCAAGACGCGTCAGCCAATGAATATGCGGTTGATCTGGCGTCCCATGCCGGGTGGCTGGATCGATCTTGACCGGGTCAGGACTGGGCCAGCGGTAAGCTAGCCCCTGCATTTGGGCGATGCGGGCGGTATCGCGCAACAAGTAGGGTATCCATTGCGGATGCACATGGTCGAAGAACTGTGCCTGGCGCACTGCAAGTGGATAGACAGGGCGGGCAGTGATCTCGAGATCATACCGGCGTGTCAGCTCAACGAGCCGGGGTGTCGCCAGATAGGAATAGGGACTACGGAATGACCAGAACACATCGACTTGTAGCGTCACGCTTTCCTCTCCCGGTTAAGGGCCCTGATGGCGCGGCGGAGCACCGGACCATTGTCAGCGGCCATGAGCTTGATCCTGTGCGACGGAACTGACACGCTGTCAATCACGCTGACGGAAAGGAAGATTGTGAATGAGCCTGATCGTATATGGAGGCAGTGTCTCCCCGTTTGTGCGCAAGGTGCGTGTGGTCTTGATCGAAAAGGGAATCGATTACAGGCTCGATCCGGTCAATCCCTTCGCGCCGCAGCCGGAATTTCTCGCTATCAGTCCGCTCAAGCGCATTCCCGTTCTGCGTGACACAGATCTGCCCGAGCCCAATACGCTGCCTGACTCCAGTGTGATTTGTGACTATCTCGAACACAAATATCCCGAGCCCGCACTTTATCCCAAAGCCGCGTTTGCACGGGCGCGTGCACTTTGGTTTGAGGAATATGCCGATAGTGCGGTTGCCGAAACTATCGGTCGAGGCCTGTTTTTCGAGCGTATCGTCAAGCGGATGCTGCGACAGGAACCTGATGAAGCAGTCTGTACCAAAACTCTGACACAAAAAATTCCGCCCCTGTTCGATTATCTCGAGCGTGAGATCGGGACGCGGGAATTCCTTGTGGAAGATCACTTTTCGATCGCCGATATCACCGTCGGTTCGATGTTTGTCAATTTTCTGCACGCTGGCGAAGTCCCATCCAAGGAGCGTTGGCCGCAGCTTTCGGCCTATGTGGCGCGCATCCATGCCCGTCCGTCCTTCGCCGGGCTCGTTGCCGAGGAAAATGGCCTCATCGCACACTTTCGCGCGGCTAAGTGAGCCGTTCATGGAGCAATCTGCGCCGCGTACTCAAGCCGATCGTGCTCATCGTCTGTCGGCATTCCGGATCTTCTCCTATGTGCTGCCAAATCTGCCTCTGGCGGCGCTGGGACTTCCTATCGTTGTGCATCTGCCGCGCTTTTATGCCAGTCGGCAGATGGGGCTGAGCCTTGCTACGACGGGACTCGTCTTCAGCCTGTGCCGCATAGCGGATGTCTTCGTCGATCCGGTCATGGGATATATCAGCGATAGGCTGCATACGCCCTTTGGCCGGCGCCGGCCGATGGTTTTTCTGGGAACGCCGATTCTGGCGCTGGGCATCTGGCAGGTGTTTGTTCCCGGCGGCCCTGTCAGCCCTCTCCACCTCAGCCTGTGGCTGTTCCTGATGTATCTGGGGTGGTCGATGGTCACCATCCCCCATCTGTCCTGGGGCGCGGAACTCTCCAGCGACTATCATGAACGCAGTCGCATTTATGGTTGGGCCCAGGTTACGATTATTCTGGGTATGGTCGGCGTGCTCATCATACCGGCATTGCTGGAACATGCTGGCGGCTATTCTCTGGCGACCCAGGTTCTGGCCATGGCATGTTTTGCCTTGGTCTTTCTCGTGCCAGCGATCGCACTTGTGGTCGGTGTGGTGCCCGAGCCCCCAGTGCTGCTGAAGACACACGCGCCTCTCTTGCAGACCCTCAGGTTCCTGCTGTTCGACGGCGCACTTCGCAGGGTGATCCTCGCAGATCTGCTGGCCTCGACATCAGGCGGAGCACTCGGGGCAATGTTTTTCTTCTTTGCTGATTTTGCCCTGCGCCTGCGCGTCTGGGCAGGCACCTTGCTGCTTGCCTATTTTGTCAGTGGTATCATCTTCGTCCCTGCCTGGATGTGGCTCGCGCGGCGCATTGGCAAAGATCGTACCTTGCGGCTGTCCTTTGCCTATACCTTTGTTACGGTGCCGCTTTATCTCCTGCTGCCCCCCGGCCATCTTCTGCCGGCACTGGCCATCATAGTACTCAGTGGTGCAAACTACGGCGCTCCCACCTTTTTGCTCAGGGCGATGATGGCCGATGTGGCGGATCTCGATACGGCTCATCACGGTGCCGAGCGCGCCGGCGTGATGTACTCGCTTCTGGCGCTGACCAACAAATTCGGCCTCGGTTGGGCCGTTGGCATCAGCTTTACGATTCTTGCCTGGCTCGGTTTTGATCCGAAGCTGCATAATTCCGCGCCTGCGATCGAGCACATGCGGCTGTTCTTCATCCTGTGCCCTATTGTTCTGTCATTCGCCAATCTGTGGCAGCTCGTCGGTTATCCCCTCGATGAGGTGAGCCAGCGCGCCACCCGCTCCGCGGTGGAACATCAGCGTCGCAGCCAGGCAAAGGAACAGGGTGGCAGGTCTGAGGACATTTCCACTAACAAAGAGGATACGACACCATGATCGAGCTTTATACCTCGCCCACACCCAATGGCTGGAAGGCATCGGTGACGCTTGAGGAACTGGAGCTCGGCTACGAGACCCACGCCATCGACCTGGGTAAGGGGAGGCAAAAGGAACCCTGGTTCCTGAAAATCAATCCCAATGGCCGGATTCCGGCGATTGTCGATCGTGATGCCGACAATCTGGCGGTATTCGAGTCGGGTGCCATCATGATCTACCTCGCGGAAAAGACCGGCAGGCTGCTTCCTACCGGCGGCCCCCAGCGGGCGCGAGCGCTGTCCTGGCTCATGTTTCAGATGGGCGGCATCGGGCCGATGATGGGCCAGGCCAACGTCTTCTACCGGTACTGGCATGAAACCTACCAGCCTGCGATTGACCGCTATCAGAATGAATCGCGTCGCTTGTTCGAGGTACTGAATTCAGCTTTGGCCGAGGCCGAATACCTCGCCGGTGATTATTCCATCGCCGACATCGCCAACTGGTGCTGGGTGCGGATCCATCCCTGGTCCGGTGTATCCATCGAGGGCCTCGACAATCTCAAGCGGTGGCTCGATGCGATTGCCAGCAGGCCCGCCGTGCAGCGGGGTCTGAAGGTGCCGGTCGATGTTACCGCCCAGCGTGAGGCGAGCCGGGACAATGCCCAAAAGACAGTGGAGAGCGCCCGCTCCATCCTGCAACGCTGAGTGTCTCAGAACCAAGGTTGGGTCAGGCTGGGAAACAACCAGATGATAATCTGTCTTGCGGTCAAAAGCCCGATCCCGGAGCCGATGAACACGTCGCTGAGAAAATGAGCGTTGAGAAGAGCCCGGGTCATGGCGAGATAGAGGGCTATGGCAAACCAGATGGGAGTCAGTGCTGGTATCGTCGACGAAAGAATGACCGCCGCGCAGAAGATGGTCAGTGCGTGACCGGAAGGGAATGAATCGCTCTTGAAGTCGAGGTGAAAGGGCCGAAACCCGTAAAGCCCGAGTTCCAGCTCGTCACGTGGCCGACGCCGCCCCAGGAGGGTCTTCAGCGTATGCAGGATGATGCTGCCGCTGGCTAGGCTGATCAAAAAGGCGAGGGAGCTAAGGCGCATGTCCCGCAGAATGTCGTTTGGGCCAAAAAGCCGCATCCCTGCCCAGGCTATAGCGAAGGCGAGGACGGAAAGCCCAAGCCAATGGGCCCCCTTGGCCCAGTCGGTGGTACGCCAGACGGCGATTTCCACGCGCCGGTCCACGATGGCGTGGAAAAAATGCACCAACCGCCGATCGACCGTAAAGCTGAGAAGGCCGCCTAACAGCAGCGCGATTCCGGACCAGAGAAGCATGGCGACGCTGCTTGCCGCGGCTGTCGGCCTAAGTCAATGACGCTGAGGGCTGGCCTGGACCACTTAAAGGGCGTTAGACTTTAGCATTGCTATTTTTCAACAGGGGGGCGGCCCCCCCAAGGAGGACGCTATGGATTTTGACTATTCGCCACGCCAAAAGGAGTGGATGCGCAGGGTCGGCGATTTCATGGATCGCTTCATCTACCCCGCCGAGGCCACCTATTCGGCCCAGATGGCGGAGGCCCGCAAGAAGGGCAACCCCTGGATCGTGATTCCGGTGGTTGAGGAGCTGAAGCAGAAGGCCAAGGAGCAGGGGCTGTGGAACCTGTTTCTCAATGAAAGCGAACACGGGGCAGGGCTGACGAATCTTGAATATGCTCCTCTCTCCGAAATGATGGGGCGGGTAGGCTTCGCCTCCGAAGTGTTCAATTGCTCGGCCCCCGACACTGGCAACATGGAGGTCCTGGAACGTTATGGTACCCCTGCGCAGCAGGAAAGGTGGCTGAGGCCACTGCTCGCTGGCGAAATCCGCTCGGCCTTTTGCATGACCGAGCCGGCCGTTGCATCCTCTGATGCCACCAATATCGCGACCCGCATCGAGCGCAACGGCGATCATTACGTGATCAATGGCCGCAAATGGTGGTCATCGGGCGTTGGCGATCCCCGCTGCAAGATCCTGATCGTCATGGGCAAGACGGATCCGGAGGCGGAGCGCCACAGTCAGCAATCGCAGATTCTCGTTCCTCTTGATACTCCTGGCGTCAGCATCAAACGGATGTTGCCGGTGTTTGGCCACGATGATGCGCCGCACGGCCATGGCGAAGTGGTATTCGAGAACGTCAAGGTGCCGGTGGAAAACATGCTCCTCGGCGAGGGGCGCGGTTTTGAAATCGCACAGGGCCGCCTTGGGCCAGGACGCATTCACCATTGCATGCGTACGATTGGCGTGGCTGAGCGGGCGCTGGAGCTGATGTGCACGCGTTTGATGTCCCGTGTCGCCTTCGGAAAAAGGATTTCCGAACACTCGGTGTGGGAGCAGCGTGTCGCCGAAGCCCGCATCAATATCGACATGTGCCGGCTTTTGACGTTGAAGGCCGCCGACATGATGGACAAGGTCGGCAACAAAGTGGCGCGCACCGAAATTGCCGAAATCAAGGTGGCGGCGCCGCGCATGGCCCTCAAGATCATCGACGATGCGATCCAGGCATGGGGTGGCGCCGGTGTCACGACCGATTCAGGGTTGGCGACAATGTATGCACACCAGCGCACCTTGCGGCTGGCCGACGGTCCGGACGAGGTTCATTGCCGGACCATTTCCCGTCTCGAATTCGGCAAACACATGAACAGGCCCGCACACTGAGTGCGGCCTGCGGTACAGAATAAATTATTGACTGGTTATGGGAGCGGCGGTCGATCAGGCCGCCGCTTCTTTTTGGATGCGGTCGTACTGAGTGAGCGGTAGCCATACCTTGACGGTGGTTCCGAGGCCTTCCTCGCTTTCGATGCGCAATCGTCCACCATGCTTTTCGGCCAGGGCGCGAACCAGGGCCAGACCAAGGCCTGCACCACCCGCAGACAGGGTGGCGTCGGTGCGCGCCTGTTCGAAGGGGCTGCCCAGGCGTGGCAGATCCTCGGCGGGTATTCCCACACCATCATCCTCGACGCTGAGGAGCAGCTCCCCCTCGGTCAGGCTGGTGCGGACAGTGATGCAGCCGCCGCGCATGGTAAACTTGACCGCGTTCGACAGCAGGTTGAGCAAGATCTGCTTGAAGGCGCGACGATCTGCGTCAATCGCAGGTATGGCCTCGGAAAGACTGGTCTGCAGGGTTACCCCGTTCTGCCGCGCCCGTTCCTCGATGAGCCGCAGGCAATCCTCGATGACGAGACCAAGCGGCAATTTTTCGAAGTTGAGTTCGAGTTTTCCCGCTTCGATCTTTGCCATGTCCAGGACATCGGAAATCAGCTCGAGCAGGAGCTGACCCGATTCATGAATGAGGTGAGCATAATCCGCATATTGCTCGCTACCGAGTGGGCCGAACATCTGCCGGCGCATGATTTCGGCAAAGCCGATGATGGCGTTGAGGGGGGTACGCAGTTCGTGACTCATATTGGCCAAAAACGTCGATTTGGCGATGTTTGCGGCCACCGCTTCATCACGCGCTCTGGCGGTTTCGGTTTCCTGGCGCTTGCGGGCCGTGATGTCGCGCGACACTCCGATGATATTGAGCAGTTTGTCATCAGCATAGATGCCGCGTGATGTCGACTCTAGCCAGAGATAATGACCGTCGCGATGGCGGATGCGATAGGTCGCGGTGAGGGTTTCCCCGGGAGCTGGATTAATGATCAGCCTGTTGGCTTCATGAAGATCATCGGGGTGCACGAACTGCACAAAGCTGCCGCCGCCAATGTCGAGTGGAGAAAGTCCAAGCAGGCGCTGTAACGCGTCTGAGGCGAACAGAACTTCGCCTTCACTGTTGTAGAGTATGATGATGTCCGATGCCTGATCGGCGAGGCAACGGTACCATTCCTGCATGCGTTCCATCACTGCATGCTTGTCTGCGACCTCGGTAGCATCACGGCAGACCGCAATAAGCGCCACGGGAACGCCACTGGCATCGTATTCGATATCGCCGTGCGTCTCGCACAAGGTCATATGGCCGGTATTGCCTCTGCTGCGCGTGCGGCAGCTGAATGGACGACGCTGACGAATCGCGTTCTTGATTTCAGCCTTCAATTGCGCGACGTCCGCAGGTTCGACATGCTCAAAAATCCAGGAGCCGGGAGGTGCAGACATGCGCTGGGGATCAATGCCGAAGAGGCGGTAAAGTCCCTCCGACCAGGTGATCTCGCCGGTGATGAGATCCATGCGCCAGGAGCCGACGCGTGCGACCTTTTCGGTTAGGGCGAGTTGCAGCGGGGCGGGCGCCAGATTCTGGCCCCTCGCTGCCTCGTCCTGCGGTGCCGTCATAAGTCCACTCCGATGCTATTGACCCAAAGCCGCAACGGTAATTGTACTTAAGACGTTTTAAGCAAGTGTTTCAGGCGCCGTCCGTCAGTCCATCGCTCCGGCACGCTTGGCAAACTCCCAGGCTGTCTTGGCCAGGGGGCGGACCGCCTCGGCGCTTTGGGCCGCGTTGGCGTTGGCCGCTGTGCCATCGCGAACCCGCCCGACAATGCCCTGCAAGATGCCGGCAAGACGAAAGAAATTATACGCTGCGTAATAGTCCATGTTGGGAATTGTGTCGCGTCCCGTACGCGCACAATACTTGGCCGTGTAATCCTCGAGACTAGGAATTCCCAATGATTTCAGATCGCTGCCCAGCAAGGTCGTGGTTCCGGCGGTGCCGCCTCCCGGCGGCATCTGCCATTGCATCAGGTGATAGGTGAAGTCGGCCATGGGATCACCGATGGTGGAAAGTTCCCAGTCCAGCACCGCGAGCACCTTCGGCTCAGTTGGATGCAAGATCATGTTATCGAGACGATAATCGCCATGGACGATGGAACTGCGTTCGCCCGGCGGCAGGTTGGCCGGCAGCCAGTCGATGAGCTTGTCCATTTCAACAATGGTTTCCGTTTCCGACAGCTTGTACTGCTTGGTCCAGCGTCCGATCTGTCGGGCAATATAGTTGCCGGGTTTGCCAAAGTCCTCCAGGCCAAGCTTGCGGTAGTCGAGCTGGTGCAGGCGGGCCAGGGTTTCGTTCATGGCATCGTAGATCGCCGTGCGCTCGCGCGATGAGCAATCTGGGAGCAGGGGACCCCAGTAGATCCGCCCTTCCACGCACTCCATGACGTAAAACGCAGTACCGATTACGCTTTCGTCCTCACACAGCACATAGGGCTTGGCGACGGGGAAGCCGGTCGGGTGAAGGGCGTGGATGACCTTGTATTCGCGGTCAACGGCGTGGGCTGACGGCAGCAGCTTTCCGGGTGGTTTGCGCCGCAGCACATATTTGCGGTTGGGCGTGATCAGCTGATAGGTCGGATTGGATTGGCCACCCTTGAACTGGCGTACTTCCAGCGGGGTTTGGAAGCCGTCGATGTGGGCCGCCAGATAATTGGCGAGACTTTGGGTGTCAAACCGGTAGCGCTCGGCCACCTCTTTGGTGCCGGAGAACTTCTCCTGACGATCGTCGCTCTCACTCACGCGCTCTTCTCCTCAAATGGAATTGCAATCAGGATGATTTTGAGCCGTTCAGGGCAGCGGGCACAAGGTCAAGGCGCCCCATTAGCCCTGTCCTTGTTCACGGGCGATGGCGCGCCAGCCAATGTCGCGCCGGCAAAATCCCTCGGGCCAGTCGATCTGGTCCACCGCGGCATAGGCGAGGGCCTGAGCTTCGCTCACGCTCGCCCCGCGAGCGCTGACCGAGAGTACCCGCCCGCCACTTGCCACCAGTTGATCACCATTTTTTGACGTCGCGGCATGAAACACAACGGCATCTGCGAGGCCGCCATGCCGGTCGAGCCCGCGGATGGGCGTACCCTTCAGGTAGCTGCCCGGATAACCGCGGGCGGCCAGCACGACGGTGAGAGCCACCTCGGCACTCCAGTCCAGGGTGATGTCTTTGAGATCGCCCCTGGCGGCGCCTATCAGCGCCGGCAGAAGGTCACTTTTCAAGCGCAGCATCAGAACCTGGCATTCTGGGTCACCGAAGCGGCAGTTGAACTCAATGAGCTTGGGGCCCTGCTGCGTCAGCATCAGCCCGGCAAAAAGCACACCGCGATACGCTGTGCCGGCGCTCGCCAATGCAGTGATCGTCGGTTCGATAATGCGGTGCATGACCTCGTCCTGAAGACGCGGGGTCATGAGCGATGTTGGCGAGTAGGCGCCCATGCCTCCCGTGTTCGGCCCAAGGTCGCCATCACCAACACGCTTGTGGTCCTGGGCGGCGCCCAAGGTGAGGACCCTCTGTCCATCGCTCAGGACAAAGAAGCTCACCTCCTCGCCCTCGAGAAACTCCTCGACCACAATCTGCTGGCCTGCGGTACCAAACGCACCGTCAAACATGGCGTCAATCGCATTGTCAGCTTCGCCGGCATTGGCAGCGATTACCACGCCCTTGCCTGCAGCGAGACCGTCTGCCTTGATCACCACCGGATAGCCAAGCTTCGCCGCAAAGGCTTTGGCCGGGGCTGGCGCATCGAAACGCTCATAGTCCGCGGTTGGGATCTGATGGGCACGGCACAGATCCTTGACGAATCCCTTGGAACCTTCGAGCCGCGCTGCGGCGAGGCTGGGCCCCAATGCCAGAATTCCTGCCGCCGCCATGCGATCTGCCAGGCCTGCGACCAACGGGGCTTCCGGGCCGATGAGAACGAAGTCCACGGCCATCTTCCGGGCAAAATCAACGAGGCGGTCCAGATCCTCCGCCCCGATGGCGACGCACTCGGCCAGCGCGGCGATGCCGGCATTGCCAGGAGCGCAGAAGAGACGGCCCAAAAGCGGGCTCTGCCGCAGCTTCCAGGCCAGCGCATGTTCCCGTGCTCCGGATCCGACCAGCAAAACGTCCACTGAACTCGTCCTCTTACAAGGTGCATTCCTGGGCGCGATGTAGCATGAATAAGATATGAGCGAAGCCTCTTCACGCCTGAACCTTGCGGAATTTACGGTGAGTGAGCTGTCCGCTGCACTGAAGCGCGCGGTCGAGGATGCCTTTGCCTTCGTCCGCGTCAGAGGGGAGATCAGCGGCCTCAAGATCGCTGCCTCCGGCCACGTCTATTTCGACCTGAAAGACGAGAAGGCGGTGCTCAATGCCGTCATCTGGCGGCCAACTGCGCGGGCGCTGCGCGTGCGGCCGGAAGCCGGAATGGAGGTAATCTGTACTGGCCGCATCACCACCTATGCCGGCTCGTCGCGCTATCAGATCATCGTCGAACAACTCGAATTGGCAGGAACCGGCGCCTTGATGGCGCTGATCGAGCAGCGCAAGCAGAAGCTAGCCGCTGAGGGTCTGTTTGACAGCGCCCGCAAGAAGCCGCTCCCCTTTCTGCCGGAGGTGATTGGGGTGGTGACCTCGCCCTCTGGGGCAGTGATCCGCGACATTCTACACCGCCTGGCCGAACGCTTCCCGCGACGGGTATTGCTGTGGCCGGTCGCAGTCCAGGGTGACAAGGCTGCCGGCGAAATCGCTGCCGCTATTGCCGGGTTCAACGCCCTGGAGAGTGATGGGCCAGTGCCCCGACCTGACCTCGTGATCGTGGCTCGCGGTGGGGGCTCGGTCGAGGATCTGATGGCCTTCAACGACGAGGCAGTGGTGCGCGCGGCGGCGGCCAGTCACATCCCTCTGATTTCCGCGGTCGGCCATGAGACGGACACGACCCTGATCGACTATGCAGCCGATCGTCGCGCGCCGACACCTACGGCGGCGGCCGAAATCGCCGTTCCCGTCAGGGCCGACCTGATCGGCCAGGTTCTCGATCTGGACCGACGCAGCCAGCGCAGCTTTGCCCGCGCGATGGGAGAACGGCGCACACGTCTGCATGGGCTCGTGCGCGCCCTGCCACGGGCCTCGCAGCTCTTTGCGGAAGCGCAGCAGCGGTTGGATGCGGCGAGTGCGGGCCTCTCAAATGCGCTCCAGCGCAATCTCGCACTCCACAGACAGGAGTTTGCCCAGATCGCTGCTGTGCTACGTCCCCAAAGCGTCAAGCACAGGCTTGACGCCGGTCGTGAACGCGGCGCGGTGCTCACGCAGCGCCTGGAGCGCGTCCTGCGCACCCAGCTCGGTGAACTCGCGCGCACGGTTGAAGGGCTTGCCCGCGTGCTCGATAGCGTCAGCTATCGGGCGGCCCTGGCCCGCGGCTTTGCCCTTGTGCGAGGGGCCAATGGCCAGCTTCACCGTTCGGCCGCAGAGCTGGAATCCGGGGAACCCCTTGCACTCATCTTTGTTGATGGTTCGCGGCAGGCTGTGGTCGCCGACGCCCCACAAAAGGTGCCCCCTGGCGCCATCCAGTGACGGCAGGCGTCGTGGCCCGAGGCTGTTATACCCGGTTCACGCCAGAACCCGAAAGTCCTTTGAGTCGATGACGCGGAAATTGTCGGTGACCGAATCACA
>JBMFWV010000098.1:0-11017 GCA_049964915.1 Rhizomicrobium sp.
AAGCCTGCGAGGAGGCTAACCTGGGTATCGTTGAGCCCGAAGCTTCGCTTGATGGGACCGAATAGCAGGGTCGGAACTTGTCGCTCGACATAAGACATCATGTTGGCGAGCGAGAGTGCTCCTACGACGAACCACGCGTAAGTCCGACGCGCAAATCTGCCCCCGTCCGCCTCCCCCGCACACATGGGTGCCGTTGGCGGCAAAGTCTCCATCACCTCAACCATCAAAGTCTATCCCGCCGACGGGTGCGCCACCGAAGCAAGCGGAACACGTTGACCAGCAGCGTTCATAGGATCGTGCGAGACATCGCGCCCATCGAAACTACGGGTGAGTGCCGCGAGCTCCATGTGAATGCCGTTGGGGTCCGTAAAATACATCGATCGGATCCAGGTTTTGTCGGTTTGAACCGGGGATATGTGATTGGGGCCGTCGTCATGATTGAGAATGCGCAACGCTACACCACTGGCGCGCAGACGCTCGGCGTACGCGTCGAACTTCTCAATGGGTATGGAAATCGCAAGGTGGTTCATTGAGGCATGAGCAGTCTGGGAACCCCTGGTAAGATAATCTGGATGCATGGACGCGATACCTGGGGCCGCCTGGGGCGCATTCGGAAACCAGAAGAAGGCGACTGAGCCGCCACCCCCGCAGTCGAAGAAGAAGTGTTGCCCACGGCCGTTCGGCAGATCGATCGTCTTGGTCAGCTTCATGCCCAAGATGCCCGTATAGAAGGCCACGGTTTCGGCCATGTCGCGGCACACCAGTGCGACATGGTTGACGCCGAGATATTCAAAGGGACGAGCCGCATCAGAGGCTGTTGTCATGTGAATCTCCTCTTGAGGCGCCAGTCTGGGACTGGCTGGCGGACGGCACAGCTACCGCCCGCCCAACAATAAATTTTGTCCCCGACTAGTCGCGATCAAGTTTAAAGGTCAATTGCACACCATAGGTCCGCGGATTTCCGAAATAGAGCTGCGTGAAATAGCCCGAACTCGGCACCGCGGAGATTCGATAGAGTTTGTTGGTCAGATTCTTGCCGTAGAACGACAGCGTCCAGTTGCCGCCCTGAGGTGCGTAGGCAACGCTGGCGTTGAGCAGGCCATACCCGCTCTGATAGCCCACCGGTGAATTGGTCAATTCGGCAAAGACCGAGGATTGGTAGGCGTAATCGACTTGAGGTGTCAGGTGTCCATGACCGTCGAGATTGAAGTCATACGACGCGCCGAGCCGGTAGGTCCATTTGGGAGACTTGGGGACCACAAGCGAGGCATTGTTGGTGGCGACACCCGTCCCGCTAAGATCGGCAAGGAAGCTCGTATATCTGGCGTCGAGCCAACCGATATTGGCAGAGAGGAGCAGGTTGCCAAAGGGTAGTGCGGTTAATTCAGCTTCCACACCATCAGCCTGTTCATGGGCATTGTTCACAATGGCCTGTTGTAATCCGCCTCCGGGGATAAACGCTCCTACCTGCAGATTGTCATACTTGTTCATGAAGCCGGTCAAATTTGCGCGCAGGTGATTACGGAACCAGTCCGAACGCAAGCCCGCTTCCCACGCATTGACGGTTTCCGGAGAATAGGGCTGGCCGGTTAGGAAGGCGGTATCGACGCGCGTATTGAACCCACCTGAAACGAAACCTGTCGAATAGCTGATATAGACCATCTTGGTCGAGTTGATCTTGTAGCTCAGGCTGGTGTGGTAGGTCGCGTTGGTCCACGTCTTCGAGTAGTAAAAAGGGGCCGGCGTCGGCAGCGACCTGTCATGCGATGGAATACGGAAGATATCCTTCATTTCCGAGGTATAGCGCACGCCACCGGTGAGGTTAAGTTTTGAGGTGATGGCATAGGTTGCCTGCCCGTAGACTGCCCAGGACTTGTCGTGCTGGCGTGAATAGTCGATGTGATTGTTGAGTGTTGGGAACATCGAATAAAAAAGCTGCGTGCCATCCCATCTGCGGGTGGAATACATCGCGCCAGCGACCCACTTCAGCGGGCCATGCGTATTCGACTCAAGGCGTAGCTCTTCGGACAGCTGTTTGCTGTGCAAACCAAAGGTCGACTGGAAGAAGTTGAGTTCCGTATTGTCGTAGTCGTTATAGCTATAGTTCGAGTTACGGACGTAGCCGGTGACGGAGACGATGTCGAAATCACGTGTGCGGTAGCGGGTGTTCAGAGCGATAAAGGTATCATCCTCGTAATCGCCGCTCGGAAAATTGCGATAGACGACGAAGGGTTTGTTCGGCCCCAGCGGATAAGGAAGGCCCGGCGTGCGATAATCCCAACCGGGATAGCCGAAGAAGGTGAGGACATCAGTAGGCACCGAACCGTTTTGGCCGCCAACCGACGGGCTGCGATCATGGGTATAGCTCGCCATAAGATCGAAGCTGAGCCTGGGAATGGGCGTCCAGACAAGCGTGCCACGCACCGTTTTGATATTGTCGCCACCCAGACGCTTGGGCACTGGCGGTTGACCGGGCGGTGGTTGATAGGCGTTCTTGTAGGGTCCATCCGAATACTGGCTCGAGAATGCAATGCGGGCCGCAAGCGTGCTGTCGATCGGCAGATTGACAGCCATGAAGTAATCCTGCCGGCCATAGCTGCCATAGCGTGCCGAGCCCTCGATCCCAAAGACCGTCCCCGGCTTTTTGGTCGTGACGTTGATCACGCCGGCGATGGTGTTCTTGCCCCAGAGCGTACCTTGAGGGCCCTGCAGGATTTGTATGTTGGCAACATCCAGCATGTTCGACAGAGCGCCGACATTACTAGGTTCGAAAACGCCGTCCACTGAGATGGCAACGGCCGGATCCTGACCAAGATCAACGCCTTCGTAGCCAACGCCGCGCGAATAGATCACGGCCGCATTGCGATGGATCGCGCCCACGCCCTCGATGAGGAAGTCTGGCGCGACGTGATCGAGATCGGCCAAATTGTGTACAAACATCTTGGAAATTTGTGAGGCACTTACCGCGGTCACGGTAACTGGTGTCGTCTGGATTGACTCGCGCCGCATTTCCGCGGTGACCATGACGGTTTCGATTTGATTACTATTGGGACTGGCGATTGGCGTCTTAGTGTTGGATTGGGTGCTCCCCGTTTGTGCCTGCGCCGCCCCCGAAAGGACCAACGCGCCTAGAATGGTACCGGTCAACCAATATGATTTCGCTGTCATTGCAGCTACGCCCCCTGTGAATTACTCCCTCAAGCCGCACGTTTGGTGTGGCGAAAAGAAAGCCCCGCCATTCCAACGCACTTGTTAAAATGCTATGATTTTCAATGTTCCGGCAGCAAACCAAAAAAGTTTGAACCCTAAGGAAATTCTATTGGCGCCCATATTGCAGTGCAATAGACGGGGATTGAGGTCAGGGAGACGCCAATGCGCCGCCTGCCCCCTCTGACAGCACTAAGAGCCTTCGTGGCCTTTGGCCACGAAGGCAATATCCGTAGGGCTTCCGAGCAGCTGAACGTGACGCCAGCCGCCGTGCACCATCAGATTCGCCAGCTGGAGAAGCATCTGGGCGTCGAACTTGTTCTGACCACCGCGGGCGGCGCAATGCTGACCAAGGCTGGGCGCGAATTCCATCAACATGTGGCCGAAGCCTTCGATAAGATCTTCGCCGCCGTGCGCATGGTGGAAAGCCAGACACCGGAGAAGGTCATTCGTGTCCATAGCCTTCCAAGCTTTGCCAGTTGCTGGCTTGTTCCACGCCTGACGGACTTTTATGCCCACAATCCTGGCATCGAGGTGGAGGTCAATACCGTTGGAGATCTCGGCTTTCCGACCGGTCTTGTCCGCAGCACGGCTGACATCGCCATCAGAGTAGGCGCTGATGATCATGCCTGGCCGGGTCTGGTGGCAAAAAAACTCGCGCACGAAGACATGTTTCCGGCCTGCGCGCCCAATCTTCTGAGGGGCCCCAAGGCTCTACGTACGCCCGCTGACCTTGCGCATCATCCACTGCTCATTGTGTCGCGGCGCCCTGAGGGCTGGCCCGAATGGATTGCGGCGGCCGACGCGGCCGGCGCCAATATCAGACACATTGATCCCGACCGGGGTCTCAAATTTGATACAATTCAGCTTGCCACCACTGCCGCCGTGGAAGGCATCGGTGTCGTGATCGGACGCACCCCCCTCGTCAATCATTATCTCGAGATGGGACTGCTGGTCGAACCCTTCAAGCTCCGCGTGACTAGCAAAAATGCCTATTGGCTGGTCTACCAAAAGGAGGCCATCTCCTCGGAGCCGATACGCTTGTTTTGCCACTGGCTGTTCCATGCCCTGAGGCAGGAAAACCTGCCCCAGGACTTGTCCTGACCCCCAGCACACCCTGATTTGGGTTCTCTACTCGGCCGGCTCCAGCACAACTGCGCGCTTCTTGCCGCTTGCGTCGACAGGCTCATGGCGAACATCGACTTTGGGATCAAGAACACGTGTCCAGCAGGCAAATTCGAGGCAGATCCCGTCTGGATCGAAGAAATAGAAGGAGCGCACGAAGGTCGAGGGAGAGACGGTCGCACTGACCTGACTTTCCGATTCATCGTGATTCATGATCTGGCTAACGCGCACGCCCCGTGTCTGCAGCTTCTGATAATATTCATCAAACCGCTCCGCCGGGACATTGAAAGCAACATGGTTCATCGAACCATGACCAGAGGCGATATTGCCTTCTCCCGGCAAAGCCGCGGCCGATGAGATACCTGGTGCCGCTTCGGCGGCGTTCGGAAACCAGAAAAACGCGAGCGCATCGCCATTGCCGATATCAAAGAAAAAGTGCTGCCCGAGGCCACGCGGAAGATCGAGCGTCTTGATGAGCGGCATGCCAAGCACATTGCTGTAAAAGTCGACCGTGCGGGCCATGTCCTTACAAACCAAGGCTAAATGATTGATCCCCTGGAGTTGAAAGACCTTGTTTTCGGGCACCGGCATAGCATTCCTCCCTCGGTTCCTGCGCAAGATACTAGCACCAGGAGCGCCGTTTGTACTAGATAGGATCCTAAGTAATTTTCCTATCCACGCCGCAGCGCAAAAATTGGAGGAGGTGGCTATGCCCAGACTACGTCAGGTGGGACTTGAGGATGCATCACCTAGCGTCAAGAAACAGTATGAGAAGCTGTTTGGCAGTCGTGATCCGGTCAAGGAACCCGGCACGGCCACCGGCACTCCTGGCAACTGGTGGACGGTCTTCGCCCTCGTCCCGCCGGTGTTCGACCATGCCGTCGCTCAATTTGGCATGTTTGGCATGTTCAGTGACACCTGCGTCAGCAAGCTCGACACCCGGCTACGTGAGCTCGCCTTGCTGCGCGTCGGCTATACCGTGGGAAGCCAGTTTGTCTTTTCGCAACACTGCAAAGCCGCACGCCGACAGGGTCTTGCGGAGGACAAAATCTCCGCGATTCCCAACTGGAATGTTGCCGAAGTCTATTCGCCACTGGAGCGGGCGGTTCTGGCCTATACCGACGCACTTGTTCTTGAACGCGGCAGGGTCAGTGACGCGACCTTTGCGGCACTGCAGAAGCTGATGTCCGACGAGGATATCCTCGAACTGAGCTATCACGCGCTGTGCTACAATACACATGCGGTGATGTGTAAAGCACTCCGCCTGGAGTTCGATGACGTGCCAGAGCGCATCCGCGAGGTGCCGGTGCCCGAAGGCGGTGGCCTTGCCGCGGATTGGGCCGGAACGGCGTGGCTCAAAGACTCATGAGCCTCACGCTCGTTGCCTTTTCCGGCTCGTTGCGCCGCGGTTCCTATAACCGTCTTCTGGTCGAGCAGGCTGCCCGTGGTGCCGAAAACGCCGGAGCCACAGTCCGCCGCATCACCCTCGGCGATTTCAAGCTTCCACTCTATGATGCAGACGCCGAGGGAGAGCTTGGCATGCCGGAGGGGGCGCGCGCACTCAGAGAGCTGTGCAGCGACTCCGCCGGCTACCTCATCGCAGCCCCCGAATATAATGGCTCGCTGTCGGCTGCACTCAAGAACGCGCTCGACTGGCTTTCCCGACCACTTCCGAATTCGAATGAAACGGCGCTCTCACTTACGGCCTTTCGCAACAAGGTGGCGGGTATCCTCTCTGCATCACCAGGCAACTGGGGGGGCGTGCGCGGACTCGCTCATGTCCGCCAGATCCTGAGCGGCATGGGGGTGCTTGTGACCGCGGAGCAACTGGCTGTGCCACGCGCCAATGAAGCCTTCGATGACGTGGGCCGTCTCGTCAACCCAGCCAACCAGACGCTCGCCGAGAGCATCGGTGCACGCACCGTAATGCTCGCCCGCGCCTTGCAAAGCAGGGAGCAATAGAGAGCCGCTCTGTCAGGCAAGAACGTGCTTGCCACGCACCCCACCGGATCTGGTTAACTCGCTTACCGCGCCAGTTCCAAACAGCCCGACAACCCGCAAATATTGCGGGAGCCATGCCTCCACTGTTGTAGACAGTTAGGTTCCTAAGCGATAGCGTCTGCAAGTTCGTTGCAGGAGAAAGCTATGAGTGATGCCATACGTGCGCTGGCCAAGAGTTTCTTCGATGCCGTTGAGAAAGGTGACATCGCGGCCCTTGAGCGCTTCTATGCTCCCGATGCCAAGATCTGGCACAATACGGATGGCATTGAACAGACACCAATGGACAATGTTGAAACCCTCAAGGGTTTTGTCCAGCGCATTCCCCAGCGCAAGTATGATGCGCGCCGCCTTCAAGTCTTTCCCGGCGGCTTTGTTCATCAGCACACATTACGGGGCGTGAAGGCAAAAGATGGGCAGACGGTGGAACTTGACGCCTGTATCGTTTGCCTGGTGGAAAACGGACGGATCACCCGGCTGGACGAGTACTTTGATTCTGCGGCAGTCGCAAAATTCCGCAGCTGAGAGCAAGACGCCGTCCGAATGGAGCACCCGCTTCACCGGCGCCCATGCTGTCAGCATCATCTCAAAGCCCTAAGTCAGCCGCGATCGTGATTGTATTCTGTAAAGCTGGCGTGAGCGTTGATGCGAACGCCCTGCAGCGCGGTACGATCATGTGCAGGCTTGAGCCTCCCGCGTCGGTGTCCACCAAGGCGTGGCTCCAGACTGCGTGCTGATCCATCGCGACGCGCAGATCCGCAGATGCCTGCCAGCATGGGCCCGACTGACCATAGCCCATGAGCCACTCCCTTCTGGGTTTGACGGTTCCCATGACGCGGCGATCAGGATAAGACGGATGCGGCAAATGGCCGAAGGAGTGAACAATACCCGGGCGCAGGGGCACGCGCGTGGCGACCAATTCGGGCGCACAAGCGGTGCGGCCGACCTTGTCTTTGCCGTCCACTTCCGCTACACCTCCGCGCTTTCCGAGCCCATCGCCGCTGGCCATTGGGCTAACTTCTGGAAAATCAAGGACTTAGCGACATGCGCGAGACGCTCGAACTCAAAGCCGAACCCCGTTCTGGCACCGGCAAAGGCCCGGCCTACCGGACCCGCCAGAAAGGCTTCATCCCAGCCATCGTCTATGGCGGCAAGGATGCCCCCTTGGCGGTGATGCTCGCCAGCCGCGAGCTTGAGCGTCAGGTTGGCGCCGGCAATTTCCTCACCTCACTTTATATGCTCGAGGTGGACGGCAAGAAGACCCGCGTCATTCCCCGCGATGTACAGCTCGACCCGGTGACCGACCGGCCGGTGCATGTGGACTTCATGCGTCTGGAAGCGGGCACCACCATCACCCTCGCCATCCCGGTTCACTTCAAGGGAGGCGATGTCTCTCCCGGCATCAAGCGCGGCGGCACGCTCAACATCGTGCGTCACGAGATCGAACTGATCTGCCCCGTCGACAATATCCCTGAATTCCTCGATGCCGACCTTTCGGAGATGGATATCAACGATTCGCTGCATATCTCGGCGATCAAGCTTCCCGAAGGCGTGCGTCCGACCATTGCCCGTGACTTCACCGTGGCCTCCGTTGTTGCCCCCTCGGCAATGCGTGAAGAGCTGACCAAGAGCGAGGCTGCACCTGCCGCTGAAGGTGCTGCGCCGGCTGCGACCTCTGAGAAGAAGTAGGCGACCGGATCTTCGTCTGCTTGCTTTTTGGCTGACTGCGCGGGCTTTCAAGGGACGCCGCAGGGGCGCGTGTCTTCTGGATAGCCTGTCGAAAAGATGAGGACGATGGCGCGTGAGGTCGATACCCCGCTTCTGATTGCAGGCCTCGGCAACCCGGGCCGCGAATACGCCCGCAACCGCCATAATGTCGGCTTCATGGCGATCGACCACATCCATGAACGCTATGCATTTGCACCCTTCAAAACGCGCTTTCGTGGCGACGTCGCCGAAGGCAGCCTCAGTGGGCGCAAGACCTTTCTGCTCAAACCCATGACCTTCATGAATGATAGCGGCATCGCGGTCGGCGCCTTTGCAAAGTTTTACAAGCTGCCCCTGAACGCCATAGTCGTCATTCACGACGATCTTGATCTGGTCGGAGGCAAGATGCGGGTCAAAACCGGCGGCGGCGATGGCGGTCACAATGGCCTGCGCTCGATTACCTCCGCCCTTGGACCAGGCTATCGGCGCATGCGCATCGGCATCGGTCATCCCGGCACCAAGGAGCGGGTTTATGGCTATGTACTCGGCGATTTCACCCGCGCCGACGAAGACTGGCTCGCGCCCCTGCTTGCGGCGATCAGCGAGGCTCTTCCCAAGCTCGCTGCCGACGATGATGCCGGCTTCATGAACAAGGTCACCGTTCTCTTAGCCCCACCAAAACCTGCGGCCCCAGGCCCCTTGCACCCAAAGGACGACTAGGCATGGGATTTAAATGCGGCATTGTCGGACTTCCCAACGTCGGTAAGTCCACGCTCTTCAACGCCCTCACCGAGACCGCCGCGGCCCAGGCCGCCAATTATCCCTTCTGCACCATCGAGCCCAATGTCGGCGATGTGGCCGTACCGGATCCGCGGCTTGAGGCACTGGCGCAGATCGCCCAATCCAAGGAGATCATTCCCACCCGCATCACCTTTGTCGATATCGCCGGGCTGGTCCGCGGCGCCTCCAAAGGTGAAGGCCTCGGCAATCAGTTTCTCGCCAATATTCGCGAGGTCGATGCCATCGTCCATGTGCTGCGCTGCTTCGAGGACAGCGATATCACCCATGTCGAGGGTAGGATCGACCCCGTCGGGGATGCGGAGACCGTCGAGACCGAACTCATGCTCTGTGACCTCGACAGTCTTGAGCGGCGCATCGTTCCCCTCGAGAAAAAAGCCAAAGCCGGTGACAAGCTTGCCCAGGAGCAGTTTGCGCTGATGGCAAAGGCTGCCACGCTCCTGCGCGCGGGCAAGCCTGCACGCCTCGCAGAACTTGCCGCCGAAGAACGTGAGCCCTATCGCCAGCTTGGCCTCCTCACCCAGAAGCCGGTGCTGTACGTCTGTAATGTCGAGGAGAGCGCTGCGGCAACCGGCAATGACTTTTCTGCCTCCGTCGCGGCCAAGGCCGCCGCCGAAGGCGCCGCCAGCATCGTTATCTCGGCGCGCATCGAAGAGGAACTGGCACAGCTGCCGGCCTCCGAGCGCGCCGAATTCCTCGCCAGCCTCGGCCTTGAGGAGCCGGGCCTCAATCGCCTCATCCGCGCCGGCTACGGCCTTCTGGGCCTCATCACCTTCTTTACCGTCGGCCCCAAGGAAACCCGGGCGTGGACCGTCGCCAAAGGAGCCCGCGCGCCCCAGGCTGCCGGCGTCATCCACAGCGATTTCGAACATGGCTTCATCCGCGCCGAGACCATCGCCTATGCCGACTATATCGCCCACAATGGCGAAGCCGGGGCCCGCGACGCAGGCAAGTTCCGGCTCGAAGGCAAGGACTATGTGGTCGCCGATGGTGATGTGATGCATTTCCGCTTCAATGCGTAAGGGGCGCGCGAGCCCCTGCGCTCTGACATCTGAGAGGACGCAAGCTCATTTGCCACCTCCTCTTGCTTGCGTAAAGTAACGTCAATCTATTTTACATTGATGTTGCTCCTCGCGGAAATCGGATGCTAGGCTCGTGCGTCGCTGATCACGACGACAGCATTCGGCGCTACGCCCAATGACATAAGACAGAGTGTCCATCTGTTCCGCTTACGCTATGGATCCTGCCGGACTATTGCTGAAACCGCCGCCTCCAAGCAGATCATCGGAGCAGACGACTTTCGCGATGCGTTGAAAGCTACGGCGCAGGCGTAACAGGAGGTGTGATGATGCCCCGTTTGAAACAAGTGCCGCGCGGCGAGGTGACCGATAAGACCATCCTGCGCTACTACGACCTTCTGTTTGGTCCTGACCGCGATCCAGTCAAGGACCCCGGCACCGCGACTGGCACACCTGGCAATTGGTGGACCGTTTTTGCGCTTGTGCCCGATATTTTTGACCATGCGGTACGTGGATTTGGACTCTACCGTAACCCGGAACGCAAGCTCGATCCTGTATTGCGCGAACTCGCGCAGACTCGCGCCGGATGGGCAGTGGGGAGCCAGTTTGTCTATTCCCAACATTGCAAGTCGCTGCGCGGCCTCCATGTCCCGGAGGAAAAAATCGCGGCCGTCCAGGAATGGCAGACAGCCGACTGCTTCGATGAGAAGGAGCGTGCTGTTCTTGCCTATACCGACTATCTTGTACAGGCACGCGGTCGCGTTCCGGACGGCGTGTTTAAGAAGCTTAAGCACCTCTTTTCCGACGAGGAAGTTATGGAACTCACCTACATAACTTGCCTTTACGACATGCACGCGGTGATCAGCCGGGCCCTGAAGCTCGAATTTGACGACCGTGCCGATCCCATCACGGAAGTAAGCGCACCACAGGGGTTTAGCGCACGTGATTTCTTGGACACGGGGCGAAAGCAATAAGCCAACGGAGTGCTTTTCAGGACCCATCTCCAGAGCACGTCTATTGACCCTCCCGCGATAGGCTAAAATGAGTTCGCCGACAAACAACACCGTTCCGTCAGACCTACGCAAGCCTGCTCATTTCTGAGCAAATCTGCCGCTGACGTCCTGCTTCACTGAGACCGGTTTCACGCGGGTCTTGCGACCTGA
>JBMFWV010000099.1:0-10733 GCA_049964915.1 Rhizomicrobium sp.
CGACTGACCGCCCGCCGTGTTTCATACGGTGCGAAGCGCCGCCGAAATTTGAACCGGCTTTCTTTTTTTGCAAGATTTTTCCCGCAAATCCGTACTTTTCCTCAACGGCTATGCCCTAATGGCAGTGGAGGAACCATCATGTCGAAGCAAAGCGCAGCCATCGAGGCTGCTCTCGCACAACTAAGTGACGAGGGCTGTCTAGACATTCAGCTTTGCCCACTTCAAACGCTTGACAAGTCGATGCCGAACAACGGCCTCGTGCTTTGGTTCACGTTTTGCATGAGGGGCGAAAATCCGCAGCGGGTGTTAACGCTGCTTTTTGATCGAACGAAGGAAGTGCAGCTTCCCGGCCCGGCTTATATTACCGAATGCAGGGCGCGAATTGTGGAAGCTATTCGACAGTTCTGGGACGGAGAGACTTCGGAGCTCAATCGTGAAGTCGCAATCTGATTACCGCCGCTCGCTTATGTTTGCGGCATTTCGTTACCGCCGCCCACTTATGCTTGCAGCGGTCTTTCTCGTGGGTTGGCTCCTAAGCCCGATGTCCATCTTGCCGATCCTTGTCTTCTTAGCGATCACGATTAAGGTCTGTGTCGATCTTATCCGGCACAAAACCTCCCGGTATATTTGGGTTCTCACGCTTGCATTTGTCTTCGTGACGGCTGGCACAGTTCACGATCTGACAATTGAGAGCCATGCTAGCGCACTTTGTGCTGATGGAACGTACAGCTATTCTGCGCACAGGCGCGGAACGTGCTCGTGGCATCATGGCGTCGTAGAGTGGAACCCGCGAATTCCGCCTTGGTGGGAGAGGTTCAGTAAATAATCCGGTCTGGAGCCAGTACGCTAAAGGGTGGTATCTGACCTACTGTAGAGGAGTTGTCCACATGCCCAAACCACAATGCCCCATTTATGGGGAACTAGAATCCCGTTGCGTAGACGCCCGCAAGGAATTGCTTGCTGCGATTGAAGTGCTAGAGCAAAGCCACCCAGACGACAAGCCAAATAACCAATCGAACGTTGACGCATATAAGGAACAGTACGCCACCCAAGAACATGAACGCGTTGCTCATGTCGCCGATTGTAAAGAGTGCCAGAAAGAAAATTGAGTAGATGAGCTTGCCGGTCGCGGCGTTCGTGGATACTGACCAACGCCCCAGCGTGTCTCATAACGGGTAAGTTTGACCCACGACCGCCGCCCCTTGTTTCCAGAGGATTGCATGCTTTTACGCATGATAATGTCCTTTATCATGCGTATAATCTAACCATGACGCCCGGCGCAATCCAGGTTCAATCCCCTTCCCAGCCCTCCGTCTTCACGGCCCAGCCACAGGCCCGCAAGCGGATGCGCGACTTCTTCAGCTCCCACATCCGAAATGCCAACACCCGCCGCGCCTATCTGGAGGCGATCCGCCAATTCTCCGCCTACTGTGCCGGAATCGGCATCGAAGATCTGGCCCAGGTGGAGCCGGTCCACGTTGCGGCTTTTGTTGAAGACCAGCTCCGGCAGTGTTCCAAGCCCACGGTGAAACTACGCCTGGCCGCGCTGCGGATGCTCTTCGACTGGATGGTAGTCGGCCAGGTTCTCGCCGTGAACCCGGCTCATGCGGTGCGCGGGCCGAAGCACACGCAGCGGAAGGGCAAAACTCCGGTCCTGAATGTGGATGAGGCGCGGGCGCTGATCGACGCCATCGACACCGATTCCCTTCCCGGTCTGCGCGACCGTGCGTTGATTGCTCTAATGGTCTACACCTTCGCCCGCGTGGGAGCTGCGGTTGCGATGAAGGTGGAGGATTTCTTTGTGCAGGGGCGGCGAGGCTGGGTGCGGCTGCACGAAAAGGGCGGCAAGGAGCACGAGATGCCAACGCATCACAACCTGGACCGGTATCTGGAGGAGTACATCGCCGCCGCTGACATCGCCAAGGACAGGAAGGGGCCGCTCTTTCGTACCAGCAGGGGGCGCGGCGGCGAGCTGGCCGAGCGTCCCATGCTGCAATCCGATGTGTGGCGGATGATTCGGCGGCGAGCGGCCGAGGCCGGGATCGAGACAGAGATCGGTTGCCACACCTTCCGCGCCACCGGCATCACCGCGTATCTAAAAAACGGTGGCAAGCTGGAAATAGCGCAGCAGATGGCCGCCCATGAATCGGCTCGCACCACCGGCCTCTATGACCGCCGTAGCGATGAAGTCTCACTCGATGAAGTAGAGCGAATCGGTATCTAACGGGGGCTTCTAACCGAAAAGTTCGCTATGAGAGCCAAGCCGAGCTAAACGCAAAAGATCCTCCCCGCTTTTACGGTAGATCAACAAAAGATCGGGTTTGACGTGGCACTCACGATAGCCCGCCCAATCTCCGCTCAGGTCGTGGTCTCGAAGGCGTGATTCCAACGGCTGGTCATTCGCCAATGCCATCAGCACAGAAGTCAAGCTGGCGTCGAGCGTGTTCCGATGTTGGCTTCTCGCTTCCCGTTTGTAGTCCCGTTTGAAGGTAGAAGAACGCTCAATCGTCCGCATGTAAATCTGCCATCAGAGCGTTGACACTCGCAAAGCTCTTCCCTTTTCCGCTCTCGAGTTCCGCAACGGCCTTGCGGGTTTTCGCATTAGGAACTTTCACTTCGAAGGGGAGACGGCGCTCATCTGCGACACGCAGCATGAGCAGACGGATAGCGTCGGAGATAGACAGGCCCATCTCTTCGAGAGCGCCTGCGGCGCGCTCTTTGGTGCCGGTATCGATCCGCGCACGAACGTAAGTGTTGCCAATAGCCATGCTGTGATTGTAGTCCCAATGTGACTACAAAACAAATTCCAGTAGTGCCTCTTTTGGTTCGTGTGGATTTTTGGACATGCAAAAATCTGTACGTTCGGATGTTTGCATGTTTAGATTTATGCAAGGGCAAATTGGCATGATCGTTACAGTTACCAGCTACAAAGGCGGTGTGGGAAAGACCACAACGGCTATCCATCTCGCCGCTTACCTTCAGCGGCTTGCGCCTACGTTGTTGGTCGATGGCGATGGCATTCGCAGCGCCACCAAGTGGAGCCTGCGCGGAACCGGGCAAGGACTCCCGTTCAAAGTCATTCCCGCCGCGCAGATGGCTAAGCACGTTCGCGACTATGAGCACATCGTGATCGACACAGAGGGCAATCCGTCCGATGAAGACTTCCGGGAGCTGGCCGAAGGCTGCGACCTCATAGTGATTCCAGCGGAGCCGGAAACCGTAGCGACCGACGGCCTCATTCATACGCTCGAAAAGCTTCAGGCGCTCCACAATGAGCGATACAAGGTTCTGCTCACGAAGGTGCCACCGCCCCCAAGGACCGAGGGCAAGCAGCTCCGCGAGATGCTTGTCGAAGAGACATTCCCCATCTTTGCGGCGGAGATCCCGCGCCTCGCCGCTTTTGAAAAGGCCGCCGCCACCGGCGTCCCCGTTTATGCCGTCAAGGATGAGCGGGCCGGTCGCGCTTGGAGTGCATACGAGTCCGTTGGTAAGGAGATCACGCAGCATGGGTAAGTTCGGAGCGATCAAGAGCGTTCGCCAGGAGTCCCGTCCGCCGGAGACGACTAAGCTGGAGGGTGTCACCGTGGAGGTGAAGCCACAGCCCACCTTGGTTTCCCGAGGGCGGCCACCAGGGAAGCGCAGCAACCCGGAGTTTGAGCCGACGACCATCTTTCTGCGGAAGACGACGAAGAAGATCGCTAACCGCACGCTTGAAGATCGGGGCGATCCGCAGGACCTCTCGGAGTTGATCGAAGAACTCTTGCAAGGGTGGATTTCTGAACGTGCATAAATCCAAAAATCCGCACGTTTGCACAGCTGAAAGGTTGTGTCCATGAATCAGAATGACGAGTTCACCCGCATAGGCGACATTCTCTCGAAGCCGTTTCCAGCGGCCAAGGAGATCAAGCCAGCACGGAAGCCGAAGGACATCACGAAGGCGCAGATTGACTTGCTGAACGCGATCGCTGCTCATCAAGCGCAGGAATATGGCACCGAGGATCTGGCCTACATGCCCAGCCAGCTCGTGCAATGCACCTTCCCCCACGATGATCCAGGCACTATGCCAGCGTGGTCCCGATCCACGCCGTGGCTTACAGTGACCTTTCAGCCTGGTTTCCGGGTGAACCCTAAGACGCGGCAGCCGGAGTGCATTGGCTATCCCTATGGAACTGTTCCGCGCCTGCTCATGTTCTACGTGATGACCGAGGCCGAGCGAATGAAGAATCGGCAGGAGTTGTCGGACGAACAGAAGCGCACGATCTACCTGGGAAGCAGCCTCAACAAGTTCATGCTCAACATCGGCCTAAATCCCGATAACGGAGCAGGGAAGCGCAGCGACAAGCGCCGCCTCAAGAACCAAGTCGAGCGTTTTATGAGGGTGCGGATTAACTTCGACCAGGCCCACACATCTGGAGACGGCTACGCTTTCGCCGACACCCTAATTTCAGAGCGCGGTCAGTTCTGGTGGACGGCCAAGCACGAGAATCAGGAAGGGCTTTTCCAAAGCTACATTGTGCTCTCTGAAAGTTTTTACCGGCAGGTCATGCACACATGCGTCCCCCTCGACATGATGGCCCTCCGGGCGCTCAAAAATTCGTCCCTACACCTCGACCTCTACGCATGGTGCCTCTATCGCGCCTATACGCTTACGCGCGGGCGCGGCGGCAAACCTGTAACCATCGACTGGCAATCCTTCATGATGCAGCTTGGCAGCTCCTACCGCCATATTCGGCAGTTCCGTAATCGCGTGAAGAAAGAGTTGGCCGTCGTAACGCCATTTCTCCGGCATCTCAAAGTCGAAGCGACGCAGCGCGGCATTACCGTGCATCCGCTCCGGCTAGCTGTCATTCCTGATCGGTCGGCCTAATCTCCCTAGCCCATTTCATCCACACAAGCCCTGTGATTCGTACGGTTTTTCCGGGATGATTTGGTGACGCTTATGGGGATGATTTGGTGACACTATCCCGCCAAAGTGGGGATGATTTGGTGACACTTCTTCTTGTAGTTAAAGCTCCTAATAGAAAACAGCCTGTAGTCGTTCAGCCTTCGGCTGAGGAAAACCTCAAAGGAACGCCCTTTGGGCGAACCTGCTGCGCATACATTGGAGGGCGCTGCGCCCCTCCAAACCTCCCAGCTACAAAAAGGAGCGCCTTTGCAAGGCGAACCGGCGAGCTGCGCTCGCTTTCAGCGGGAGGGCGCTAGCGCCCCTCCCGCACCCACCCCGCGCAAGTACAAAAGCAAGAACTACCTGTGGAGGCCGGGGTGGGGTAGGCAGCATCGGCTAACGAATTAAAGCAGTCCTGAATCGAACAGAAAAGCCACTACAACAGCTCAAGCAGGGTGAGGGTAGGGAAGCCCTTGCCCAAGGCGCCAGAAACGCCCCCTGGAGCATCCTGCGCCCCCTAAAGTTTCCCCTTTTGCTTTTCCTTCGGCCTACGGACTCATAACCCGTAGGTCGATGATTTTTTGGAAGGTTCTTTGCGAACATTTGCTGTCACGCAGAATGAACCGCTGACGCGGTCCTGCGGACGGAACAGCATTCATCCTGTCTTTTTTGGGTTAGATCGATTCAGCAGTATTATTGCGCCTGTAGCGCCCGATGTAGTGCGTCGTGATGTGCGGCCGACTGTGGCCCAGTTCCTCCGCCACGATCCGCCGGGCGTATTCATCCCGTTCCGGATCCACCGGACCGCCGCCCCGCACCGGAGACGCTTTTCCCGTCAACTCCTCATACCGGTCATTCGCGCCGCTATGGCGCAACCCATGCGACGTGATGTGTCCGGTTTTCAGCGTGATTCCACAGGCCCGCATCACCCGATAATATTTTCTCTTCGCCTGGTCCAGACGAAGGGTTGGGTCGCAGAGGCTGGCATTCGGCATTTCGGCAAAAGCTTTTGCCCGGTTCAGAACGTCCCTCTGTTTAGGCGTATCGATGCCCACGACGCTATCACGACCGCCTTTCGTTCCCCAGCTCACCGCCCAGCCAGTGCCCGCGGTCGGCGAGATGCGGCCGTAACTGCATAGATTCGGAAGGTCGCAGCTTGAACCGCCACTGCAGCTCGAGCATCATTGCCTCACGCGGCGCAACTGCTCTGACTCGTTCAATCGTGGCGGCTACATCTATGCCTTGGGCCTGCCAAGAGCGATCGACTTTGGCGACCGAACTCCGCCGCACAAACTTCGGATCGCTCACATAATGCTCGGATGCCTCGATCATCCCCGCTTTCCCGATCCACTCGGCAAAGCGCCGGAAACTCGAAATGCGGTTGGCGATCGTCGCCGGTTTCAAACCGCGCCGCTCCCATTCCTGTACGAGCGCCTTCATGTGGCGCCCTTTGAACTGGCGTACATCGTCCAGCTTGTAGCCCAGCTTGCGGAGATCTCTGAAGCCGGCAAACAAATCGTCGCCTCTTTTGTCACGCGTCGCGTGTGAGGCAACAGAGCCGCCCCTGCGGACCCCCGCATGGGTCCGCAAAATCACAACAAGCGTGCTTTGCCAGGGGCGATTCATAGCTAGAAGGGGATCTCAATCTCCTCACCGCCAAAGTCAAAGCCTTCCAACACTGCTTCATCGTCGGAATCCGCGATTATGTCCGCGAGAGTGACTTCGTCGTCTTCCTCTGGCAAAAGTACCAACTTGCCATCGGCCAAGGCTTCGAGCGAGAAATTGTCCTCATCGAAATAAATCATCAACGTCTGCTCCTACATCCCTTAAGGGATTTCATGCGACTGAACACCCCCGTCAGCGACGACAGTGATCAGTACTTCGGCAGGCATCCTGCCGTGCATCGCTTAATACCAACGCCGCATCGATGCGAGCTCCGGCACACCGGTGCCGGGATCATCGAGCCGCGCGCTCACGCAATCCGAAGAGCCGGTTGGCTCCCCAAAATCACGCACCTACTACGAGCACTTTGCGAGTGCCCTGCGACATACCTCCTTTCTGCACTGAAGGTGCTAGCGCAGCAATGCCAGGATTTCCGGCACGTTTGCGCAATCGAGGACGCGGCCTCTCGTTCGTGTATTTATTTTTTCGGTCGCGCGGATCTGCGCAACATTTGGGTTCCACTCCCCAAACAATCCGTGGAGCGGACATATGTAACGACTGAGACAGGCAGAGACAAAGAACTCCGCCATCTCTAATCGTGCTTATTGGGCTCTACAGTTACTAACTGGAGCCGTATTTTGGCCGCCCACATTGAACTTGGACGGTGGAGTAACAAGTCCTCGTTGAGATGCGGCAACGAGGCACCCATCAACGATACGTTTTCAGGTAACCCCAAAAACACATCAATGAATGTCAAGATTTTGGCACGTCTATATAAAGCAGGCAAGCAAAAAAGACATTGCTATCAAAGATTTACGTAACAACCGAAGAAAATTTTGATTCCTCCATTTCACATTGGCTATTATCTTTTTTCTCGAACCTATAAACCTCGCCATATCAAAAACTTGCTGCCTCCGGTGGCCGACTCTCCTTTCTCCGCTTCGCGTAAAAGGAGAGTCGGCAAAGCCAAGTCGCCGCCAACGGCTGAACCATGGCAGCAGAGCCCGTAGGGCGGAGCGGAGGGCCTGCCCGCAACAACGGACGCCGGTCTCCGCTCCCCCGGTCAGTTGGCTTCGCTGCTCTCCGACGCGGGGTCCCGGGTCTTTCTGGCCTGCTCCATCCGGTAGCTGGGCATGTTCAACTCTACGATGGCGGAGTGGATCTCGAAGGCCATCGGGGACATAGAGATCGAGCGGTATCGAGAGACGCGCACGCATGGGCAGTTCCCGCAGTCGCGCAACTCGGAGAGCCAGCAGCGGGACATCTCGCGGGAACCGTTGGTCATGGCGTCGGAGATCAGCGGGCTTGATCCGCTGCACGGGTATCGGGTGCTGATCCACGCCGATACCGAGTTGGGAGCCAAAGACCTGCTCAACAACCGCATGGCCTACGTTGCCGTTTCACGCGGCGCATACGACGCGCAAATCTTCACCAACGACCGCGAAAAGCTGGGAGCCGCGCTTGGGCATGATGTATCGCACACGAGCGCCCATGTGCCGGAGATGAAGCCAGAACAGAAGCAGGAGCAGGAGCAGGCTGTCACGCCGCAGCGGGAGATCGCGGCGAAGCAGGAGCAAGGAGAAGATTTTGGCTTGGGCCTCTAGTAAAAAAGTTGAGGCTTAGACCCACCTTGCGATAATTGCAGCACTGGAGTAACCCGAAACATGGCTCTTGAGATCATCCGAAAGATAACGCCAGAGGAGGAGGAACTTCTTCGCAAGCGGGAGGAATTAGCTTCCGTCCGGGCATCCTTGGCGGAGCGCGAACTGGAACTGGCCGATTTTCGTGCCCAGATAAAGAGTTTTGAGGGCCGCTACCTGCGACAGGTTGGCGTTCTTTACGCTGAAATGGACGACTTAGACGCTCGCGTTGCCGAGCTTGAGGCTTCGCTGGAGAGTTCCGCTACCGCCCGTCAGCGCGCGGAGCGAGCCAGGAAGCGGGCGGACGATACCCACGAGGCAACCCACGGCGAAGCATCAAAGGCCGCAGATTTCAAGCCATCGGCGGACCTGAAGACCCTATTTCGCGAAGTTGCCAAGCGCATCCATCCCGATTTTGCCAACGATGATGCCGAGCGGCAGCGCCGCACTCGCTTTATGGCAGAGGCGAATGAGGCATATAGTCGAGGCGACGCTGAGGCTCTTCAGCGCATTCTTGATGAATACAGCGAGTCGAGCGAATCCGTCCAGGGCGAGGGCATTGGAGCCGAACTCATACGGATCATCCGCCAGATCGCCGAAGCGAAGAAGCACATTGCCGCAATTGAGCAGGAGTTGGCCACGCTACGCGCCAGCGAGATCGCGAAATTAAGAAAAGATGTGGAAGCGGCCGAGCAGCAGGGTCGAGACCTGCTAGCCGAGCTGGCAGTGACGGTTGGCGAACAAGTCGCACGCGCAAGAAGGGAATACGAGACTCTCGCCAAGGAGGCAAAGAAGAGTGGCCGACAAATCTGAACTCCAGCATATTCCCCGTGCAGTTGATGCGCTTGTCCTCTCAGAGACTCGCTCAGGCCTCATCGCCCGTGCCAGGCGTGATGCTGCTTGCCTCATGGAATGCAAGCCAGTTAACAAGGACATATTAGCTGTAAGACCATTGGAAGCATCGATTCTCTCAAACAGTAACGACGCCGAAGAGCAATTCCAACTCGGTCATACTTACTATTCTAAGCAGGCATACCAAGACGCCGCATTCTGGTTTCGGCGGGCTGCGGATCAGGGACACGCCGAAGCGCAACTCAGCCTCGGCTTTCTGTATCAGATTGGCCGAGGAGTGCCGCAAGACTACGCTATGGATGCCTACTGGCTTCGGAAGGCCGCAGACCAAGGCCATGCCATGGCACAATATGGCCTTGGCGTACTCTACCTTACTGGCATGGGCGTATCAAAGGATCCCGTCAAGGCTACCGACTGTTTTCGCGAAGCCTCAATGCAGGGGCTTGCGAAAGCTCAGTTCCTCCTTGGGTATGCATACGAAAAAGGTGAAGGCGTTTCCCAAGACTATGCCAAAGCAGCAAAATGGTATCGGATGGCAGCGGAGGAAGGAGAAACTGAAGCACAGACCCGGCTCGGCTTGCTTTACGGCAGCGGTCAAGGAGTCCAACAAAGCGATCCTGAGGCTTAAAGGTTGAAGGCCATCCTGTCTTGGATGACGTTGAACATAGATTATCCATTCCGAATGCTACTATCCAGACTTCCCTGTTTCATCCCCTGATATCTCTGGATATTTGAAGACAGCCAAGAAAAGGTGCTGCCTAGACGGCTTCTCCGTGAAGTCGCGCACGTGAAGCAAAATGCCGTGCGCTTGGTCGCGGTCGTAAGACTCCCGCATGAGGGCTACATGATTGCGCCAAGCATCCTTGAAGTACCGAAACTAGACGGCGCACCCACGTCTATTCGCCCAAACGAACGGAAATCTTCTGCATGAATGCCTGAATGTTCTTCATCATCAGAGCAGCTTCTTCTTCGGTAAACTTCCCGCGCGCATGCACGGTGTAATTGCGCCAAGCATCCTTAGCAACCACAAGGTAGGATATCGCCTGAGCATAAAACTCCTGCTGCTCTTTGTAATCAGAAACGGACTTCCAGTCCGGATCTTGACGCATTCCTCGGATTTTCGATTCCAGCTCCCTGATCGCAGGTTCCCAGTTGGTATGCGCGAGGGATACGTTGAAAACCTTCCCAACAGCAGTAAGTCCGATTTCCAGCACTCGCATTAGGTGGAAGACGCTGGCCGTAAAACGGCCAAGTGCAAAGCAATTACCAGCTTCTCGGATCTCGAAGGTGGCGGAAGGAAACTTAGCCTCCACTTCTGGACCGAAGAGGTCTTCCTGGTTGTAATAGATTGAGTCCGTAGAGTTCTGTAGAAGCTGTTGAAGGGTGAGCGAGAGCGAGCCATCGTGGCGATTCCTTAGGATGTTGTTTACGAAGACGACATTCAGGAGGAAGACGATGCAGACGGCTCGCAAGGGACAGGGTATTGGGATTGTGGAGGGGTTGCAAGGTGGATTTGGCGGGGAGGATTTTCTTCGCGAACTGGTGCAGCGGACGGTGCAGCAGGTGTTGGAAGCGGAGATGACGAGTTTTCTGGGAGCTGGGACGTATGAGCGCAACGGCGAGCGGCGCGGCTGGCGCAACGGGTACAAGCCCAGGACGCTGAAGACGCGGGTGGGAGGGCTGGAGTTGATGGT
>JBMFWV010000100.1:0-10691 GCA_049964915.1 Rhizomicrobium sp.
GCGTGGCGGCCGGCAAGCGGGCGCGACCTCGATGGCGTCTGATCGCGGCGCGGGTGCCGGCGCCCGGCGCGTCAGGCCGCCGACAGCATCCGAGCAGCTTGAGGCGCTTTTGGGCTATCCGTGGCCGTTCCCCGGCAGGCCGCCCAGGCATGACCTGTCCACCTGGACCGTCACCGACGACTGGCCCCATCCTGTACCGGTCACAGAGGCCGAGATCGAGGTGTTCGAGCAATGGTTCGGCGACCTGTTCGACGAGTTATTCGGTTCCGGCGACTGATGCTCCAGGCGTCGAAATCGACGTTGAAATCTGCCCTCCAATAGATTAGATGTAGTCACATATGTCTACATATGGAGGCGCCACATGCTGACCATCAACCTCAGAGACGCCAAGGCCGGATTTTCCGGCCTGGTCGATGAAGCCGTCAAAGGAGAGATCGTGACCATCACCCGTCATGGCAAGCCCGTTGCGGCCCTGGTTTCGGTCGAGGCGGCGGAGATCGCACGCAAGGCGCTGACGCGCAAACGGGCGGGCCTTGTCAGCTATCTCAGGACGTTCCCCGGCGGAGAGTTCCCGCGTAACCGCAAACCATCGCGGGATGTCGAGCTTTGAGCGGCTTCCTTCTCGACACCAACGTCGTTTCCATGCTCGCGCCGTCGAAGGCGGAAGCATCCGCAGGCTTCCTCACTTGGCTGGACCGCATGGACACCGATGGACGGCTATTTCTGTCGGTCGTCTCCATCCACGAGATTGAGAAGGGAATCGCGCTCCTCGACCACAAGGGGGCGACGACGAAAGCCGCGAGCCTGAAAGCATGGCTCAGTGGTCTCGTCTCCACATACGATGACAAGATCATTGGCTTCGACGCGCAGGCCGCCGCAATCGGCGGTCGGCTGGAGGCGAAGGCGCTTGCGGCCGGTTACGACCCCGGCATGGCCGATGCCGTGATTGCCGGTATCGCCGCAGCGCATGAACTCATTGTTGTCACCATCAACACGAAGCATTTCCTGCCGTTCGGCGTCGCCGTGTTGTCGCCCGGCGAGGCTGTTGCCGGAGGAGGTCCTGCATGATTGCGTTACCAAGGAGAACTGCAACATGAAGCGGGCTGCCATTCCAAATGGGCTGGCAAAACGGACGCATTGCAATCTACGTTAAATCATTATATACGTACTTATATAATGATCGGGAGAACGTCATGGCCCGTGTGATCACAATCAATCGGCCCGACGTTGTCAGACTGATCGAGGAAGCTGCAAAAAAAATGACGGGCGGTAATAAAACCGACGCCGTCGCGCTTGCCTTACGGCATCTCCTGGAGGACCGAGCCCGCGCGAATTCCCTGTTTGGTGCACATCAAGGATCGGTGCGCGTCGCCAAAGACGTGGATCTGACCGCACCGGTTTTGGACACCGTGCCCGATGCACAAACCGGTCGGGAAATCGCGCGATGACGGACGCCCTGCTTCTCGATACTCACATCGCCCTGTGGCTCGATAGCGGCCATGAAAGCTTGCGCCCGTCGACGCGAACCTTGATTGACGACTGCTGGCGGAGCGGCGGAACCATTTTCCTAAGCTCGGTTACCGCCTGGGAGATTGCCCTGCTGGTTGATTTGGCACGAATAGAACTCGATCTACCCGTCGACGCATGGATGCAGCGGTTCCTAGACCGGCCCGGCATCGAGGCGGTTTCGCTGACACACCATGCGGCCGCGCGTAGCTACGCACTCAATCATCTGGAGCACCGCGATCCCGCAGACAGGCTGCTGATTGCCACGGCGATTGATCTGGGTTGCCCTCTTGTGAGCTATGATGAACGCATCCTTCAGTTCAGCAAGAAGGCTGGCCGACAGCACAGCTTCTCTATCGAAATCTAGCAGCCATTCTAACCGCTAGAATGCCGCTGCCCGGCTCATCGCGAGACCTCCAGTTGCCCCACAAACCCGGACAACGCGCCGCTGGCTGCAAAGTCTGCGCTCTGTTCTGCCTTCGACACAGAAAGCCCGGACGCGACTGACCCGAACGTCGAGCCTTTCAGGCCTCCCAACCCGGAGCACAGATAACCCAAACCGTTCAGATTTCGCGGCCACCGTGGAAAACCGCCCGACAACCTCGTGACACTTCGCCCAGACGCAGCTTTGACCCGCGGTGGTGTGTTTGGGCTCGTCATCTGCTCGCGACGAGCAGAAAGCACAATGTTGCACAGATTTGCTCCCAGACAGGGGGGCACCGGCCTTCCCGTGGGGTACAGACTCATGGCCTGATCTCAAGATCGAACTTTGGCCTTCGAATCAGGATCCATCGCGCATGCCTGCCCCCCACACACATGGCAGCCTCGCTGCTGACTTTGAGATCCGTGACACCATTGGCCGCAATCTCGATGAGCTGATCGAACGTTTCGTGCCCGCTGGAACCGTGCAGCAAACCATACGGCGCTGGCTCCTTGGCCATGCCGAGCTGTCGCAAAGCCGGGACGTCCAGCTGTGGCTGATGACCATGGCCGCCGATCTTGAACTTTTCACGCCATCAGCCAGCGGGCGCACCCTCGTCGAGCGTCAACTGAGCCGGACGCCGCCATCTTCAAAGCTGGAGCAGGCGGCGCGCACGGCGCTGGTGGCCGCTGAATTTCGTCTGGCGCGCATCATCGGTCGGGAAGGGCCGGATGTGGTCATCCTGAAGGACCTTGTCAGCCAGGAGGGCTTAAGGCTGCTCGATACACACATGGCCCCTGACGCCATCGGCCTCAGCTGCGCCTTGCGGCTGTGCCCGCTGCCAAGCGGCCGGCAGGCCCTCATCACCCCCATGTTCGTACTCGATGCGGAAAACCTTGCCGCGGCCATGAAATTCGCCCGTCCGGGCCGCCCCCTCAGCCCGCGCTGTGCCGCCCATCTTTACCGCGATCTGGCGCGGCGCGGGTTTCGCCTCGTTCCCCTCACAAGCCCGCCATCTGACACAGAGACGCACCTCAACGGGCACTCCGAACATGCGCCAGAGCTCAGTGAGGTTGAACATCTGGCCCTGCACTGGATCAGCGCAAAAGAGCAGATGGCGGATCTCGTTCAGACGGCCCGCCAGATTGCCTCGGTTGATAACCTCGTCGATGCCTGTGGCCTCTATGGCCAAACCGGACCCCATGCACAGAGCGGACTGAAGGCGGCCTATGAGCGCATCGCAGACCTTCTCCTCGAAACCCTTGCCCAACGCGCCCGCGCCGGCGTGCACGCACAGAGCGGCACCCTTGATGACGCGGCAGCAGCGATCGCAGGCTACGTCGCGCGCGGCGAGATGGACGCAAGCGGACAGGACCTCTTCCGGCGCCTACGTCAACGCTGGACGGTCACCCCTGCGTCCTCCGCGCCAAACCGCGGCTCGGCTGCATCCGAGCTTGAACGGGTGATCCAGCGCATTCAGGGGCTGCGGGCCAAGACTGTCGAGCGTGGCTGTACCGAGGAAGAAACCATCGCCGCTGCAGCCAAGGTTGCCGAACTGCTCGACCGCTACGAGCTCACGCTCGATGAAATCACCATCAAGGCCACAACGTGCGAAGGCATCGGGGTGGAAACCGGGCGCAAGCGCCGGGCACCAGCCGATTCCTGCATACCCTCCCTCGCCCATTTCTGCGACTGCCACGCCTGGTCGGAGGAAAGCGCGACAGGCGGGCTGCGCTTCATCTTCTTCGGCCTGAAGGCCGATGTCGAGGCCGCACGCGTCCTTCACGGCCTCATCGAGCTCACCTTTGAAACCGAAAGCGCCGTCTTTCGCCGTGGCCAAATCTATCAGGACCTGAAGGGCGGTGATCGGCGGATCGCCCTCAACTCATTTCAGGTCGGTCTGGCCAACGGGATCCGCACCAAGCTCACAAACCTGAAGAACGCCCGCCAGGGTCTGAGCCGCAAAAGCTCCGGCTTTGACCTCATCGCCACCAAGCACAAGGTGGTGGATGACGAAATCGCAAAACTGGGTCTTAACTTTAGCCACCGGGCAATCAACACGCGGCGCTATGTCCACCGCGATGCCTATGCAGCCGGCAAGGCCGCGGGCGAAATGTTCGAACCGAGCGTGGCGCTGGCAGGCTGATACCGCGCGTCTCTGTGCTGACCTTGCGACCTGCCTTACGAAGGCTCGTGAAGAACGGAGTGCACCTGCAGCGTCCTCAAACGGGGAGGCGGCTCACTTTGCGTGATACGCCTGTGGCACGGCGCACGCAGAGTAGCGAGGGTCTTGATAACGCGCGTACGGTGTTTTGTGATCGGCGGCGGAGAGGATGCTACTCGGCCGGCTCCAGCCTCACCGCCCGCTTCCTGCCGCTCGCATCAACAGGCTCGTGGCGAACGTCGATTTTGGGATCGAGCGCACGGGTCCAACAGGCAAATTCGAGGCAGGCTCCATCCGGATCAAAGAAATAAAATGAGCGCACAAAGGTGGTGGGCGAGACGGCTTCGCTGACCTGGGTCTCCGACTCATCATGGCTCATGATGCGGCTGACACGCACGCCTCGGGCCTGCAGCTTCTCGTAATATTCATCAAAGCGTTCGGCTGGAACATTGAACGCCACATGGTTCATCGAGCCATGGGCAGAGGCGATATTGCCTTCCCCGGGTAGTGCACCGGCCGAGGCAATGCCGGCAGCGGCCTCAGGGGCATTCGGAAACCAGAAGAACGCCAGCGAATCTCCATTGCCAATATCGAAAAAGAAATGCTGGCCAAACCCATGCGGCAGATCGAGCGTCTTGATCAGTGGCATACCAAGGACGTTGCTATAGAACTCGACCGTGCGCGCCATGTCTTTGCAGACCAGCGCAAGGTGATTGATGCCCTGGAATTCAAAAACCGTGTTCTTGCTTGTCGCCATTGCCGCCTCCGTCCCGTCTTGCCATCTCATAGTAGCACCGGGACAGAGCTTTGCACGTGCAGAGCTGCCGTCAAGATGCGTGATCTTGCCGGCGCGACCGGTTTGCTTGAGCGCACGAGGCCGGAAAGACGGCATGAGGACGCCCACCAATGTCAGCAGGCCTTCAGCGGCCTGCTAGGTCGCAACACCCCCTCACCCGCACAACCTCTTCGTGCAGCGTCCATAGCATTCCCGCAGAGCCATCCATCACGGGTCCGGGCAGCATCCTATTCGCTTCAATATGCAACAGAATTCCGTGCGTGATTTCGCCGCCCTCCTTCCAGTCTTCCCTTGACCTTCGGAGTTTTATCTAGTACGTATCTCGTACCACATGATAGGTGGCGAAAGGTAGCGAATGATCCGGGGCTTTGAAGACAAGGAGACGGAGCGGATATGGCATGGTCAACGTAGCCAAAAATTCCCCGGAGATATTCAGGATCGGGCCTTGCGCAAGCTGCGCCAATTAGATGCTTCCCTTACGCTGGACGACTTGCGCAATCCGCCAGGCAACCGTCTGGAGTCCCTCAAAGGTGATCGCAAAGGCCAGTGGAGCATCCGGATAAACGATCAATGGCGTATCTGTTTTCGATGGTATGATGGCGAAGCCCGCGATGTCGAAATCGCGGGCTATCACTGAAGGAGCAATGAGACATGGCAGTGCTGCACAATCCCCATCCCGGAGAAATCCTGAAAACGGAGTTTCTGGGTGAGATCGGCATGAGCCAAAACCAGCTGGCAAAAGCCATTGGCGTTCCCTCCAACCGCGTTCACGCAATCATTGGCGGAACACGGGGGATTACTGCCGATACGGATTTGCGTCTCTGCAAGTTCTTTGGTCTCTCCGAAGGCTATTTCTTACGCCTTCAGAATGCGTTCGACATGCTCGAAGCAAAGCGTCAGGCATCCAAGGATCTCGCCAAGATTAAGCCTTACAAAGCCGCAACCGCGTAAGATACGGCATACACTCAGCCTTAAGCCTGAGGGCGTCGCTCCCGGCTGGCGGGAATAGGTAGGCATTTTCCACGAAAGCAATAATATCCTGGGCAATTTATGCAGAGATTAGGCTGGCTAATATCCGCACCAGCAGGTGCGAATATTAGCCAGAAAATGGCGTTTTCCAGTATATTATAGCCGGCCCGAGCGGCTCTCATGGACAACGCCGCATTCCCGCGCGATCTAGGCACCGACCTGGCGCATTGAGGGCGGCAATGTCGCCCCAATCCAGGCCTTCAGCGCCCCTTTCTGTGCCTGCGACAGATGATTGGCGCTGCCGCCCCCCTCAAATCGCATCAGCCCTTGGGCGCCGCCTTCGCCAGAACGCTTGGCCCAGGTGCGGCTCGTGTCGTCGTCGAGATACAGAAGCCTCGCCACCTCTTCAAAGCTCAAGCCATCATCCAGAAGCAGTATCGCGTTGGCGCGGCGCGCCAGCCGGTTCGCCGCGACCCGGTTCCCATCAAAGTGACAAGGACGGCGCGGTCTGGCACAGAAGCAACCCCAACCTCTTGTTTGATCAGATGGCAAAGCTCGTCGCCGACGGCTACGCCAGGCTGTTCGAAAACAAGCCATAAGACCTGCCCGCGGATAGACGCAGACGCCTGAAATCCTGCGCCACCATCGTGATGGACGGAGGCGGGGCTATTTCCGCTGAACGCTGGCTCCCCTTGGGTCGATTTCCCCATTTTGTCACGTGCGGCCAGTTGATTGCGGCCTATGTTCCTTCTGGCCAGCGTCCCTACCACAGGCAGGACATGCTGCGTCCATGGCGAAACTGATCGAGGTCAAAGGCACCGTCGCAAAAAGGACTAATGCCCTTCAGGCAAGGGGGCTTGTACGGCGTTCGATGACGCTGAGACGGGCGAAAGGAGGAAGATGTGACCTCAAACCCATCCTTGCTGGCGAGACGGAACTTTCGCACGGCGCACATTGGCATTGTCACTTCAACCTTTCTGGCGATCGCGGCCCTTGCTGACAGGGCATGGGCACAAACAGGCGGACCAACCGGCTGGTATCATCATATGGGCAACGGCTTTGGGCACATGATGGGCTGGGGTTGGGGAATGTATGGAGGCATCAGAATGATCCTCTTCTGGATCCTGCTCATCGCCATCGCCCTCTTTCTGCTCCGCAGATTTTCGGGCGGCTGGGAATACCCGCGCAATGGTACCTCATCGGCACAATCCAGTGCCCTCGAGATCCTCAAGCAGCGCTACGCCAAAGGCGAAATCAGCAAAGAAGAATATGAAGAGCGCAGGCGAACGCTGATGCAATAGCGTGCGCGGGAGCAGGTCCGTACCCGCAGCAGCAAGTGCAGCAAACGGAGTTATTGATATGAAGACGCGTTTTCTTCTGCCAGCGATCACCGTCCTCACTTTCGCTCTGGCAGGGGTCGGGTCGCAACCGCTCATGGCGGCACCCCCCATGATGACGGGCGGGACGGCAGGCGGCATGCAGAACATGGATCAACGCTTTGCGCACATGAACCAAATCATGGGACAGGCAGAGCGGGCGCACGGACAAGAACGCCTGCGCCTCATGCAGGCCCACATGGCGCTTATGCTGACACAGATGAGCGCCATGCAGGCGATGATGGGCTCTGGCATGATGGCGGGCGGCATGATGGGCGGAAGCCCCGCCCAGGGAGGGTCTGACGCGCTGAGCGCCATGCAGGCCAGAATGGACCTCATGCAGCAGATGATGGCCCAGATGCTGAGCCAGCAACGTCTGATGATGCCTGGAACCGGACAGACGCCCTCTGACCGCAAGCATTGAGCCAAGCGCATAAAGACTTCAATCCGGTCACGGTGTTCCCCCGGACGAGCAATCTTTCATCTGGCCCCACCAAGGTGCTAGCGTCCCTGCCAATCTGGGAACATCTGGAGTGGCAGGATGAGTTCACCTCTACGCATTGGCATTATCGGCTCGGGCATGATGGGCTGTGAGCATATTCGCAACATCAAGCTCATGCCCGACGCGGTGGTGACGGCACTTGCCGATCCCAGCGAAGGCTCGCGCGACATGGCGCTGTGGGCACTGGGCGCTGCCAAAAGCGATGTCCAGAGCTTCGCAACACCTGAGGCGCTGATTGAGACCGGTGGGGTCGATGCGCTTATCGTGGCCTCTCCCAACTATACCCATCGCGCCGTCCTCGAAGCCGGCTTTGCCAGCGGTCTGCCAATCCTGTGCGAAAAGCCACTGTGCACCACTGTCGCCGATGCAAGCTGGGCGGCGGCACAGGCGGCGCGACATCCCTCCGTATTCTGGGTCGGCATGGAATATCGCTATATGCCGCCGGTGGCCCACTTTATTGCTGAGATCCAGGCGGGACGGATCGGGACGCTACACATGCTGGCGATACGCGAGCATCGTTTTCCTTTTCTGCCCAAGGTCGGCGACTGGAACCGCTTCGCACGCAACACTGGCGGCACCATGGTCGAGAAATGCTGCCATTTCTTTGATCTCATGCGATACATCATCGGCGCCGAGGCGGTTCGCGTATTCTGCTCGGGCGCGATGGACGTCAATCACAAATCCGAGCGCTATGACGGCGCCACGCCCGACATTATCGACAACAGCTTCACCGTCGTGGAGTTTGCCAACGGCACCCGCGCCATGCTCGACCTGTGCATGTTCGCAGAGGGCGCCCGCAATCAGGAGGAATTATCGGCCGTCGGCGACAAGGCCAAACTCGAGGTCTTTATTCCCGATAGCCGCGTGGTGTTCTCACCCAGGGTGCCATTGCGCGCACCCAAGGAAGTCGAAGAACGCCACATTGGCGTCGATGCAGTGGCGCTGAAAGCCGGCAGCCATCATGGCGCGACCTATTACCAGCTGCGTGGCTTTCTCGATGCCGTGGCCGGCAAGGGACCCGTGGCGGTCAACGCCGAAGACGGACTCAAGGCAGTCGCACTCGGTGCCGCGGCCGAATTAAGTGCACGCGAGCACCGTGCAGTCCTGATAGCCGAACTTGCCTGAGGTCAAAGTCAGATTTTCGCGCGCCTGTGAAGACACAGGATATCTAGCTGCCCGCACCAACATCGCCACGCGCTCCTGCGCGCAATGCGCTGGGACGACTTCATCGCGGCGCGCTTGACGCGACATTATCGGCTTCCGATAGTTGTTTTCGGGGACACCGAGCACCGGCAATGGATCGCCTGGCATTTTCTGGAATCGGCTCTGGCATCCGCCCGGCGGTACGATTGAAAAGGCAATAGATAGCGAAGGATCTTTTGCGGTCATGACAGAAGGATTGGGGTACCTTTGCCTTCAACGCCGCCGGACCATTCCTGTGACATGACTTCGCCGTCACGCCTGCGACAGCTGACGCGGATGGGAATGGCCGGTCTCTTCGCCATCATGGCGGCAGCTTGCGGCCTGCGCACGGCAAGGGCCGCTGCAACGGGTGCAGACGTGCAGGGGGCTGGATTATTTGCCGGGTTGAGCGCCGGGCGGGCCCGGCTCGCAGCGCAGGGCATTTCCTTTGGCGGCTTTCTGCAGGCTGATGGCTCCCACGTGTTCTCAGGCGGCCTGCCCCATGCGCTCGGCTTTGACGCCCAGAGCCTGATCGACGTCTTTGTCACCGTCGACACTGGCAAGCTTCTTGGCTGGCACGGTGGCACCCTCTTTTTGGATGCGCAGAGCCATAGCGGCCCCAGCGTCGTTCCCAATCAGGTGCCCGCCCTCGCCGATCCCGACAACATGGACGCCGGTCCTCAGACAAATCTTGATCGCGCCTGGTTCCAGCAGGACCTCATGGCCCACCGCGTGCAGCTGCGCCTTGGCCTCATGTATGTCGACGACCAGTTCTATACTGTGCCTTACGGCCAGAACTTCGTCTCCCTGGATTTTTCGTCCGATGCGTCGATCAGCACCTTTGTGCTTCCGACCTATCCCAAGGGCGCCTGGGGTGGCGACGTGTTCTATGAGCCTGATCACACCCTCTCCTTCTCCCTTGGCGTTTTCCACGATCGCGAGACCGAGCTACCCTATAATCCAGGTGGCGCGCTCATCGTCTCCGAAGAGGCACTGCGCGCGCACTGGCATGGCCTGCCCTTCAAGCTGCAACTGGGCGGCTGGATCGACACCGGCCGCTTCCAGCGCTTTGTGGGTGGTGTGGTTCATCATGCCGCCGGGGCCTATCTCGTGGCGAGCAGCACAGTGTGGAAGCCAGCGCACGGCAGCGACCGCGGCATTGGCGTCTTTCTACAATATGGCTCCGCACCACCTGCGGTCGCCGCAGTGCGTGAGCATTTTGGCGCCGGCCTGGTCTGGACTGGGCCTTCTGCCGCCCGTCCCCATGACGAATTCGGAATTGCCTTCAGCGACAGTCTGCTCTCGCCTCAGGCGAGCTTCAGCCACAGTTTCGAAAGCGAGATCGAGACCTATTACCAGTTCGACGCGTCCCACGGCCTCACCATCCAGCCCGACCTCGAATACTGGCAGCATCCCGGTGGCGGCAATACGCCGCCAACCCTCCTTGGCCTTGTACGCGTGATGCTGAATTTCTGAGGCGGACAGGCTCCTCTCTCAGCCGCAGTGAACCGGTTTTGCCCGCGCAGCGGGTGGCGGCTGCGCCAGGCCTAATCTTCACCTGCCTTTCCAGCAGCGACATTTCGCGGAACCAGAACCAAACGATGATGGCCCCGGCGCATCCAAAGAACACCACCAGCGGCACCCCCGCGCGCCTGCGATGACCAAGAACAGGAAGAAAAGCCGCTCCGTCAAACTTGCTCGTTCTTGCCTAAACAGGAACAAAGCTGACGTCCTGCTTCACTGAGGCCGGTTTCACGCGGGTCTTGCGACCTGAG
>JBMFWV010000101.1:0-2744 GCA_049964915.1 Rhizomicrobium sp.
GTGGCTGTGGAGAGTGAAACGCGTTTTGCGCGATATATTGAAAGTTTGGCCGGCGTACTGGGGCATGTGGATCGGGGGAAGCCGCTGAAGGACTATTTGCACGGGTTTGCTGATGCCGGTCGAGCGTAAGAGCGTAGATGTAGCGGCGCGCAATCGAAATGTGGCGGACGAGGCGATGCTGGGCAAGCTCAGAGAGCTCGTAGCGCCGGCATTCGAGGCGCACGGCAGCGTCGAGGCATGGATCGTCGACGACACGGGATATCAGAAGAAGGGCTCGCATTCGGTGGGGGTCGCGCGCCAATATTGCGGGCAGCTGGGCAAGACGGAAAATTGTCAGATCGCGGTGACGCTCTCGCTGGCCAATCATCACATGAGCCTGCCGGTCGCCTACCGGCTCTATTTGCCGGAGACCTGGGCGAAGGATGCCGCGCGGCGCAGCAAGGCGCACGTCCCCGAGGACGTGACGTTTCAGACAAGCCGCACATCGCGCTGTCGCAGATCGAGGCCGCGTTGAAGGCGGGTGTCGCGCGCGGCGTGGTGCTCGCTGACGCCGGCTACGGCGTCGATGGCGCGTTTCGCACCCGCCTCACTGCGCTCGGGCTGACCTATGCCGTCGGTGTGCAACTGACGCTGTCGGTCTGGCCGCCGGGCGAACAGTGCCGGCCAAGCCGTGGCGCGGCAAGGGACGCCGGCCGACGCGCGTTCGCCGCGACGACGCTCACCGGCCGCTTTCAGCCAAGGCCCTTGCGATGCGTCTGCCCGCCGAAACCTGGATCCGCGTCGCATGGCGTGAGGGCTCCAGCCAGACTCTGTCGTCACGCTTCGCCGCTCCGCCAAGAACGGTACGTGGCGAATTCTATTGCAACGCTGCGAAAGCGGTTGTCCGTCGCTCTCGCCAGGACGCTGTTTCGCTGCCCATGCTGTCAAACTATTTCACAGCGCCGGAACATCCGTCGCGCTTCTTGACGAAGTAGAACTAGGCTCATGATGATGACACGGGAAGCCGAGGCAGTCAAATATTCACGGCGAATTCTTATCAGTCGCCATGCGGCTATCGGAGACGTTTTGCTTACGACACCAATTATACGAGAGGTCCGCCGACGCTACCCGGACGCCACTATCGATTTCGAGACAATGGTTCCGATCGCACTCGAAAACCATCCGTGCGTCACGAAGATCGTACCAGTCGAAACGGACAGATCTGAATACGATCTGGTCATCGACCTCAATCTCGCCTACGAGATGCTTCCAAAAGACCATATTATCAATTCATACTCCCTTAAGGCGTTCGGCGAAATCATTCGCGACCGCGGCGTTGATCTCAACTGGTCAATTGCGGACAGTCGGGTTGTTGATACAATACTGCAACAACTTGATGCCGTATTTGCCAGACCCGTTATAGTTCATCCGGCCAGGAGCTGGGAGAATCGAACCATGTCGCAGGCGTTCTGGCGGGGCGTCTGCTGCAGACTCACAGCGATAGGCTTGAGGGTCATCATTGTCGGGAGTGAATCTGACATTGATGTGGGGCGCATCGAACGCCTGCACGATTTTCGGTCGAAACTGACGATTCCACAGATTGCCAATCTGATCAGTAAGGCGAGTTGCTTCATCGGTAGTGATTCGTCACTACTCCACGTCGCAGGAACAACGCAAACTCCGATTGTCGGCATCTATACATGTGCCAAGGCCGAATACCGAATGCCGTTCCGCCGAAGCCTTCTTGGCTACCGGACAGAGGCTATCAAGCCGACAATCAACTGTTATGGTTGTCTTCACGATGAGCCGGTACCAGCGACGTTCTGTCGTTGCCGGCGCGGAGACTTCGTCTGTTTGCTTCAGATAGACGTAGACGCGGTTGTCGATGCAGCAATCCGGCAACTGGTCACGTAGTGAATCACCTATATTGCTTGTGAGTTTCAGGGCAACAGTTCCCAGCCTGGGGGCGGCAGCTTCTGCAACACGAGTTCGATCTCATAGCAGCCGCGGGAATGAGCATTCGGGCCGATTGCATAAACGAAGCCCGAGTCGTTATCGGCTAAATGCCTCACTCGGTAGCTATTGGGAACCAAGGCGCTCTCGACTATTCCGAGAAGGGTAGACGGTGAAAAGAACCGCCGATGCTCCATGCTCCAGTTCGACGGCATATTCATCTTCTTCTCGTATAAATATTGATGAGGAACAATCACAATGATGCAGCCCAAAGGACGGACAACACGGTACCAGTCAGACAATGACTGACTGGGCTGGTCGAGATGTTCCAAGACATGACTGGTGAAGACTGTGTCGACGGAATCGTTTTCGAATGGTAGGGTGACCCCATCATAGCCTGGAAAGTCGATGTCGACCCCGACCGCGTGCGGGACAATCGGGAGGGCATTCTGCCCGGCGCCACCTCGGTAGCCGATGTCAAGAATAAGTTCACCACGCATATACCGGAACAGTATTCCGTTGATAAGCCGCTGAAAGAAAGTCTTCCCCGCCTCACCATGGACTGTCCACGAAATAGGGACTCGGTAGCCTGCGCATTGGATGTACGCGTGGTCCAAGGATCTCAAATACCCATCGGGGTCAACCGACTCAGCAATAGCGCGCGACGGCAGCTTTCCTTGATGGCGACCTATACGCAAAAAATGATCGATCGGGCTCGAAATCTCACCATCCAGATATCCTTGTGAGACATCCGCATAAGTACGCACATACCACTCTTCATCCCAGTCACTTAGAGACCATTCTTTCATCGC
>JBMFWV010000101.1:2843-10673 GCA_049964915.1 Rhizomicrobium sp.
TGGCCAAACACCTCGACTTGGTCAAGATGGAGATATCCTGACTGAATTCCTGAGATACGAATGAACCGCGCGATGACCGGCTCTTCCGTTCGCCAAATAGCGGGGAAGCCGTCAATTCCACCAAATGGGGTATCGTCATCCCGTTGAAAGATTGTGGTCCAGGTTCCTCCATCTTGAGAAATTTGTAACGCCAACCTTGCCGAACGACGCATGATCTCTGTATCCACGTCAAGTCGGTTGTAGATACGTATCTCCGTGATCTCAGTGGGCGCCCCGAGGTCAACGCGCCACCAGGGCGGATCGTCAAACCCAGTGTGATTGTTATACAAGCCAGAAAACTGCCCGCTCACGAGGCGCGACGCGTCCTTTTCCGGGGCATCTTCCAGTGACCACTCGGAGATAGAGCTTTGCGTGGCTGGCTTACCAAGGGCAATGTTTGGGCCAGGCGGGCGAGGTATGATGCTTGCTCGCCAGCCTCCTTCGAGTTGGCGTCGCCAGTAGTCGCGTAGATATACATCCTCGACCTGCGAAAAATTCTCCAGAAACTCCTTGAGATAGCCTTCATCTTGAACATTTTTGAAGGCTATCTGAGATTGAAAATCTCCCGCTACGCCGCGTTTCAGCCGACGGTCAATATCTTTTTCAGATCTGAATGCGTAATGATAAATTGCGGCTATTGCTTGAATGCGCTCCCGCCGATTTTCTTGGTCAAGATATCTTATTGGTTTATTAGGAAAATCGTCGTAAAATCCATCCATCAGATCTCCTAGAACGTTAATCTGTCGCATATTTGATACCAATGTGTTGCTCCAACCATGCCAAAAAGGCTTATTTTGTTCCTTTATAATTTTGGCGATGTCTAGCGACGATCGCCTAGTTAAGGTTTTAGTGTGGTGATTTAGATAGCGCGCTCGCTTCGTGTATTGTAGCAAAATACTGCCTTCCTGACGATTAACAAAACCGCTATTCCCAAAAAAAATCCAATTAAAATAAATAGAGTCACAAATTTGTTCATAGTCTTGCATGAATGAATGGATATTGTCATGCCCTTTGAGCGCAAGAAACTCGTCTATATCAAGAAAAGTGAGCCATTCTGCCTCATGAGAGTAATTTTTTAGAAAATGTTTGTACATAACTGCCTGAAACCCCTGAAATTGATAATAAACAAATGTAATGAATGGATTCTTCTCGGTTAAAATTGGCATTAGGCATTCATATAGCTCCGTAGGATCTTCATCGTTGCAATATAGATATATGTGCTCGAATCCTACAGAACGATGATATGCCACCCATTCTAGGATATTCTTTGTCTCCCAGCGTGCACAGGCAACAATAACAAATTTATATTTTGCCATTGTTCATATAATTGCTATTATATAAGCTGTACAGTCCATTTAGGCGGCTCCGCCCTGAACCCGCTGGGGCCAACGGCTTCAGACTCGCATTATGGGAAGGATCGCAAAGTCTCCACCTTTGCAGGGGTACACGGGCAAAGGCCCTACCTCGGCGCTGCGTCATGCCCGCCTGCGCTTTGCCGCCCATCGTGGGGCGGTGAGGGAGAGAACGTTTGCCCAGGCGTTGCGGCGTGTCTCGGCCTGGGCGGTGAGCGTGCTGGTCGCTTGGTAGGCGGCCTGGGCGCTGGTGGCGAGGCGGGCGCGCAAGTTGGGGTCGCGGATGAGGCGGGCGATGGCGTGGAACCAGGCGGCTTCAGTGTTTTTCACCAAAAAGCCACCCGGCCCGTCGGCGAGTGAGCCGTGATATGCTTCTGTGTCGGAGGCCAGGATGGCGAGGCCCAAAGCGGCGTAGTCGAGGGTTTTGATGGATGATTTGGCTTTATTGAAGGATGTGTCGGCGAGCGGGGCGAGGCCAAGATGCCATCCTGGCTGGCTCGCCAGCCAGGCAATGAAGGCAGGGTAGGTTTCCCCCTTTCCGGGTGGCGGGCCGATGCGATGGACGCCGGGGGGGAAATTCTCTTGTTCCGTCATGCCGCATACATCGATCGTGATTCGCTCTCCGAACTGCTCCCCGAGCCGCGCCAGGGCGCCCTCGATCAGGCGGAAATCCGGCCCGTGGGTACGTGTTCCCATGATCAGAATACGAATCGCACTATGTGGCAAGGCCGGGCGCGCGGCACCCCAGAGACGCTCGTCGAGGCCGTTCTCGATCAGTTTGACTGCGCCGTGATGGCGCGCGAGGCGGGTTTGCAAGGCCAGCGTCGAGGTCCACACGATATCGGCCTCGGCGATCATGGCACGAATCAACTTTGTGCGGGCGGCAAGGACGGCGGCTTCTGGGTGTTCGGGTGGAATGTCGAGCAGGTCGTCGTCAAGGTCGTAGAGCAGACGGGTACCGGTTGCGCGGCAATGGGCACCGAGTGCGCGGGCCGCCGCTTCGTTGGGGATGGCGTAGCGTTGCGTAGCAATAATATCAGCGCGGAAGCTGAGTGCTTCCTCGGGCCGGGCATAATGGACGTCGATTTTCTGTCCGATTGCCGGATGATCGAGCGGCAGGCAGAGGCGGATATAAGCGCAGGGGCTGGGCGAGCCGTTATCGGCAAGCTCGGGGATGAGAATGACGCTGGTTCGCCCCGCCCGGCGGAGATCGTGCGGGCCGCTATGGGCGATGGCGGGGAGAGCGAGCGGTGCAAGATAGTGGCTGGCCTGGAAGTCGGCGACCTCCGAGCGTTGGCTCGCTCGCGGCAGGGCTTTAGCGCAGGCCAATGCATTGCGCGCTTTTTCAAAGGTTTCGTACCAGATTTCAGGCGGCGCGTCGGGGGCGACGAGCCAGGTGAAATTGCGGCCTGCGAGGCGTTCGGGAAAGGCGCCGATACGGGACGCGATGATCGGCAGGCCCGAGGCTATGGCGGCCGAGAGCGTGTAGCTCCAGGTTTCCGGCCATTGCGCTGGAAACCAGAGGATATTGGGTTTTATCTGTCCAATGATTTTTTGCAGATCGCGGTCAGCGTATTCGCCGCTGACCCGCAGCCGGCGGGCGAGCGCAGGAGGAAGCGGCAACTCGGGGTGGCCAATAAGGCAGAATTCAATCTCTGCCGGATCGGTGGTCTCGATCAATGCGGCGACGGTAGGCAGGCCCTTCTGGTCGGCGAGAACTCCGAGGAGAGCGATGCGCAGCCGCAGCTTGAGCGGGTTGAGGCGGAGCGGCCATGGGCCGGCCGGGTTCGGCTCGTGAGGCGCTAGGAGAGTGTTTTCTCTGAAGCCAACGCGGGCGAGGCGTGCGCGCACGTCCTCGGTCGGGCAGAGCACGCGCTCGGCCGCCTCGAACAGCCAGCGTTGCCGCGCCCGCCACTCCAGGATATCTCGCGCGCCGTGGGCCCGGTTCGCCGCGATGCAGGCGTTGCATTCGGCGGGGCCCGGCTCGCCGCAATACTGGGCGTCGAACCAGGGCAGCAGGTTCACCTGCGGGCAGATCGCGAAATAATCGTGCACGGTGACATCGAGCGGCACGTTGAGGCGAATGCAGAGGGCGCGGATATCAAAATCTCCGAAGCCCATGAGATGGTGGACATGCACCCGGCGGACATGGAAATTTTCCAGCACGCGGGCCAGCCCTTCGATTTCGCGCGCCGGCACCTGGAGCGCGGGATGGCCGGGCAGGCCGGGCACGCTGAGCGCGGCGCCGCCCGGATTGGGGCGCAGCCAGAGCAGGTTGACCGCGCCGCCGTGGCGCTCGATGAGGCGCTCGACATGGGTGGTGATGCCGCCGCCGAGATCGTGCGAGACCATCAGTAGCGTCGGTCGGGCCGAGCGGCGGAACAATTCGGCGGTCAGCGCGAAGCGGGCGGAGTCGGCGGCGCCGAAGCGGATATGGAGGTCGATGATGCGCGGGTAGAGCGGATAGCGCTCGGCGATACGGCTCATGCCGGCTTCCCGCGCATCGGATTTCCGCCCAAAGCTCACTTCGCCGACGTGATAGACGAAGAGATCGGCGGCGAGCACGTGGCGCCAATCGCAAGCGCTCGCGCGGAGACAGAAATCGACCTCCTCGCCGTAGCCGCGGCCAAAAGTCTCGTGGTCGAAATGGCCGATCTCGTCGAGCACGGCGCGGCGGATATACATGCAGAAGCCGACGGTGACCGGCACTTCGATGGCGCGCCCGGCATTGGCCGCTTCTGTCGCGGCATCGATTGTGGCAAGGTCGAGGCCGAGCGCGAGACCACCGCCTTCAAGCGCGGGGTAGGAGCAGATGGTGGCGTTGTTCGAGAAGGGCGAAACTGAGGCGATGCGCGGGGCGGCATAGGCGTGGGCGGCGAGGCGGGCGAGCCAGCCCCGTGGCACTTCGGTGTCGCTGTTGAGCAGCACCACGTCGTGCCGCCCGGCGGCCTGCATGCCACGATTGGCGGCGGCGACGAACCCCTGGTTGCGCGGAGGGCGGATAAGGCGGATTTGTCCCGCCGCGTTCAGCGTATCGAGCCAGGCTTCGAGCGCCGGTTCGGGCGAGCAATCGTCGATGACGATGACATCGCCCAGGGGGGCTGCGCGGGCGGCGAACACCGAGGCGAGGCAGGCCTGGGTTTCGGCGAAGCCGCGATAAACCGGGATGATGATATCGACGACGAGGTCGGCCGGGAGTCCAACTGACGGCGCCGGCGGGGCGGGCAGATAGGCCGCAGCCTCAAAACTCCGTTCGATGGCAAATCCCCGCGCCACGCCCTGGGTGACGTGAAAAAAAAGCGGGTTGAGGGCGGCCTCAGGATGGCGAAAAACGTAGTGCGCGGCATCGAACCGGGGATGCGGGTTACGGAACTCGGCGGCGCCGAATTGCAGATAGTGCAGCAGCGGCGGCATTCCTGACGAGGCGACGTCGGAATAGCTTGCGCGATACCAGGCGGTGTCAAAAAAATCGTTGGGATCGCGCCCCTCGACGAGGCCGTAGCGGAGAAAATGTTCGAACAGGTCGATGTCGGAACCGCCAACATCGGGGTAGCGCGCGCGATACCAGGCGGCGTCGAACAGAATCCGGAGAATCCCTTCGAGAGAGATCTCGCTCATTGCTTGAGGGTGCTTCTGGGGCGGTACGGTGAACACAAATAGCCGTCGGGCGGCGGGGCGGCAAGGGCTGAAATCAGAAAAGCCTCTGGAAAAGCCAGGTATTGGAGGGTTTTTAAACCGGCCCGGGTTTTCCGGGGAGCAAAACGCTTGAGCAGAGTAAGGTCATGATGACGAAGAAGAGACCCCCGCCTTTCCTCATTGAGGTGCGTGAGCACGCGGTGCGTATGGCCCTGGAGCAGGGGGGAGCATCCGACGCACGGGGCGTCGATCTGCTCGGTCGCGGGCAAGATTAGCTGCCAGAGCACCCTTGACCAAGACGGATATTCGATCGCCCGTTCAAAAAATGATTGCCTTCATCGATACGCACCGGGATGTCTACGGGATCGAGCCGATCTGGGCTGTGTGCCGTCATGAGCGGCGGCGTGGGTCGCGGTCCATTTGCGGATCAGCCCATGCCCGCGATCGATGATGATGTGGTTCTTATAGCCGAAGGCCGGAATCGCCAAATCGACTGGCTTGGCTCCAGCCTCCTGTGGCTTGGCCTTGGTGTATTTGACGGTCCAGCGCGCGTCGCGATCCTTTTGCGCGATCTTCGCGGGCTTGTCCTTCCAGGCGTCGGGGATGCTGCCTTCGCGGATCGCCTGCTTCTCGTCCTTTGTGTTGCGCTGCTTCGGCGCGGCCACGATGGTGGCATCGACGATCTGGCCGCGCATCGCCAGAAAGCCGCCGGCGCGTAACGCCGCGTCGAAGCGGGCGAACAGCGCCTCCACGGCGTCGGCCTTTTTCAGCGCCTCGCGGAAAGTCCATATCGTGTTGGTAGAGGAGCGTATCGATTCAGCACTTTCGCGATTTGTCACCACCTATTTCACCCAAATCGCCCTGCCCTGCAACGACACAGGTCTTGCACAGAATGCTGTCGCTGCGTAGGGTTCTATTGGCCAATCGCCGTCAGGCTAGTTTCAACAGAATACGGGACATTCCCTGTTGAGCAATACCGAAGATACCACCCAACAAGAGCACGAACGCGTATTGGCATTGATCCGCGCGGAGTTCGACGAAGCATACTACCGAAAGCAAAAGCCAGCTCTGCCTCTTGAGGCAGATGCCTTCGACGACTTCTGCGCTAGCGGTTGGAGGGATGGCCTTGATCCCTGCGAATGGTTCTCGATAAACGGCTATATTAAAATGCACCCGGATGTCCGGCGCGCAGGGATGAACCCATTCGAACATTATATCGTTTTTGGGAGGAAAGAGGGGCGCGTTGTATTGTCACCGCGGTCGAGTTCCACGCTCGTCACTATGCCTGGACGAATCGCTGCACGCCGCCTGACTCTGCAACTCGAGACTGGCGGCAGTCGGGATGACACGTATGGGCCATTTCGTGGTGTGACTATGACACCAAGGCTCCAATCAAGTGCGAGGGCTTCGGGGGCGGCGACGATAGTGAAGGGCATCTCGATTGTAATTCTGACACTGAACCAGTTTCATTACATACAACCCCTAGTGACACAGCTTCTGCGCGCGCGCGCAGAGCTCGCGAACGAGAATATCGATGTAGAAATCGTGATTGGTGATACAGGAACAACGGACGATGATGTCCTTGCATTTTATGCTGAGATAACAGGATCTATTCGTCTGTTCAAGAACATCACCTATCATTTCTCAGCAAATAACAATATATTGTTCAGACACACAAGCCACGACGTAGTTCTATTCCTTAACAACGATATAATAATTCCACAGCCGGTTTCTGTATTACGATTAATATTGCAACGCTTCTTGGATATTTCAAACATAGGTGCACTAGGAGCTTATTTGTATTTCCCGAATGGGACGGTTCAACATGCTGGTGTGCGAATTGCGCGTATCGGGCCCGATAGAACTACGGCTTATCACTTCGCGGGAGGCGAAAACTTGTTGCGCCCTTCCTTTGGATACACACAACGCGTTCCCGCTGTCACAGGTGCCTTCCTTGCAACGCGACGGGATACATTCCAGCGCCTCGACGGCTTCGATGACGATTACGCTGAAGAATGCCAGGACATCGATTTCTGTCTAAGCCTGCACCGAATCGGACTGACGAATTACCTAATGTACGCGGGCGACATCGTTCATTTTGAGAACGGAACCCGCGCGAAGCGGAGCGTTAACTCAGGCGACCGGCAGCGCCTTGCACGCAAGTGGGCGTCCTATGTCGAGTCAGCGGACCTCTAATCCGTCTTATTCGGTGCGCTTCAACGGACCGGTTCACTCCACTGGTGAACCGGCCCGGAAATCCCGAAGACCATTTGATCAAATTCCTGCAACTATCGCTAATTTTTCCCGCCGAAGCCATTTCTTCCGCCCCCCTCCCTGACGGTCATCGCATCCCCATGCCGAAGCTGGGCGGCTCCGGGTCGGGTTCGGGCTCGGGTTCTGGCCCTCGCCCCGGCTCTGGTTCCGGCTCTGGCCTGGGCTGCGGCATCTGCCGCAGCGCCTGGGCGATGACGTTTTCACGGCTTTGCCGGGCGAACCTCTTAACCAGAGGGACATCGTCTGGATGCTGCTGGCGCAAGGCGGCGAACAGGCCCGGGTCACCGACGATGGCCCGGGCGGCTTGCCAGGCGCGGGTGACGAGGCGGGCGAGTTTTTCTTGCTCCGCGGCGCTGCCCTGCCAGGTGGCGGCCATTTCCCGGAGGGCACGATAACCTTTGGCAATGGCATTGCGATAGCGGGACAAGGCTGCCGCCACGGCGGCGGGCGTTGGTACCGGCGGTGACGGTGATGACGGGCTGACGGAATCCGCTGCCGGCGCGACCGGCCTGGCCGCTGTTTCCGGATT
>JBMFWV010000102.1:0-10627 GCA_049964915.1 Rhizomicrobium sp.
GGGGAAACGCGCGCCAGCATCGGCGCAATGGTTGGAAGGTCGTGGGGGGTCGGTTCGGCCTTCAGAACGACGTGGGACGCCTTAGCGGAGGCGCCACTTTGATCACAGGCGAGAAGCACAAGCGGCAGCACAAGGGCCAGTCCAAGACGGGTGCGCATAAAAAACTCCTTCAGTTCCTCAACGGGGCGAACAGCGGGGGCGCCTGGCGCTTCTGTCCACCCCAAGCCATATAAGGATCGAATGGCCGCAGTGGACCCTGCTCACGCGCATTTGTCTCGCTAAAATATGTTCACGAGCTCTCAATCTACTAAACTTTGTGTCATCTTTGAGGATGCGGAGGCCCTGCGCGCGGCGGACCGTAAGGCGCAGCCAGGCTCTAAAGCGCCTGGGCCACCGCCTTCAGCCGTTCGGCGAGAGAGAACGGATCTTCGATAAAATCGGCATCGATCCACCATTCCTCGACTTCGGCGAGGACCTTGCCGATCTGTGGGCCCTCGGGGATCCCTGCAGCCATCACGTCGCGGCCAGTGAGCGGAAACACGGGACGCTCCCAGCTGCGGGCCATTTCGAGGAGTGCCCGCCACGCCACCTGGTTCGATGGCTTGCCGTCCTCGGCCCAGCGCAGCCGCACCCGGTCGATGAAACGCGCCTTGCCCAGACGGTAGAGAAGCTTGCGCATCTCGCGGATCGAGAGGTAGCTCACAATCTTCTCGCGGCCTCCCGCCAGGTCCTCAAGACGCGCCTTCACGTTATTGGAAAGCCGCCAGCGCTGCGCCAGCGCCTCTACTCTTGGCGCCTCTGCGTCCAAGAGCGCCGCCAGACGCAGCACCGGATCGGGCACAAAGAAACAGTCATTGTCGCTCGCGACCAGCCGCTCGGCGCGGGCAAAATTGAGTGGTCCGGGCAGGATGAGGGCCAGGATCTGGCAGGCGCCCATCAGCCGCAGAGCCGGCAGCGGATCCGGCGCCTCCAGAAGCCTGAACATCTCCTTGGCGATGCGCTCCCCGGACAGACGCTCAAGCCCCTCGCGCTCCAGCATCACCGCATCCAGGGCACTGCGCTCAAGTTCGCTGCGGCCATAATGCGCATAAAAGCGAAACAGGCGCAGAATGCGCAGATAGTCTTCGCGAATACGCGCCCGCGGCTCACCGATAAAGCGGATGCGTCCGGCCTTCAGATCAGCAAGACCCTCGTGATAATCATAGACGATGCCCGCCGCATCGGCGTAAAGCGCGTTCATCGTAAAGTCACGCCGTGCCGCATCCAAAGCCCAGTCGGTACTGAAGCTGACATGGGCGTGGCGACCATCCGTACTGTCATCGCGGCGCAAGGTGGTGATCTCATAATGCTGCGCGCCCACCACCGCCGTCACTGTGCCATGGGCGATACCGGTGGCAATGACGCTGATACCATCCGCGCTAAGACGGGCCATGACCTCATTCGGCAACAGCGGCGTCGCCAGATCGATATCATCGACGGCAACGCCCAGAAGCGCGTTGCGCACACAACCGCCGACAAAACGCACGTCGCCCTTGAGCGCGGCCAGAAGCCGGCCCGTCTCGGCCGAGCTCATCCACGCCTCCCTCTTGGGATCAAGTCGTGTCGTCATAATTTGGCGCTACCTCGGATATGCGCGGGCACGATCTGGCCATGAACATAGGTCGGCGGCACGTAGCGTCCTTGCGTGGACACCCCACCAAAGAGCCCGGCATAAATAAAGCTTACAATCACAAGCACAAGGCCGCTCGCCGCCAGCCAGAAGAACGATGTTTTGGCCCGTACCCGTCCACGCCCATTTTGGCTCACCCCCAGATAACCCGCAAAAAACAGAAAGGGCAGGGCAAAAAGACCAAGACGCTCAAGCACCATCCTGATCACGGCGTCAGCCTTTCGACAAACCCCGCGAGAATGCCCGCGGTCGCACCCCAGATATAATGCGCTCCATAGGTATAGGCATAATAGCGCCGCGTCGCTCCCGCCCACTCCGTGGTCTTGGTCTCGCGATTGCGCAGATCAAGCAGAAAGGCCAATGGCACCTCGAACACCTCATCGACCTCATCGGGATTGGGTTTGAGGACGAAACCTGTTTCCACGATCCCCACCACCGGAGTGATGGCAAAGCCGGTACCGGTTTCATAGCTTTCCAGAAAACCAGCGACGCGCACATGCGCCGGGGCAATGCCCGTCTCCTCTTCGGTCTCGCGCAAGGCGGTGGCAACCGCATCGCGATCCGAAGGCGCAGTCCGTCCACCCGGGAAACTCACCTGACCGGCATGGCGCGCCAGATGCGCCGTGCGTCGCGTAAAAAGGACCGAAGGTTCCTTCCGGCGCACGATCGGCAAGAGCACAGCCGCAGGCATCAATGCCCGTGCCTGGGGCCTTTCGTCAGGATTGAGATCAAAATCGCCCCGCCTGGGTATTGTCGGCTGTTCCAGAAGATGCGGCACAAGCGCGGCCACACCGTCCTCAGAAATCCGCGCCGGCCACAGGTCCACAACAGCATGCATCAGCCTTGCCCCAAAACGAAATAATGCCCGTTGCTTTTGACCCCAAGGACACCGTGCGCATCCGTCTCAGCCAGCTCGACCAGCTGGTAGAATACCGCGCGCGAGAGTTTGGCTTCGAGGCCGCGGCGCACATGCACATAAGGCGAAGGCTCACCACTGTTGGGATTGATGGCAACGCGCAAGGGGTGCTCGGTGTCGAGCTCAACCTCATCGCCCACATTGGTGGTGAAGATCAGCCGCTGCGACGCGCCCACGCCTTCGCTGCGCAGCAGCACCGCAACAAAGGGGGCATCCTCCACCTTGATGCGCAGCTTTTCCACCGGCGTGACGAGATGGTAGCCATCGGCCTCCTTGCGCAGGATTGTCGAGAATAAACGCACGATGGGATGGCGCAGGATCGGGCGACCAAGATGGTACCAGGTGCCGTCACGCGCGATCCGAATATCGATGTCACCGCAATGCGCCGGGTTCCAGCGCTCCACCGGCGGCAGCGCGCGGCCCTGTGCACTCTCCTTCAACAGGCTGGCAAGGCCGATGGAAAATTCCGGTCGCGATTCGGCCATGATCTAGTCCGACAACTCACTTTAGAGACAACCAAAGACGGATGCATCCGACGCCGCCCGGGTTTTCGCGGGCCATCCCGCCTTGATGGTTGCGCCCGGAGGACGGGGGTGCAAGATAGCGGCCCGCCGACGGGCCGCGATGAAAAGATAGGCGAGGCGGTATGAGGCCGGCAATGGCCTTCGCAGCAAAGCCGCGAAAGGCCCTCGCCCTTTCGCGTCATATGGAATTTTTGCATGAACGATGCCCCGAGAATTGCGCCGGATGCGGATGAAGCCGTAGCCGTCGCCCAGGCCGAACAGGCCGCAGCGCGCCTTGCCCGCGTGCGCAGCTCCGTCGCAAAAGTGATCTTCGGACAGGACGAGGTCATCGAGCAGACGCTCATCACCCTTCTGGCTGGCGGTCATGGGCTGCTCATCGGCGTGCCTGGACTTGCCAAGACGCGCCTGGTCGAGACCCTCGGCCTCGCCCTCGGCCTTGACTTCAAACGCATCCAGTTCACCCCTGATCTGATGCCCGCGGACATCATCGGCTCCGAGGTTCTCGAGGAAAACGAGAAGGGACAGCGCAGCTTCCGTTTCCTCAAGGGCCCGGTCTTCACCCAGCTCCTAATGGCCGACGAAATCAACCGGGCCAGTCCGCGCACCCAGAGCGCGCTTTTGCAGGCGATGCAGGAGCGCGCGGTGACCGTGGCCGGCAACCGCTACGATCTGCCACGCCCCTTTCATGTTCTTGCCACCCAGAACCCGCTGGAGCAGGAAGGTACCTATCCCCTGCCCGAGGCCCAGCTCGACCGCTTTCTCCTGCAGATCAATGTCGGCTACCCCGATGCTGCCGCCGAGCGGCAGATGATGCTTGCCACCACATTCGGTGAGGAACAGGCTGTCGAGCAAACCCTGACGCCCGAGCAATTGCTCAGTGCACAGACATTGGTGCGGCACCTGCCGGTCGGCGACAAGGTGGTCGATGCCATTTTGCGTCTGGTGCGCGCCGCCCGTCCTGATGATGGCGGCAATCCCGAGCTGCGCGAGCTGATTTCGTGGGGGCCGGGGCCGCGGGCCAGCCAGGCCTTCATGCTCGCGGTTCGCGCAAGGGCCCTGCTCGGAGGCAGATTCGCGCCATCTACGGACGATGTTGTAGCTCTCGCCGGACCTATCCTACGCCATCGCATGGCGCTGAATTTTTCCGCGCGTGCCGATGGCACCACCGTCACCGATGTCATCGCGCGGTTATGCCGGAGTTTGATTTGACGGCACGCAAGTCTTACGCGGGTGGCCTGAAGGAAGAGGCCGAGGCGCTTGCCTCCGGCCTTCCACCGCTGCTTGTGTCCGCCGAACGCCTCGCCGCCACGGTCAGTCTTGGTGTCCATGGCAGGCGCAAGGCGGGCATGGGCGAGAGCTTCTGGCAGTTTCGCCGTTATCAATCACATGATGCAGCCAGCACCATCGACTGGCGGCAATCCTCACGCTCACAGCATCTGTTCGTGCGTGAACGCGAGTGGGAAGCGGCCGCCGCGGTGTGGTTGTGGCGGGACAATTCCTCCAGCATGACCTTCTGTTCGCGTTGGGCGACAACGAGCAAGAGCGAGCGAGCCGGCTTGCTGCTTCTGGCCCTCGGCGCTCTTCTCGTCCGTGGCGGGGAGAAGATTGCACTTCTCGGAGAAGACAGCGAACCTGGCCAGGGTCGACGGGCGCTGAGCCGTACCGCGTTTGGCCTGGCGCACGGCAAGCAACAGCAATTGCCACCCGCGAGCGTCCTGGGACGCCACGCCCAACTGGTGTGGTTCAGTGATTTTCTGGCACCCAGCGCCGAGCTCGTGGCGCATATGACGCGCTATCGCGCAGCCGGCGTGACCGGCCACCTCGTACACCTCGTTGATCCGGCGGAAGAGGATTTTCCCTACGAGGGACGCACCCGCTTTGAGGGACCGTCCGGCTCCGAAAGCCAGCTCATCGGCCGTGCCGAAACCCTGCGCAACCTCTATCAAGCGCGCTTTGCCGACCATGGCGAAGAGATCGCGGCGCTGGCACGGAGACAGAACTGGACCTATCTGCGTCATCGCACCGACCGTCCTGCGGCGCTCGCGCTGATCGCCCTCTACGGCCATATCGGCGGTGACCTTCTCACCATCAGAGCGAGCTGATGGGCGCCCTCAGTTTCGCGACACCGCTCCTTCTCGGCGCCCTCGCTTTGCTGCCGGCGATCTGGTTTCTGCTGCGGGTGACGCCCCCTGCGGCGCGGCGCGAAATCTTTCCCCCTTTGCGTCTGCTAATGGGGCTTCAAAGCCGCGAAGAGACCCCGGCGCGCACACCCCTCTGGCTGCTTTTGCTCCGTCTTTTCGCCGCAGCGCTCATCATCATTGCGCTCGCCGGACCTCGGTTGGGCAGGCTGCCGCGGTCGCTGGGCCAAGGCCCCCTCGTGCTCTTCGTCGATAACGACTGGGCCGCGGCCAATACCTGGCCCCTGCGCCGCGCCGCGATGACAGAGGCTATCGCGGCCGCCGATGCACATCACGAGCCGGTCGTTATTGTGCCCACCGCGGCAGGCTCCAGCGAAGCTCCCTCGCTGCTGAATGCAGCCCATGCCCAGCGCATGGCGCAAGGACTCGTGCCTGAACCCTATCTGGCTGACAGACGCGCTGCGCTCCGCGGCCTTCTAAAACTGCACTTTGCAGCGCGGCCGCAGATCCTCTGGCTCAGCGATGATCTGGACCACGGCGAAGCCCACGCCGTCGCCCGCGCGCTCAAACGGATCGGCAGCGTCGAGCTCCTGCGCGACCGGCCAACGCAGTATCCCATGGCGTTTACAGGCCTCGGTCATAGCGGCGCGCGCCTTCAGATCAGCATAAGGCGCACACTGGAAGCCGGGGCCCAGACTGGCAGCATTGAGGCGAAGAACAGCGATGGTGACAATCTCGCCACCGCGCCCTTCGTCTTCGCCCCCGATGCCCTGGTGACCACAGCAACACTTTCGCTGCCCCTCGAGCTGCGCAACCGCATCGCACGATTTGTGCTGGCCGGTCATGCCTCCGCCGGCGCCGTGCATCTACTGGGCACCGCGGCCCGCTTTCAGAAAGTGGGGATCGTTGCGGCCACCAGCAGCCAGAGCGGCTCACCCCTGCTCTCCGGTGCCTACTATCTGCAGCGCGCCATCTCGCCCTATGCTGATGTCAGTCATGGCAGCATTGCCGCAGAACTCTCCCGTCATGTCGGCGTCTTGCTGCTGTCCGATATCGGCCGCATCACCGGCGATGACTACGCCCGCGTCGCGCGCTTCGTGGCAGCAGGCGGCGTCCTCATCCGCTTTGCCGGACCACGCATGACCAATGGCGCCGATGCCCTGGTTCCGGTCACTTTGCGCAGCGGCGGACGCTATCTTGGTGGTGCAATGGGCTGGGCAAAGCCGCAGCACTTGGCGGCCTTTCCAAGCACCTCTCCCTTCAGCGGTCTTGCCATCCCCAAGGACGTCACCATCTCGCGGCAGATCCTGGCTGAACCCAGCATCGAACTTGCCACACGCAGCTGGGCGCGACTTGCAGATGGTACCCCGCTGGTCACCGGCGCTCCCAACGGCAAAGGCTGGATCGTGCTTTTCCACGTCCCGGCCGCCCCGGGCTGGTCGACGCTGCCCATGTCCCATCTCTTCATCGATATGCTGCGCCGCCTGCTCGCGCTTTCAGCCGGCACGGCTCCAAGCGCGATTGGTACACACGCAGCTGTAAGTGTTCCCCCTCGCGCCGTGCTCAATGGCTTTGGCCAACTCGAAAAGCCCGGCCCAGAGACCCTGCCCCTGTCGGGCAACGCCCTCACCCATTTTGTGCCCTCGAAATTGCACCCTCCCGGCCTTTATGGCAGTGCCGACGCCATGCTGGCGCTGAATGCCACGACGGCCCACACAAGGCTCATCGCATTGCCAAGCATGGGCCTACCTCAGAGATACTATAGCGGTCACACCACACTGCCGCTGGCGCCCTACCTCCTCGCTGGAGCGTTTATGCTGCTCCTTATCGATATGCTGATCGGCCTTGCCCTGCGCGGTCTTTTGCCCCTGCGACGCTGGACAGGTCTTGCCGCGGTGCTGCTCCTCTTCCCGGTCATCACGCCATCTCCCGCGCGCGCTGGCGAAAGCTTCGACATGAAGGCCGCACTCAATACGCGCCTTGCCTATGTCATCACTGGCATTGCGAGCGTCGATCAGATGAGCAAGGCAGGACTGACCGGACTTGGCCTGTGGCTCAGAGCCCGCACCTCCTTCGATCCCAAAAGCCCGATGGGCGTCAATCTTGCAACCGACAACCTGTCCTTCTTTCCGTTGCTCTATTGGCCCATGGACCCGCGGGAGAAAGCGCTGACCCCAGCCGAGCTCAGCAAGATCCAGACCTATATGCGCGATGGCGGCACGCTCTTCATCGACACCCGAGAACTAACGCTCGGCCCTACCCGTGGACCCAACAATCCGGGCGAGGTCACGTTGAAGCGCCTCCTCGGCAAACTCGACCTACCACCACTCGAGCCCATTCCTTCGGATCACGTCCTCACCAAGACGTTCTATCTGCTCTCAAGCTTTCCCGGACGTTGGGCAGGTGGCACGCTCTGGGTGCAGAAGCTACCGCCGCGCGATCCCAATGCCGGACCTGAACCTGCACGCGGCGGCGATGACGTCTCACCGATCATCATCGGCAGTAATGATTATGCCGCCGCCTGGGCCGTCAACGCCCAGGGCGAACCGCTCGTCGCCATCGTCCCTGGCGGCGAGGAGCAGCGCGAGATGGCCGTGCGGGTTGGCATCAATATCGTGATGTATGCGCTGACCGGAAATTACAAGGCCGACACCGTGCAGGTGCCGGCGCTTCTGCGGAGATTGGGCAAGTGAGCGTGGCCAGTCTCAGCTTTGCGCCGCATCTGCCATGGCTGCTCATCTGGCTCCTGACAGCGCTGGCCATCGCCGTCACCCTGCTTGGTCTGATGCGCCGGGCCCGTGGGAGCGTGTGGCGCGGCCTCGGCTTTGGCGTCGTACTCCTCACCCTTGCCAACCCGCTTATCGTCAATCAGACACGCCAGCCCTTGAACGATGTCATGGCCCTTGTGGTCGATCAGTCACAAAGCATGGATATTGGCGGGCGCAAGGAGGCGGCGCTTGCTGCTGCCGCCGCGCTGTCGACGTCACTCAAGGCCAAATATCCCCATCTTGAAATCCGCAAAGTCATCGTGCGTACCTCGCCAAACGGTGATGACAATGGCACCGAACTCTTTCACGCGTTGAACGGCGCCCTTGCAAGTGTGCCACCCGCGCGCATCGCGGGCGCCATCGCCATCACCGACGGAGAAGTGAGCGATGCTCCGGCCCCCGCCAAGCTGCGGCTCAAGGCGCCGCTGCAGGTCCTGATCACCGGACGCAAGAACGAAGCCGACCGCAAGCTTTCCGTACTGAGTGCCGCGCGCTTTGCCATTGTCGGACACAACGCGCAGATCGAGCTGCGCATCGACGATTTTGGCGGGGCTGAACAGGGGATTGCCAGCCTGCGGGTGCGCGTCGATGGCAAAGAGCGGGCGACGAGAACTGTTCCCGTCGGGCGCACCACGACAATCAAGATCCCCATTCACCACGAGGGCGAAAATGTCATTGAACTGATCGCCGAAAAGGGGCCCGCCGAGCTCACATTGGAAAATAATCGCGCCGTTATTCCGGTTACCGGTGTGCGCGACCGTCTGCATGTCCTCCTCGTATCAGGCGAACCCAATGCCGGCGAGAGAGTCTGGCGCAGCCTGCTGAAAGCCGATCCGGCCGTCGAACTCGTACACTTCACGATCCTGCGCCCACCAACCAAAGTCGACAACACGCCGGCCGACGAGCTGTCGCTGATCGCCTTTCCGGTCGATGAGCTCTTCAACCGCAAGCTCAACAGTTTTGATCTTGTCATCTTCGATCGCTATCGGCTGCGCGGACTGCTGCCGCCCGCCTATTATGAAAACATTGTCCGCTATGTCGAAAATGGCGGCGCCCTGCTGGTCTCGTCCGGCCCGGAGTTTACTGGTGATGCGAGCATCTATCGCACCGCCCTTGCCAGCATCCTGCCGGCCCGCCCCACCGGCACCATCATCACCGAGAAATTTCGGCCCGAGCTCACGGCGCTGGGTGAAGCCCATCCGGTCACCGCTGGACTTGCCGGAGCCAACGCTCCGGGCAAACCGGCCACATGGGGCAGCTGGTTCCGCCTGATCGGCGCGGATGCCGTCTCGGGCGAAACCCTGATGAAGGGACCTGAGGACCGTCCCTTGCTTGTTCTCGATCATGTCGGCAAGGGCCGGGTTGCCGAACTGCTTTCTGATCAGTCCTGGCTGTGGGCACGCGGCTTCGAAGGTGGCGGGCCCGTGGCGGAGCTTTTGCGCCGTGTGGCGCACTGGCTGATGAAAGAACCTGAACTGAGCGCCGAGCGACTGACCGCAAATATTCGTGGCGGCACCATTGATGTACATCGCCACACCCTCGCCAAGTCCGCGCCGCCGGTAATCCTGCGCGATCCCGACGGCAAAACCCGTACGTTGACACTGCACGAAGCGAGCCCGGGCAACTGGCGCGCCAGCGCGGCCATTCACCAGCTCGGGCTTTATCGTCTGAAAAACGGTACCCTGACTGCGGTTGCCGCGGCCGGCCCCCTCAATCCCAAGGAGATGGCCGATGTCCGCGCTACCGTGCACATCCTCCAGCCCCTCGCACAAAAGAGCGGTGGTTCGGTGCACTGGCTTGTCGATGGCGGCGTGCCCGAGGTGCGCATGGTGGCGTCCGGCCCCCCCTACTTTGGCCGGCACTGGATTGGCCTCAGAGCCAACCACGCCTATCGCGTGACCAGTGCGGAACAAAAGCCCCTCTTGCCAGCCTGGGTGGTGCTGCTTGTGGTCCTGTCAGCGGTCCTTATCGCCTGGCAACGCGAAGGGCGTTAGGAGCCCACCGCTCAGGTGATCGCCGAGCGGCAGTTTGAACGGGTGATGCCCCCCACGCAGGTGAGGGTGGCACAGAGCGGGGAAAACGTACCGTGGGGCCGCTGCAATTGCTCCAGGCCCATTTTGCGACGGTCCGAATGCGTAACATGGCAGGCGCATCTTCCGCCTGAGCGCGTTCACGGCGCGTGTTCCAGCAAACCTTTGCTGAGCACCATAAAATCATATCTGAATTTGCGCCGCCGCCGCGCTCCACTTTCCTGACCCTGTGCGCGACAAGCCTCGCTGTTGAGGGCGGGGAAGGATAGCGCGGACGGGGTAGCCGTCCTTGCCTTTGGTTTTTAGTGTGGTGTCTGTTGCTTTTCGATGTACTGGCGCACGATGAAAATGGGCGCACCGCCACGCGGAGCCGTACAACACCTCTGCCGCGCCCATTCTGGTGTCCGACGCCCTCTTTACCCCCCAATTTGCGGAGTTGTAAGCGCGCCGTCCGTAGCGGACGCTTGGCCGCGCGTCTGATTTGGCGTCAAGGCTGGCAGGGCTTCCCGGAAGAGCCCTCTGCGGTCCTGGCGTGATCAAGATGCGCCAAGGTTGCGAGCACAGGATGGGATGGGCGCGATG
>JBMFWV010000103.1:0-10372 GCA_049964915.1 Rhizomicrobium sp.
CTGGAAGGCCTCCGCCGCATCGATCCTCGCCAAGCTCGACCGACTGCCTGAACCAGCCGAATGAGTCAGAACACTAGAGTGGCTGCACGACTGCCATGATGACGATGATGATGGTAGGTGCAGCCAGCACCCCTGCGGCAATTTCTTTGGAATCACGCGATCGTTCCCGGGCAGCGCAGCCGGCCGAGCGTGTAAACAGATATCCCTGTCATCATCTCTCCTTTCCCGGCTTCGGGGAGAAAAATCGTTTGAACTTGCCGGCAACGGCTTTCCACGCATCGGCGTCGGCGGGCGCTTCCCCCTTGCGGGTGATGTTCGGCCATTGCTGCGCATAGGTTCGATTGAGCTCCGCCCAGGCCGAAGCTTGGGCGTTGCTGTCCGGCACGATCGCCTCCGCCGGGCATTCCGGCTCACACACACCACAGTCGATGCATTCATCCGGATGGATGACGAGCATATTTTCTCCGACATAGAAGCAATCCACTGGACACACTTCGACGCAGTCCATGTATTTGCACTTGGGTCTTGCAGCAAACCTCACCGCCGGCCGAAGGCATGACGCCCCTGCCGCCGCGTCTCATGATCAGTCTGTCCCGACCCGCAGCCTTGCCAACGTCCGGAGCGTCGCCTGAGCACGATTTTGCGCGGCACCCAGCGTGGCCTCATCCCGCGCCCGCTCCGCCACCGCGAGATAACGCTCGGCATTGCGCGAGAGCGCCCGCAACCGGCCGGCGCGGGTCTTGGCGGCTTCGACTTCGGCCTCCCAGAAGCTGCCCTGTTGCTCCAGTGCCACCATGTCGGCCGGAAGTGGCGTTGCAAACGGGCGCTCAGAATGAAAGGCGGCTCGCCGCGCGCGGCGCAGAATCGCGGCGTGCTCGAGTTCCTCGCGCGCGAGATTCTCGGCCTGGCCGCGAAGGGCGGGCGTTGCAGCATGGGCGGCGAGATCGGCATATGTGGCGAAGGCACGTTCTTCGGCGCGCACCGCGAGCGAGAGCGCGCGATAAGGGGTTAGCAAAGCCGATTGCCACAGCGCCTCCTCCTCACCCACGGCCGGTGGCGGCGATCCGGTTTCCTTAGCAATCGGGCCAAAGGCCGCGGCGTGGCTGGCCTCCATTTCGGCCAAGCGCGTGAAAAGCGCCGCGAGTTCCGCTTCTCCTTCTGCAGCCCACCACGCGGCCAGACGCTGATAACGCCGCAGCGCCGCCGCTTCCAGCGCCGCAGCCACGGCCTGAAGCGTCGTTCCCGAAACCGTCTCCTGCTTCGTATCGGATGCCACCATCCGGCCCTTTCCGACTCAGTTTGTCACATTTTAGCCTCTGCACGAAGCCCGATGAATTGATTCAAATCAATTACATGATTAGAAAATTCGTGTTCTCTATATCTTGGTTCCTGCCCATGATGGGTCGCCTCCGAGGGCAGGAAAGCGAAGGGGCTTTTCGATCATGCAGCTACCTCTTCACGCGGCTTCGCGTTTTTTACTCTCGCTTTTCTGTCTGGCGGCCGGACTTCTCCTCATCGCCGAGATGACGCCGGCGATCGCACAGAGCCGGCTTGCCGAGTTCCTCGCCGCGGTGCCGCCCTCCCAGCTCTTCCCTGGCGCTGATCATTATGACGTGCCGCAAGGCAGTCCGCCGGTCGCCATGGTGCGAGCCGGCGAGCGCCTCCTCGGCTATGCCTTCGTCAATGCCGACTGGGTCGATTCGACCGGCTATTCCGGCAAGCCCATCCAAATCCTGGTCGGCCTTACCACCGAGGGCAAGATCGCCGGCGCGCGGCTGATGGCGCATCACGAGCCGATCGTGCTGATCGGCATACCGCCGGCGAAGATCGCGCAGTTCATCGCCGGCTATGTCGGGCGTGACGTGCTCGCTCTAGCGCACAACGGACCGGAAGGGCGGCCGCCGGTTGATATCATCAGCGGTGCGACGGTTACCGTCACTGTCATCGGCGAGAGCTTAGTGCAATCCTCGATTAAGGTCGCACGGGCCGAAGGCATGGCTGGAGCGGCCTTGGCGGCGGCAGCGGCGCCACGCGGCGTTCTCGACCCCGCGCATCAGGCGCCGGCAGATTGGATCGGCCTCCTCGGCGATGGCAGTGTGCGGCGTTTGCAGTTGACTGTTGGTGAAGTCAACGACGCATTTCTCCGCGCCGGCGCAACGGAGGCCGCGAACAGTCCGGAATCGGATAACCCAACGGATTTTTTTATCGATCTCTACGTCGCGCCGGTCTCTGTTCCGGCGATCGGGCGGCGGCTGCTTGGCGAACGCTATGACGCCTTCGCCAAGACCCTGGCCCCCGGCCAGCAGGCGATTCTGATCGCGGCCAATGGCGCTTATTCCTTCAAGGGCTCCGGCTATGTGCGAGGTGGAATTTTTGACCGCATCGCGCTTATCCAGGGCGAGCAAACCATTCGTTTTCGCGACCACGACCATACACGGCTCGGCGATCTCCATGCGCCGGGAGCGCCAGATCTCCGTGATGTCGACATCTTTCGTATTCCGGCCACAAACCATTTCGACGTCACCGAGCCTTGGCGCTTGCAGCTCCTCGCGGAGCGGGCATTTGGCGCGCGAGGCAAATCCTTCCTCACCTTCGAGACCAGTTATCGCCTCCCGGACGCCTATCTCAAGTTGTTGCCCGCAGCGCCTGTCGCCACCCAGCCTACAGAAACGGCCCCTATACCCGCCGCCATGCCGGTGTGGCGGATTATGTGGCGCGCAAAAATCGGTCAAGTGAGCATCCTCGCCGCTGCGCTGGCTTTACTCACCGGGATTTTTTTCTTCCAAGACGCACTGGTAAAGCGCCCTAAACTCTATGATTGGGTACGCCTCGCCTATCTTCTGTTCACGGTTTTCTGGATTGGATGGTACGCCGAGGCACAGCTCTCGGTGGTCAATGTTCTCGCTTTCTTCGATGCGCTCCGCACCGGGTTTCGCTGGGACTATTTCCTGATGGCGCCGCTGATCTTCGTGCTCTGGTTTGCCACCGCGACCTCGATCTTGTTCTGGAATCGTGGCGCCTTCTGCGGCTGGTTATGTCCTTTCGGTGCTCTGCAAGAACTGCTCAACAGGGCAGCGAAACTGTTTCATGTGCCACAAATGCGGGTGCCGTACTTCATCCACTCTCGTCTGGTTGCCATAAAATATGTGATTTTTCTGATTCTGTTCGGAGTTTCGCTCTCCAGCCTTGCAACCGCCGAACAAGTGGCGGAGGTAGAACCTTTCAAAACTGCAATTATCCTGCATTTCGCGCGTGGCTGGCCGTTCGTGCTCTACGCCGGCGTGCTGCTCGCTGCGAATCTCACCGTGGAGCGCTTTTTCTGCCGTTATCTTTGCCCGCTTGGCGCGGCCCTCGCCATCCCGGCGAGGATGCGAATGTTCGACTGGCTGCGCCGGTATCGAGAATGTGGCAATCCATGCCAGCGTTGCGGCAATGAATGCCCAGTGCAGGCTATCCATCCCGAAGGGCACATCAACCCCAACGAATGCATCCAGTGCCTGCATTGTCAGATGCTCTATCACCACGACCAAAAATGCCCGGTGATGATCCAACGCCGGCTAAAGCGGGAGAAATATAGCTCATCCTCACCTCCCGCGATTCCACCGCGGATAAAGATCTCGGCGGTAACGCCAGAGACCGATTTGCCGAGATAATGCCAGTTCGATCGCCGCTGGAAGCTGTCCAGAATACCCACACAAAGGAGACTGCCGTGAGTGACGACAAACCCACCATTGAAACTCCAGCCAATGTCGGCCGCCGTGGCTTGCTCGGTACCACCGCGGCAGCCGCGGCCCTGGCGGGACTCACCGCCGGCGCATCGTCGAGCGCCCTCATGCGCGAAGCCAAGGCGGAGGCGAACAATCCCAGCACCGAGGTGCGGCCGGGTGACCTCGATGAGTATTACGGTTTCAACAGCGGCGGGCAGAGCGGCGAATTGCGCATCCTCGGGATGCCATCCGGGCGCGAACTGATGCGGATTCCGGTATTCAACCGCGATAGTGCGACCGGCTGGGGCTTGACCAACGAGAGCCGCAAGATCCTGACTGAGGGCTTGCTGCCCGCCACAAAAAAATTTCTGGAAAGTCGCGGTGGAGTGTATGTGAATGGTGACCTACATCATCCCCATATGTCGTTTACCGATGGCACCTATGATGGGCGCTATATCTTCGTCAACGACAAGGCCAATTGCCGGGTCGCGCGCATCCGCTGTGACGTGATGAAGACCGACAAAATTATCGAGATCCCTAACGCGTCGGATATTCATGGCATGCGCCCGCAGCGATACCCGCGCACTGGCTACATTTTTTGCAACAGTGAACATCCAATCCCGGTTCCAAACGATGGGAAGGTTCTCGACGATCCGAAGAAGAACTACTGGTCGATTTTTACGGCGGTTGATGGAGACACGATGACAGTTGCGTGGCAGGTTCTGGTGGATGGCAACCTCGATAACTGCGACGCCGACTATCAAGGGAAATATGCCTTCTCTACATGCTATAATCCCGACAAGGGCACCAATCTACAGCAGATGACAGCGCACGACTGGTCGTGGGCGGTGGCTTTTAATATCAAGCGCATCGAGCAAGCGGTGACCGCCGGCGATTACAGGGAGATTAACGGCGTCAAGGTCGTCGATGGGCGTAAGGGTTCAAAATACACGCGCTACATCCCGGTGCCGGGCTCCCCGCATGGCGCGAACGCGGCGCCTGATGGCATTCACGTCGTATTCAATGATAAACTCTCGCCAACCGTTACCGTGATCGATGTTCGCAAGCTAGACGATCTCTTCGACGACAAGATTAAGCTGCGCGACGTCGTCGTGGCAGAACCACAGGTCGGCCTCGGCCCGCTGCATACCGCCTTCGACGGCAAAGGCAATGCCTTCACGACCACCTTCATCGATAGCCAGATGGTGATGTGGAACATCGACAAGGCGAGGCGAGCCTTTGCAGGGGAAAAAGTGGATCCTATCCTTCAGAAGCTCGATGTTCATTACCAACCAGGCCACAACCACACGTCAATGGGCGAAACGAAGGAAGCGGATGGGAAGTGGCTTGTTTCACTCAACAAATTCTCGAAAGACCGTTTCCTTCCGGTCGGTCCTCTGCATCCCGAGAATGATCAGCTTATCGACATTTCGTCCGGCAAGATGGTTCTTGTCGCCGATCACCCGGCTTTTGCCGAACCGCATGACATGATTATCGTGCATCGTTCAAAAATCAACACCCAGCAAGTCTGGAAACGGGATGACCCCTCGTGGGACGACATCCGCAAACAGGCTGCCAAGGACGGAGTCAAATTGGAGGAAGCGGCAAACATCATTCGCGACGGCAACAAAGTGCGAGTCTATATGCACTCTAACGCCCCTGAATACAGTCTCGACCGCATCGAGGTCAACGAGGGCGATGAGGTCACGATCGCTATCACCAATATGGACGACATTGAGGATTTGACACACGGGTTTACCATCACCAGTTACGGAATAAACATGGAGATATCGCCACTGCAAACGGCGTCCGTCACGTTCGTCGCCGACCGCCCTGGAGTACATTGGTATTACTGTCAGTGGTTCTGCCACGCTTTGCATATGGAAATGTCGAACCCGATGATCGTGCATCCAAAATCGGTATGACGATGAGCCGCGCGCGCATGATATTGCAAGCTTCTGTCCTTGTATTCTATGCAGCAATGCCTGCGCGCGCGGCAACCCTTGATGTGCAAGAGAATGACAACTTACAAGCCGCGATCAATAGTGCCGCCCCTGGTGACATCGTGGTTCTGGCGCCAGGAACGTATTACGGAGGCGTAGTGATCGGGACCTCGAAACTTACCATTTTCGGAAAGAACGGTGCTATCATAGATTGCAACGGCGTGGGGCGTGCGATCACACTTGCTGCCCCGGAAATCACTATCCGCGGGTTGATCGTCCGAAATTCAGGACGTGATATCCTTGCCAAGGACGCTGGTATCTTCATTGGACACGAGGCGCCCAGTGCCAAGATCACGGATAACCACTTCGTTGGCAATGCGGTAGGGGTCTTCCTCGACAATGCCTCGGCGATCTTAGTACAACACAACCAGTTTGAGGGACTACAGAATCTCAGAATGAGTGAACGCGGGCCTGGTATAGCTGTCTATGGTACGCGCGGCGCACGCATTTTGGATAACGAGTTCCGCTATGGGCGCGACGGTATATTTGCGGTAACAAGTTCGAATCTTACCATTGGCGGAAATCGTTTTCATGACCTTCGCTTTGCTGTGCACTTTATGTACAGCAATGCAAGCATGGTCTTCGAAAATACGTCCATGGGGAACGACATTGGTTACGCGATGATGTATTCTGACCATCTCGCGATCCGCGACAATGTCTCGGACAACGACCATGACCATGGAATGCTCTTTAACTACGCCAATTATAGCGATGTTGTCAAAAACGTCATTATTGGAAGCGATAAATGTGTTTTCATCTACAACGCAAACAAAAACCACTTCGTTGGTAATTGGTTCGAGCGGTGCGGAATCGGGATTCATTTTACCGCAGGATCAGAGGGTAACTCTATCACCGGCAATGCGTTCATAGAAAATAGAAACCAAGTCAAATATGTGGGTACGCGTTATCTAGATTGGTCAGAGAACGGACGCGGCAACTACTGGAGCGATAATCCTGCCTTTGATCTCCAAGGACGAGGCATTGCCGATACAGCGTATCGTCCGAACGATATCGTCGATCAAGTGGTTTGGCGCGCGCCAGCCGCGAAATTGTTGCTCAATAGTCCGGCGGTCGAGGTTTTACGCTGGGCGCAGGAGGCGTTTCCGGCGCTCCATCCTGGCGGTGTCATTGATAGCGCGCCGCTAATGGCGCCTGTCCGCCCGCCAGCGCTTGCGCGCCTCGATCGCGCATCTGCGGCAGGTGAGCGCCCGTGATCCCGCGCACTATTGTGTTAGAGCACGTCTCCAAAGCCTTCGGAAACCAGCTTGCTGTGAGCGACGTTGATCTCGCCCTTGCCGCTGGAGAATGCATCGGGCTGGTCGGCCATAATGGTGCCGGGAAAACCACGTTGATCAAGCTGATGCTCGGGCTTTTGCGTCCCGATTCTGGCCATATCAGTGTGCTCGGTGCGGATCCTGCTGGGCGTCAAGCGTCCCAAACGAGGCGTGTGATCGGATATATTCCGGAAAATGTCGCGCTCTATCCATCTCTCACCGGAGAGGAGACGCTCGCCTTCTATGCTCGCCTGAAGGGGATCGCGCCCGTGGTGGCACGGCCACTGCTCGCCCGAGTTGGGCTTTCGATGGAGGCGATCCGGCGATCGGTCCGCACATATTCCAAAGGCATGCGTCAGCGTCTCGCTCTCGCGCAGGCCATGCTCGGGGCGCCGCGTGTGTTGTTACTCGATGAGCCGACCAGTGGCCTTGATCCCGCACTTCGCCAGAGTTTCTATGAAGTTCTCCACGATCTACGCGATCGTGGCGCAACCGTTTTGCTGTCATCGCACCAACTCGCGGAACTGGAGGATGAGGTAGACCGCGTGGTGGTGATGAGCCAGGGCCGCATGATGGCTGATGGAGATCTGCAGTATTTGCGTCGACTTACGGGCATCACGCCACGCGTGCGAATTCGCCTGGCTAGTACGAATGCGTCTCCACCTGGGGGCTGGCAAGCGGTTACGGGTGGCATGTGGGAAATGCCGTCCGCGGAGGAGGAGATCGCTGACCGGCTTCGTGCGCTGCCGGTCGATGTTACGATGGTCGAAATCCTCAGACCTACGCTTGATGACATCTATGCCGCGTTTCTGCGTCGCCCAGGAGACGTTGTATGAACGTCATTATTGCCATCGCTGACAAGGAGATTCGCGACGGGCTTCGCAATCGCTGGGTGATTGCGATCACCGTGCTGCTCGCCCTGTTCGCGCTCACCCTCGCGTTTCTCGGCGCCAGCCCAACTGGGACAGTGCGCACCGGCGCGCTGACCGTTACCGTCGTCAGCCTTTCCAGCCTGTCGATTTTTCTTCTACCTTTGATCGCGCTGTTGCTGTCCTTCGATGCCATCGTCGGAGAGATGGCGGGAGGCACGCTTGCCCTTCTGTTGGCCTATCCGCTCGCGCGCTGGCAAGTTGTTATCGGTAAATTCCTGGGCCATTCCGTGATCCTCACCATTGCGACGACCATCGGCTACGGCTGTGCTGGTGCTGCGATTGCGGCGAGCGCGGGGAGCGGTGGCGGCTGGGGAGGGTTTTTGTTACTTATAGCCTCTTCTATTCTGCTTGGCGTTGCCTTCATCGCCATAGGCTATGTCATCAGCGTCACCGTTAATGATCGCGCCGCCGCCGCGGGGTTCGCGATCGGCGTCTGGCTGGTTTTCGTGCTTATCTACGATATGGCTTTGCTCGGCGCGCTGGTTGCCGACCAGGGGCGCTTCTTGAGCGCGCAAATCGTGAACTGGCTGCTGTTGTTTAATCCGGCGGACGCGTATCGGATGCTCAATCTAGGGGCGACATCGGATGCACGCTTGTTCTCCGGTATGGCCGGACTAGCCGGCGATTTTCGTTATTCGCCAGGGATGATGGCCGCAGCGCTCGGTCTGTGGGCGGCGATCCCGCTCGGCATCGCGATCGTCCTTTTCCAAAGGAGGCAGATATGAAAGGGAGATCGACCGCCATTGTCGGCGCCCTCCTGCTCGCCGCTTTGGGCGCGTCGGTGCTAACCCCGCGCGGTACGCCGCCCCCGCCCCCACCGCCGCAGGAGATCACCGTGTCGTCCAGCGCGCAATTCTGTGGCATGCTGCTCAGCGAGCATAGCGGGCCCAAAGGCCAAATCTTCCTGCGCACTTCGGCGAAGCCGCTCTGGTTTGCCTCCATTCGCGACATGATCGCGTTTCTCCGCCTGCCGGACATGCCGAAGGATGTGGTTATCGCATACGTCACCGACATGGGCCGTGCCGCCGACGAGATACATCCCGCCCCAGGATCTTGGATCGACGCCCATCGAGCCTTCTATGTCATCGGCAGCACGCAATTGAGCGGGATGAACACGGCGGAAGCGGTGCCTTTTGCCGACGCAGAAGCCGCGCGACGCTTTAGCGCCTCGCATGGTGGGCGCGTGGTTTCCTTTGCTGACATCCCGGATAGCTACGTTTTCCCCGATACCGGAGCCGGAACATGAATACGTCTCGCCTGAACACTGGCCCACAGCTCCGTCGCCGCCGCTTTCTCGGCATCACCGCCGCGGCGGCCGGATTTCCTTTACTGCCTTTCGGCGCGGCGGCCGAGACGCCAAGGCTTCGCGTCTGGCGCGGGGTTGCGCTCGGCGCCGATGCGATGCTGCAGATCCACCACCCCGATCCTGTGACCGCAGACGGGCTGATCGCCACCGCGCTCGCCGAAGTGCGACGGCTGGAAGCGATCATGAGCCTTTATCAGCCGGACTCCGCACTTATGCGTCTCAACCGCGCCGGTGCGCTCGATGATCCGCCGCCTGATCTTGTGCGCGTTCTGGATGAAAGCGCTGAGTATCATGCGCTCATGGGTGGCATGTTCGATGTCACCGTGCAGCCACTGTGGCAAGTTTATGCGGCGCATTTCTCGCGTCCAGCGCCGGATCCCGCCGGCCCGCCGGCTGCGGCGATCCGGGAAGCGCTCTCTCGCGTGGGGCAGCAATGGGTGGAATATGGGCCGGATCGCATTCGTTTTCGCCGCCCCGGCATGGGTATCACGCTGAATAGCATTGGTCAGGGCTATATCACTGACCGCGTCGTCGAATTATTACGCGCCGGGGGCATTACGCATGCGCTGGTGGATATGGGCAAAATGCGTGCGATCGGCCCGCACCCCTCTGGCGCGCCCTGGCGCGTCGGTCTCGAAGATCCCGCGTTGCCTGGCACGATCGCGGCTCGGATCGAAATTCGCGATGAAGCAATTGGTACTGCCGGCGGTTATGGCACGCGTTTCGATACCGCAGGACGGTTCAACCATATTTTCGACCCTGTCACCGGCGAGACGAGCTGGCGCTTCGCCTCGGTATCGGTGATCTCACCGACGGCAACGGAGGCCAATGTGCTTTCCACAAGCTTCACCCTGATACCGCTGTCGATGGCCGAGACGGTGATCCGCGAGCGTGGTATCGTGGCCCATTTCGTTCGCACGGACGGTCGTCGCACGATTCTCAGTGGCTGATTTTTTACCTGCGCTCTCGGCTACCTCTCCCGCCCGATCAGGGTGCCGAGCGTACCGTTCTTCACCCCGAGACGTCGTTCTGGAGAAATAGGGTACCCTGCGGGGCGGCGCTGTCTGTCCAACCCCCGGAGGTGGACCATGTATGGACGGCCCGTTGGGTTCAAGGAAGGACTTGCAAAATCTGGCGGCGGTTCGAATGC
>JBMFWV010000104.1:0-10233 GCA_049964915.1 Rhizomicrobium sp.
CAATCGAAAGGATAACGTCGGGGTCGTGGTGGTTGAGGGCCTGAAGGCTGGCACCCAGATGCTCTGCGTTATCACCGACGACAACAGCGATTTTATGCTCGAGGCCAAGCAGGACGTGCCGATCGGCCATAAAATCGCGCTGCGTGACCTCAGCCCGGGCGACACCGTGATCAAGTACGGTGAAGATATCGGCCGCATCGTCGAACGCGTCGGCAAGGGCGAGCACGTTCATGTCCACAATCTCAAGACAAAGCGCTGGTAGGTGAGACCATGAACCTGTCACAACGTAAAATCTGGGGCTACCGCCGCGAAAATGGACGCGTTGGCGTCCGTAATTATGTCGCGATCCTGCCTCTTGACGATATTTCTAATGCGGCCTGTGAAGCTGTGGCGAGCCACATTCAAGGTACGATCGCGCTACCCCATGCCTATGGGAGGTTGCAGTTCGGAGAAGACCTGGATCTGCATTTTCGCGTGATGATCGGAACGGGCTCCAATCCCAATATCGCTGCGTGCATCGTCATTGGCATCGAAGAGCACTGGACCATGAAGGTGGTAGAAGGCATCGCCAAAACGGGAAAGCCGGTGGCTGGCTTTTGGATCGAAGGTAGTGGCGATATCGCGACTGTAGCTGCAGCATCCCGCAAGGCTAAGGAATTCGTGCATCTCACCTCTGGAATTCTGCGCACCGAGTGTCCGTTGGCGGATGTTTGGGTTGCCGCGAAGTGCGGCGAGTCCGATACAACGACCGGCCTTGCCTCGTGTCCAACGGTCGGCAACATGTATGACAAGCTGATACCATTGGGGCTTTATGGCTGTTTCGGAGAAACCTCGGAACTGACCGGCGCCGAGCATTTGGCCGCAGCCCGGGCGGCAACGCCTGAGATCGGCGAGAAATTCATGAAGGTGTTTTCCGCTTACCAGGCCGAAGTGATCGAGGCGCATAAAACCTCTGACTTGTCGGATAGTCAGCCAACCAAAGGCAACATTGCCGGTGGCCTTACAACTATCGAAGAGAAGGCGCTCGGTAATCTCGAGAAAATCGGTAAGACGACACGCTTTATAGATGTATTGAAGCCGGCCGAGGCGCCGGAGAATGGTCCTGGGCTGTATTTTATGGACACCTCCTCGGCAGCTGCGGAATGCTGTACGCTGCAGGCTGCGGCCGGGTATGTCGTGCATATTTTTCCGACCGGGCAGGGCAATGTGATTGGCAATCCGATCATGCCTGTGATTAAGGTCTCCGGTAATCCGCGCACGGTCCGTACGATGAGCGAGCATATCGATCTGGATGTGTCGGGTATCGTCCGTCGTGACATGGTACTGGATGAAGCCGGTGACAAACTGATCGACATGATCGAGCGCACGGCCAACGGGCGCCTGACCTCCGCAGAAGCGTTGGGTCACAGGGAATTCGTAATGACCAAGCTGTACAGGAGCGCATGAAAACTGTTGTTCTGACGATTTCAGAGGCGGTAGCGCTGGCGACCCATGCGTTAATGGCGTCTGGCGCGTCGCAGGTAAGCGCAGCCTCGACCGCGGCGGCCCTCGTCGCGGCCGAAGTGGATGGACAGTCTGGGCACGGGCTTTCTCGCCTGCCGAGCTATGCGCTCCAGCTCCGCGTCGGAAAGGTAAATGGCAAAGCTGAGCCGTTCGCGGAGATGCGCGGCCCGGCGAGCATTCGGATTGACGCAGGAGCTGGCTTTGCCTATCCCGCGATCGATATTGCTGTCGAGCGGCTGGCAGACTTGATACCCCAGATGGGCGTAGCGGCTGCGGGTATCTTTGCCTCCCATCATTTTGGCCAGGCCGGGCGCCACGTCGAGCGGCTTGCCGAAAGGGGGGTCGTCGCGCTTGCCTTTGCCAACTCGCCCAGCGCAATGGCCTTTCATGGCGGGCGGAAGCCTATGACAGGCACCAATCCGATTGCCTTCGCTGCACCAGTCAAGGGGCGAGCACCTCTCGTAATCGATATGTCGCTGTCGGTCGCAGCTCGCGGCAAGATTGTCGCCGCCAGCAAAGTTGGCAAGCCCATACCGGGTGACTGGGCCATTGACGCGGAGGGCCGGCCGACGACCGATGCTTCGGCGGCTCTTGGCGGTACGTTGCTGCCGGTTGGTGGGGTGAAGGGTGCAGCATTGGCGCTGATGATCGAGGTGCTTTGTGGGGCACTTGTGGGCGGTCACTTTGGCTGGGAGGCAAGCTCATTGCTCAATGCAGAGGGTGGCCCTCCATTGCTCGGGCAGTTGCTTGTCGGTTTTAATCCACTCTCGTTTGTTGGGGATGGCTTTACTGACCGCATGCGCATACTCGTGGACGCTGTGGAAGCAGAGTATCCGGCGCGTCTACCGGGCAACCGCAGACTGGAGATGCGCTCCCGCGCTGGGGTTGAAGGCCTAGCGATATCCAACACCCTTCACGAAGAGATCACTGCCCTAATACGCGATGCGGAGCCGGCATGAGTGAAATTGTCATATCCGAGTTTATGTCCGAAGCTGCCATCGCGAGCGCGCTAGACGGATTCGACGTTCTCTATGATCCCTCGCTTGTTGACCGGCCCGATATGCTCGCTGCGGCACTGGATGACTGTCGTGGGCTCATTGTGCGCAATCGCACCCAGGTGAACGAGGCGCTTTTAAATGTAGCACCGAACTTGAAAGTTGTAGGGCGTCTTGGTGTGGGTCTTGACAATATAAACACCGAGGCCTGCGCCGCACGTAAGGTCTCAGTATTCCCGGCCACCGGCGCCAACGATTTGTCTGTAGCTGAATATGTCATCACCGCGGCGCTGGTTCTGTTGCGCCGGGCGTGGTTTGCCAGCGCCGACGTCGCAGCGGGTTCATGGCCGCGAATGCAGTTGATTGGCAGTGAAGCTGAAGGAAGGCGACTTGGCCTTGTTGGCTTCGGCGCGATTGCTCAGCTGACCGCAAAGAAGGCCCGTGCGCTGGGTCTCTCTGTTTGTGCTTTCGATCCATACGTGGCTTCCGATGATCCCAGGTGGTTTGGTATTGAACAAATAAAATTTGGCGACCTTCTTGCTACGTGCGACATTGTCAGTCTTCACGTGCCGCTTACTGCCAATACCCGTAGTTTGATCAGTGCTGATGCGATAGCGCAGATGAAAAAGGGTGCCATCCTGATCAACGCGGCGCGCGGCGGAGTGGTAGATGAAGCTGCACTTGTGGAAGCGCTCAAAGCTGGACGTCTTGGTGGGGCCGCGCTGGACGTCTTTGCCGAGGAACCTGTTAGTGCGCGAAGCGGTGCGATTTTTAACGCAGTTCCAAATCTGATTTTAACTCCGCACATAGCTGGTGTGACCACGCAGTCAAATGAGCGCGTCAGCCTTGTAACCGCTCAGGCCGTCGCGCGCGCCTTACGCAGTTGAGTTGCGCGCGAATTCGTCAATTTTGAGTAGGTCAGCTATACTGTGCGCAAGCAGGGTATAGGTAGTACGCAGATGAGAACGATATGACGAAATCGCGACCGCTCCGTAGTGCCCGCTGGTATGCGTCAGAGGACATGCGTGGTTTCGCCCATCGCCAACGCACGCAGCAGATGGGCTTGCGCCGCGAAGAATTCATGGGCAGACCGGTCATTGCCATCGTCAACACCTGGAGCGAGATGAGTCCCTGTCACATCCATCTGCGCGGGGTCGCAGATGCGGTGAAGCGTGGGGTGCTTCTTGCTGGTGGATATCCCGTTGAGTTGCCCGCTCTATCCGTGGGCGAAGTGATGGTGAAGCCCTCCACCATGCTTTATCGAAATTTTCTGGCGATGGAGACGGAGGAGTTGTTGCGCTCTCATCCCATTGATGGAGCGGTGTTGCTGGGTGGCTGCGATAAGTCGACGCCGGGGCTGCTCATGGGCGCGATCAGTATGGATCTGCCAGCGATTTTCTGTCCGGCCGGACCGATGTCAAATGGACGCTGGCACGGCGTCAAGACTGGGGCTGGTACGCATACCCGAAAATATTGGGATGAGTTGCGTGCAGGCAAAATAACCGCGCAAGACTGGGTAGACCTTGAAGCGCGGATGACAAGATCCATCGGGACCTGCAACACGATGGGGACAGCATCGACGATGACGGGTATCGTCGATGCGATGGGCCTGACCCTGCCTGGTGCATCCAGCATTCCTGCTGCTGACTCTGGTCACCTGCGTATGGCGTCGCAGTGTGGAGAGCGGATTGTCAGCATGGTGGCTGAAGATCTACGTCCTTCAGCGCTGCTCACACGTGCCTCATTTTTCAATGGAGTCACTGCCTATATGGCGCTGGGCGGTTCCACGAATGCGGCCATCCACCTCGTAGCGCTTGCTGGCCGGGCCGGAATAAAGCTGACGCTCGAAGACCTCGCAGAGGCGGCAAACCGTATTCCGGTGTGCGCCAATCTCTTTCCCTCCGGAAATGCGTTGATGGAGGATTTCTTCTTTGCCGGAGGTCTCCTTGCGCTGCTTGCTAAGCTGCGTGATCACCTGGATCTCAGCTGTCGTACGGTCAACGGTCTGAGCTTGGGTGAAAACATCACGCATGCTGCTTGCTATGATGACGACGTGATCCGTGATCTGGATAATCCTGTGGTTCCTTTGTCGCGCGGACGTACTTTAGCGCTGCTCCGTGGCAACCTTTGTCCGGATGGCGCGGTGATGAAGACGAGCGCGGCTGATCCACGCTTCTTCAATCATACGGGACCCGCGCTGGTTTTTGACAGTAACGCGCAGATGCTTTCGGCGATCGACGACCCAGCCCTTGATGTTAGTGCCGACCACGTACTCATCCTCAGAAATGCCGGTCCAGTTGGAGCTCCAGGCATGCCGGAGTGGGGTAATTTGCCGATACCAAAGAAACTTCTTTCTGCAGGGGTGCGAGACATGCTCCGCATTTCTGATGCACGTATGTCTGGTACTCATTATGGCGCGTGTGTTGTTCACGTTGCGCCAGAGTCTGCAATAGGTGGACCGCTTTCTCTGGTACGCACGGGTGATCCCATCCGGATCGACGTGCAGGCTGGAACGCTCGACATGTTAGTGAGTGACGAAGAACTTGCTCGCCGGCGCGCTATCTGGCAGCGTCCAGCCTCTGCGTATGAGCGCTCCTATGCTGCTCTTTATCAGGCCCATGTGGGACAGGCGCCGGAGGGCTGCGATTTCGACTTTCTCAGTGGCACCAGCCCAGTTCCGGAACCGTCCATCTATTGAGGGTCAGCCGATGATCTATAATCGCTTCAAGTCCCGTCTGACAGATGGTAGTGCGCCACAGCTTGGCACATGGCTAATGTCTGCTGCACCTTCTACCGCTGAGGCGATGGGCTTCTGCGGCTTCGATTTTCTTGTCGTCGACATGGAACATGTAGCGATAGAAGTGGCCGATATGGCGTCCATTCTTCGCGCAATTTCTGGTACGCCAGCCGATGCTGTGGTGCGCATTGCTTGGAACGATCAGGTGCTTATCAAGCGCGTCCTCGATGGGGGCGCAAGAAGCATAATGGTTCCATTCGTACAGAACGCGGATGAAGCTCGCGCTGCAGTATCGTTTACTCGCTATCCTCCGGAAGGGGTTCGTGGCGTCGCTGCTATCCATCGTGGTTCCCGGTACGGCAGAATGGACGGCTACTTCGCCCGCGCTAACCAGGACGTCGCGGTGATTGTTCAGATCGAGACAGCGGCCGCAGTGGAACGCATTGCGGAAATCGCGGCGGTACCTGGGATCGACGCGCTTTTTCTGGGGCCGGGCGATCTGGCTGCTAGTCTCGGTCATATCGGCAATATCGCTCATCCCGAAGTGCAGAAAATGATAGCGCTGGCGGCTCGTAGTGCTGCGATTTCTGGAAAGCCCATTGGCATTGTGGGACCTAATCCCAAAATGGTGCGCAATTTTCTCGCCTTTGGTTACAAGTTTGCAGCAGTCTCGTCTGATATGGCCATGATGACTGGGCGTGCAGCGGAGTGGCTGCTTGCGTTGCGTGGTGAAAGTGAGGTTGGATCCGTCCCATCGGCGCCTGAGGCGGCATATTGAACCCCGTCCTCACGCTCTCGGTAGGGCTTATGGAGGCTCGTATAGCGCCCGAGATCGGCGGGGCCTTGCTGTCGCTGCGATATGACGGCCGGTCATTGATGCGTGAGACGCCGAACGAAGCTATCGCCGCAGGAAATGTGCGACTTACCGCGGGATTTCCGCTTGTACCTTATGTTAACCGGATTGCGGATGGCCGTTTTGAGTTTTCCGATCGAAGTTACCGGCTGGCCACCAATTTTCCCGACAGTTCACATCCGCTGCATGGCATAGGCTGGCAGCGTGCATGGCGTGTTGTGAATGAGACAAAAGATAGCTGCGTGCTGGCCTATGAGAGTGACGCCGGGGATGAGCGTGATTGGCCCTTCCGGTTTTGTACCGAACTGCACTATCTGCTCCGGCCCAATGGCCTCGATGTTTCCCTCTACATGACAAATAGGGAGGAATTCCCAGCGCCCGCAGGTCTGGGCTTTCATCCCTTCTTCCCGATAGGCGAGAAGACACGTGTTCGGTTTGCTGCAAAGGCACTATGGACGAATGATCCTGCATTTCTGCCGCTTAAGCCGATGGTGGAGGAGGCGCGACGCTTTGCGTCGGGCTGGCAACCGGCCGGAGGGAATTTCGATAACGATATCGAAGGGTGGGACGGGCGCCTTTTCCTTACCGCTATGCCGGGGGACTTGGCTCTGACCATGACGGTCGAACCTGTGTTTAGCTGGCTGCGTATCTTCAACCCGCCTAATAGCAATAGCATTGGCGTTGAACCAATGACGCATGCAACGAACGCGATTAACCGAAGTGATGTACCGCCTATGGCTGTTCTGAGCACAGGAGCACGCCTGGGTGGGACAATTTTCATAAACGTGTCGTAATGGCGATGACAGAATTTCGGCCCATACTCGACGCCGGAACCATATTGGGTGAAAGCCCCGTTTGGTCAGATCGATGGCAGGCATTATTCTTTGTCGATATCACTGGTAGAAAGTTGCACCGCTATGAGCCGGTGAGTGGCGGGCACGATATCGTTCCGATAGACGAAGATATCGGCTGTGTGGCGCCGGCTTCCAATGGAGGCTTTGTCGCAGGTCTACGCTCGGGCATTTGGTGTCTGGACTCCGCGGGACGCAAGTCTCGCAAACTCGCCTCCAATCCAGAAGACATACGCACTAGTCGATTTAATGATGGGCGCGTTGATCCGCGGGGACGTCTTCTCGCCGGCACGATTGATGAGCCGAAGGCCGGTGCAGCCGCATGCCTCTATCGCCTTGACGGCACAAAATTATCTGTTCTCGCCCAAGGATTAACTACCTCGAACGGTCTCGCGTTTTCACCTGATGGCCGCACACTCTACCACTCGGATACGCCCCGCTTTGTGATTTATAAGTATGACTACGACCTGGCAACAGGCGCAGTGGAAAATAGACGCGTATTCGCGGAGCTTGAGCCCACAGTCACGGACAGAGGGCGTCCTGATGGCGCGGCTGTCGATGCCGATGGTTGTTACTGGACTGCACTTTATGAAGGCGCGCGCGTGCGGCGATACGATCCCAGTGGCCGCGTCATGGCCGACTATCCCGTGCCGGCACGGTATCCAACTATGATAGCATTTGGCGGCACCGATCTGCAGACCCTGTTTCTGACAACAGCGAGCGGTGAGGGAGGCGGGGTACTGTATGCAGCCGATGTGGGCATCGGCGGTCTTGTCCCGCCAGAGTTTGTGAGCGAGGACCACCCGAAATGAATGAAGCTTATGAGCATGTGCGTTACAAATCGTTGCACGATCGCTGTGTGGTCATCACGGGTGGAGCCTCGGGTATTGGTGCTGCACTGGTAGAAGCTTTCGTATCTCAAGGCGCGCGCGTCCATTTCCTCGACCTCGACAATAAGTGTGGAGAGCGGATGGCAGCGGCGACGGGAGCACAGTTTCACTATTGTGATCTTCGCGACATCCCGTCGTTGCGTAAATGTTTGGCGCAGATCGAGACTGACGCCCGAGGTATTGGCGTGCTGATCAACAACGCTGGAAAGGACAATCGGCAGGATTTGATGTCGATCGAGCCCGAGACCTGGCGGCAGATGCTTAGCCTCAATCTCGATCATCAGTTCTTCGCGTCGCAGGCGGTCGCTCGTGGCATGATGGAGCGCGGCGAGGGTTCGATCGTCATGCTTGGGTCCGTGTCATGGATGCGGGGTCGACCGGGCATGGCCGGGTACACGACTTCGAAGGCCGCCATTAATGGATTGACTCGCACACTTGCACGCGAGTTTGGTCCTGGCGGTGTGCGGGTTAACTGCATCGTTCCGGGAGCTATCCTGACTGAACGGCAGCGTGCCTTGTGGCTTACGCCAGAACTCGATCGCCAGTTCATTGAATTACAGGCGCTGAAATTTCGGCTTATACCGGAGCACGTCGCACGCGTGGCACTGTTTCTTGGGTCGGACGAGAGCGCCGGTTGCACCGGTGCGAATTTCATGGTTGACGCTGGTTTGACCCAGAACTAGAGCGGTTAATTTAGCTCAGCGTGACTGCATAAGCCAGGTTTGGTGCGTATATCCTGCTCAACCTCCACTCCACTTTGCGGTCCTGAAGTGTTTTGGCTATGCGATCGATGCACTGGATCGGGGCACCAGGTGGTGCTCCCAGCATTTTTTGGTCTTCTTTGTTCGCGATATCGGGACGCAGCTGCTCTTCAGTTGAAATGATATTGATTCCGAAATCAGTCTGATACAGCGAATAAAGCGTATTGGGCAGCGGACGGCGTGTTTCGATTCCTTGAAATAGCGATGCCGATAAAATGATTGTCTCGAGGATCGCAGGGCGTCCTTCAAGCAGCCTGGTTCGGGTGATCTCTATCACGCGCTGCTTTTTTGGGAGGTCGAGCCGCTTTTGCTCTATGGCGCGCGCCGCCCGCACGACCACGGTTTCTACGCCCCGGGCGGGAGTGACGCGTTCGCCGTCTGGCGTCACCATGCGAAAGAAACGGAATAATGAACGTTCCTGCGTATTGGAGGCGACAAATGTGCCTTTGCCCTGATGACGTTCCAGCAGATTTTCCGCTGTCATGGCGTCGAGGACCTTGCGCATCGTCCCTTGGCTTACTCCAAGCTCGCGGGCCAATGCCTGTTCACTTGGCAAGGCTTCACCGGCACGCCACACCCCCTTAGCGACTTTCTCGACCATAATGTCGTAAACTTGGCGATAGAGCGGTCGGTATCCTGGAAATTCCATGAGGTGACAGTTCCTTGTATGACGAAACCTGGCCAAGCTGATACTGAAGGCAGGCGTCGGGCATGCAAATCACATAAATAGTATAAGACAAAACATGACGGCATCATATCGCAGCAGAGCCTAGCGACTCGAAGACCCCAAGACGTGATGCAGCCGCACTAGGTGGCGCAACTCGGGGATGAAGCTGCTGGCACATATCGAGCCGACCAGGGCACGCGACTAGGGTCCATCCCGGTCGCGACAGACCTTCGGGGGGGCTAAGCGTGTTAGCACATTGATCAGTTTCCAATATTTTCGACAGTTGGGGGCTATCTGGTAGACGAGGCTTGCTCTGGCATGGACTCATGCCCCCATGGCACTGGTGCCAGGTGTGAGGTTTAGTGAGGGGATTGAGCTGATCGGTCGTCGGGGTCTCAATCTCATAAGAGCGAAGCGGCAGGTCAGCTGCCGAATAGCGAACGAAGAAAACTGGATGATGGCAGTGCCAACGTCTTCTAGCTTTGGCAACTGACTTAGATAGATGATCTATTGCCTAAGCCGGGCGGTATCGCGCGTCACCGGCTGCTGAGGACCTACTTATACCTTTGATTTAATTAATAAAAGCTGTCGTCGACTGGCACCGTGGGCATGACGGCTGGAGTGGGTCCGTGGGAGCATGCGCCTGAGGGCGCGGCCACTGGGCATGTCAGCTCTACTGATTGCGACGGGCGCCCATTTTAGAGGGCAGATCCGCTGTTCTTCGGGGCGATGGCCATCGCGGGCCAATTTCGTAGCAGATCGCGCGACCGCAGTTCGCGTGGCTGCGGCATAAAGATCCCAGAGGTGGAGTCGCGCAGCGGCGTCAGTCTTGGGAACGTTCTGCAGGTGCAGGATAGGCCCACAATTCGGCCCCGTTGGGGCGCGACGTACCGGGATGACACGGCAAAGAATCCAGGTTAACGCTCACTTGAGCTGCAGGATTTGCAGGAGGAAGTTGGGATCCCAGGAGGCGGCT
>JBMFWV010000105.1:0-10180 GCA_049964915.1 Rhizomicrobium sp.
GGGAGGAGATTGAAATGCGGCCCTGCTTGGCGTCGGCTTCCATGTCGCCGACAATCTGATAGTGGCGCTCCTCATCGGTATCCACATCGATCAAGGTTACTGTGGCGCCAAACTTGACCGATGTTCCCGAAAGCTTGGAGACATCGATAACATCGGCGCGCCCGATCATGTCCTCCAGTTCGATCACCCGACCTTCGATAAAGGCCTGACGTTCCTTGGCGGCGTGATATTCGGCGTTTTCCGACAGGTCACCATGCGCGCGGGCCTCGGCGATAGCCCTGATGACTTCGGGCCGCTCGACCGATTTCAGATGGTTAATTTCAGCTTCAAGGGCCCTGTAGCCCGCGGCCGTCATGGGTAAGCGTTCCATCAACGTGTCGTCCTGATACTGGCAAAGCCGTCCCTCGGGGACACCGTGCCCACGCCCGGCAATCCTGGAAAGCCTTGCAATTTCTGTTAACCCTTTGTTTCGCTTGAAGTCCTTAAGACGCGTCCCGCAGCGGTCGAACGGAAATAATAGGTCCGCCAGCCCGCGACTTCAAGCTCTGAGCCACCATTTGGCCGCCTCCCGGCAAGATAGCGCTGGCTGGCGCGCGTCAGAGAGCTGGTGAGGCCGGGCTCCGTCCGCCTTGGCGCCCGCCATTCGAGAGCCGTTACCCGAGGGCCTGCAGACGCCTGCGAAAGAGCATCAGCGAGCCGGCGAACAGGGTTGCCCCGATTACCGCAAGCGCGAGCAGCTGGGGCCATACCACGCTCAAGCCGGCGCCACGATAGAGAACCGCCTGCGCCAGCGCGACAAAATGTGTCGTCGGTGCCGCTTCCATGAGCGTACGCACGATTCCTGGCATGCTCTCACGTGGCGTCATGCCTCCGGACAGCATCTCCAGAGGCAGAATGACGAGTATCAGCAGCAGACCAAACTGTGGCATTGAGCGGCCGACGATGCCAAGCAGGATCCCCATCGAGGTCGTGGCAAAGAGGCTCAGTGCAGCGCCAGTGAGGAACAACAGAAACGATCCCGCGATCGGCACCGCAAGAATGCGCTCGACGACGACGACAAGCGAAAGCGCTGCGGCCAAAAGCACCACTACTGCCGTGGCCCAGACCTTGCTCGCCATGATCTCGAAGGGTGTCACCGGCATGACCAATAAGTGTTCAATTGTTCCGTGTTCGCGTTCGCGGATTAGGGCGGCGCCAGCAAGGATGATGGACAGCATCGTGACATTGTTGATCACTTCCATCACTGCGCCGAACCAGGACTTGCTGAGGATGGGATTAAAGCGAGCACGCAGGATGAGTGCGACAGGGCTGGCGTCTGCAACATGGCGGCGATGCAGAAAAGTCGCAATTTCCTCCGTAATGATCGCCTGCACATAGGCGCTGCCCGTGAACGCCTGTGTCATACGTGTGGCATCGACGTTGAGTTGGATTGACGGGTGTCGTCCCGCCAGTACATCCCGCTCGAAATTGGGCGGGATATCGAGCGCGAAGGTATCCTGTCCGGCATCCATGCGTGCGTCCATTTCGGCGGTTGATATCAGCCGAGGAGGGGCGAAGAGTGGCGCGTAGAAACCATGAATGATCCGTGCCGACAGGATCGAACGATCTTCGTCAACAATCGCGATCGGTGCGCGATTAAGTGTTTCGGGCATGGCCGTGGCGGCCGCATATATAGCAAAGCTAAAAGCATAAAGAATGAGAAACAGCATCATGGGGTCGCGCATCAGGCTGCGCAATTCCTTGATCCCCAGATAAAAGATGTGCCGCAATGTCATCACACCCTGCATGATCTATCTCTCCTGCTTTTGCAGTAGAAGGGCGGAAAGGCCGACTAGGATGAGGGGGGCGATAAGCAGAGGGATAAACGAATCTGCCAGATTGGTGAAGTGTAACGCTTTGGAAAAGGTACCGCGTGCGATGACGAGAAAGTGGCTGGTCGGATAGATTTCGCCGATCAGTCGTCCGATCCCGCCGAGCGATGATACCGGATCAGTCAGGCCGGAGAAGCTGACTGCCGGTAACAGTGTCAGAACAGCAGTCCCGAACAGCGCTGCAATCTGGCTGCGCATGAAGGTCGAGAGCAAAAGTCCCATGGCGGTCGTGGCGCCCAGATAGAGTACGGCACCCGCAAGCAGGGTCAGGAAGCTGCCCTTGAGCGGCACGCCAAACACCATGATGACCACCAGCGTTAGCAACAGAAAGCTCGCCAGCGACAATGCGATATAGGGTATCTGCTTGCCCACTAGAAATTCGAGTGGCGTCGTCGGTGTGACGTAGAAATTGACGATCGAACCCAGTTCCTTCTCGCGTACCACGCTTAATGCCGTAAGTATGGCCGGAATAAGCATGAGAAGAAGCGGGATTACAGCCGGCGCCATAGCAACAATGCTTTTGACATCCGGATTATATCGAAAGCGCAGTGCGATGGAAGCGGGTGCTGCAGTACGTGCGGCTTCACCGGCCTCGGCTGCCCTGCGCGCCAGCCATTGCCCATGCATGCCCGCAACATAACTCTCTATAATCTCGGCGCGTGTTGGCATCGCGCCATCCACCCAGGCACCGATTTCGACCTTGCGTCCATGCGCGAGATCCCGCCCGAAACCTGGAGGTATCTCAATGGCGAGGCTAAGTCGGCCGGAGCGCATGCGCCGGTCCATATCAGCGTGGCTCGCGAGTGGTGCTTGTTCGTCAAAGTAGCGAGATCCGGCAATGTTGTGGGTGTAGTCGCGGCTTATTGCGCTTTGGTCCCAGTCAAGCACTGCGAAGCTCAGATGCTCGACATCAAGGCTGATGCCGTACGCGATCACCAGGAGCAAAATGACGCTGCCGACAAGTGAGAGGCTCAGGCGCAGGGGGTCACGCCTCAACTCCAGGCTCTCCCGCCATGCATAGGCCAGTAGACGACGCATGCCGCCAGCGCGATGGAAGGAGGCTGAACGTGGTGGCGGCTGCGGTGGCAACAGCACCGCGGACAGGTTCCCTGCAGTGGATCCACTGGCCTCCTCGAGGAAGGCTATGAAGGCCTCTTCAAGGGTCGAAACCTGTTTGCGGGCCGAAAGAGCTTTGGGTGTGTCTGTGATCAGTATCCGGCCTTCATGCATCAGCGAGACACGGTCACAGCGTTCGGCCTCATTCATGAAGTGGGTCGAAATGAAGATTGTGATGCCATCGTTCCGCGATAGTTCGATCAGCGAATTCCAGAACGTATCGCGAGCGATCGGGTCCACTCCCGAGGTTGGCTCATCGAGGATCAACAGGTCCGGCTTGTGGATCATGGCGACTGCCAGTGACAGCCGCTGTCGGTGACCAAGGGATAGCAAGGGCGGCAGTTTGTCGAGCACCGCCGTCAGGTCGAAGCGCTTCGCGATCTCGTGCACGCGATCGCCGATCAGAGCGCTCGGAACCGCGAATAATCGTGCATGTAGCTCGAGGTTCTGGCGCACCGAAAGCTCGGTATAAAGGGAAAAGGACTGCGACATGTAACCGACACGGCGCCGCGTCGATAGATCCGAGGCATGGATGTCCTGGCCGAAGAGCGCTGCGGTTCCAGCGTCGGGCTGCAGAAGGCCCGTAAGCATTTTCATGGTGGTGGTCTTGCCGCAGCCATTGGAGCCAACAAATCCGAATATCTCTCCACGTGCGATGGTGAGGTCTACGTGATCGACGGCCGTGAAGTCACCGAACTTCAGTGTGAGCCCCCTTGCCTGGATGGCGGTGATGCGGTCCAAGTCGGGGTATGGTGGCGGCGCATGATGGTTGTGATGAGGCATCTCCTTGGTATCAGGGAGAAAATTGATGAAGGCTTCATCGAGTGTGTCAGCGCCGGTGCGCTGGCGTAATTCTTCCGGAGTTCCGGCGGACAGCACGCGACCTTTATTCATCGCCACGAGCCAGTCGAAACGCGCAGCCTCTTCCATGTAGGCTGTTGCCACGAGTACGCTCATCTCTGTCCGGCCCGCGCGGATGCTTGCGACCAGTTCCCAGAATTGCCGGCGGGAAAGCGGGTCCACGCCGGTAGTAGGTTCATCCAGGATCAGAAGATCCGGATCATGGATTAGCGCACAACATAGGCCGAGTTTTTGCTTCATCCCTCCGGACAACTTGCCGGCAGGACGGTCGAGGAAAGGCGACAGCCCGGTGGCTTCAGTAACCAAGGCGATGCGTTTGGCCCGCCACTCCGGATCAAGCCCGAAGAGACGACCGAAGAAGTCGATATTTTCGCCGACGGACAGAGTGGGGTAGAGATTGCGACCAAGACCCTGTGGCATATAGGCAATACGCCGACAGATGTGGAGCCGATGACGCCTGTCAGCCATGCTGCCAGCCAGGACCTCGACGTGCCCGTGCTGAAGTTTTCTTGCACCGGCAATGAGCGACAGCACACTCGACTTTCCAATACCGTCGGGTCCGATCAGTCCGGTGATTTTGCCACGGGGAACATCGAGTGAGATATCATCGAGTGCTGTCACCTTTCCATAGCGCTGCGTCACGGCCCTAAGGCTGGCGACAGGTGCATTTGCAGTCATGGTGGCAGCCTCACCTGCAGATTGGCTGGCCAGGGAAGGTGGGCATTGAGGCGCACATAGGCCATGCCGGGTAGCCCCGCCTTGATCTGGCGGATATGGCGCCGTAGCAGGGAAGGAGCAAAGCGCGCCTTGACGCGAAACATCAGCTTCTGGCGTTCCTCGGCGGTCTCCACCGTTTTAGGCGTAAACTGCGCCACATCAGCAACGAAGCTGATTCGCGCTGGGATGACATAGCTCGGCGCAGCATCCAGTATGACCCGCACCTCGCTGCCCAGTGCCACACGTCCGGCTGCCGCTGTGGGCAAGAAGAAACTCATATAGACGTCGCCAAGATCTATCATTGTCAGGACGACTCCGCCGGCCGCCAGAACTTCGCCGGGTTGCGCGACCCGGTACTGCACCCGACCTTCGCGGGGCGCCCGCAAGGTGGAGTCATCGATGTCGGCCTGGATCCGCTCCAACGTCGCCATCGCGGCTTCGACCCCGGACTGGGCTGATGCAACGCTGGATGCGGCAAAACTGACGGCGGCATCGGCGGCCGCAAGTTGGGCCTTGCTGGCGCGCAATGCAGCTGTGGTGCTGTCAAAAGCGGCCCGGCTGTCATCGATCGCCTGGTCAGAAATAGCGCCACTTTCTTTGAGTGCCAGGGCGCGCTTCAGCCGTTTGGTGGCCAGTGTCAGGTCCGCGGCGCGCTGGGCGATAACCGCAGCGGTCGCTTTCTGTTCAGCCTGGCGCTGGACCTGGAAATTCTTGGCGGTGTCGACCGCGACACGTGCTTGTACCAGTGCCGCTTTGGCCTCGCGCAGCTGGGCATCGAGCGTCGCTGTATCCATCCGGACCAGGACTTCGCCGGGTTGGACAACATCACCTTCATTGACGAGGATGGCTTTTATCCTGCCCGGAATCTTGGTGGCGATATTTATTTCCACGGCCTCCACGCGACCATTGCTGGATGCAAAGCCAGCGGGCAGACCTGGCGGCTGGAGCATCCACCAAACGGCCGACCCGATCGCAACAAGCGCCAGCGCGGGCAGAACCCAGCGCAGGTATGAATAAAATCGTTCAGACATGCTGGCCAATACCCTGCACCGAGTACCAAGCGACAAACCAAGGCCGCATCGCCATAAGCCGTCATCCGTCTGCGCCCGGGCGCGTCAAAAAGGGATCAAGACCGCAGAGCCGGCGTTGTGCATTGAGGACTGTCAAAGTCAGAAATGGCTGCGGAAGGAGGAACGCTGGCGACTGTAAAATTCACCGTGTACAGCAAGTGATCGATTTCGGCGTTCCAGTTGTTGCGTTTGCTCAAGAACGGATGGTGGCAAAAGCGCACTCTCACAGGCCTGACAAGAAGAAACGGGATACTGGTTTCGCGGGCGACCGCGATTTTCCGTCTCGGGCCCGGTCACGTGGTTGGCGGTTGCCTCATCTAAATGCCAGCGCCTTGGGTGACACCTGGCCACCCGGCTGCGTCGAGGCGAGGTCGGGGTGTTCCCGAGAGAAATCAATGGACTTTGCGCCCCACCCTGTCGGACGGAGGCGGCCAGAAGCTTGGAGGGCTATGGGCAGCTTCTGTCACGTCTGCCGAGCTGTCATGGGAGTGTGGTACATGCATACACATACGCCCGCGGATGTCGAACCCGGACGGGGTGCCGCGATCAGGCGAGATCTCCCAGATACGCCCCATGCAATAAGCGCCGAGAATACCCTTGCTGCGCTAGCAAGCAGTGCTACGGGGCTCAGTGCAGCAGATGCCGCGTCCCGACTTGTGCGGTATGGCGTAAACCGCTTACCAGAGCCCCGGCGCCAGAATCTGGCGCTGCGCATTCTTCGTCATTTCCACAATGTACTTATCTACGTTCTTGTGGGTTCGGCTATCATCACTGCGGCGCTGGGATATGTGGCTGATACCTTTGTCATACTCTTGGTTGTTGTAGCCAATGCCACTATCGGGTTCATTCAGGAAGACCGCGCCGAACGGTCAATGACGGCGATCCGTCAAATGATTTCCCCACATTCAGCTGTGCTTCGCAATGGTCAGAGAAGCAGCGTCGATAGCGATACAATTGTGCCTGGTGATGTTGTTCTCCTGGAGCCTGGCGACAAGGTCCCCGCTGATCTACGGCTTTTGGATGTTGCCGGATTAAGGATTGTTGAAGCAGTTCTTACGGGAGAAGCTATACCGGTCGAGAAGGGAGTGACGCTGGTGCCGCCACAAACTGCGCTGTCCGAGCGCAGTTGCATGGCATTCAGCGGCACGGAGGTTGCCGGTGGGACGGGGCGGGGCGTGGTCGTTGCCACGGGGTCGCATACCCAGATTGGCCGGATCAGCGGATTGCTTTCCGCGGTGGAAGCGCCCCTCACCCCCCTCATCAGGCAGATGAACGAATTCGGGAGCTGGATTACACTTGTAATACTCGGATTGGCTTCAGTCCTGCTGACCTATGGTCATTTTGCAAGTCACTTACCGTTTGTCGAAGTCTTCATGGCGGTGGTTGGCCTTTCGGTCGCAGCCATACCCGAGGGATTACCGGCGGTCCTCACGATTACGCTTGCCGTTGGCGTGCGCAGGATGGCGCGACGAAACGTCATTGTACGCCGGTTGCCCGTGATCGAAACACTGGGATCGGTGTCCGTCATCTGCAGCGACAAGACTGGTACGCTAACCCGCAATGAAATGATGGTTGGCTCGGTGACAATTATGGGCCACTCCTACACTATAACCGGGGACGGCTATGCGCCGGCGGGCCATGTCCGTCTTGGAAATGCGCAAGTGCCTACCCATGAAAGTCAGTTGTTGGTGGAGATTGCCCGTGCAGCGGTGCTGTGCAATGACGCGGCCTTGCATTACCATGCCGGCGGCTGGAGGGTCGAAGGTGATCCCATGGAGGGCGCCTTGCGGGCGTTCGCCGGGAAAGTCGACCACAAGGGTACACAGCTTTGGTCGACCTGGACACGAACGGACGAGATCCCGTTTGACGTGCATGCCCGCTTTATGGCGACGCTCCACCACGATCATTCCGGTCATGCGGAAATACACGTGAAGGGAGCGCCGGAGCGCATTTTAGCGCTGTGTACACAGCAAAGGCGGGCTGATGGCGAGGACGTCCCGCTTACCACTGAGTACTGGTTGCGCATGGTTGATGCCATAGCGGACCAGGGGCAGCGCGTCCTCGCGCTTGCAGTTCGACAGGTAGGTCAGGATCATATTGTTCTAGATGTCGACGATCTCGAGGGCAAGCTGACGCTGCTAGGGCTTGTCGGCCTGATTGATCCGCCGCGCAACGAAGCGATCGACGCTATCCGTGAGTGCCAGTTGGCCTCCATCCGGGTGAAGATGATTACTGGAGATCATCCTGCAACCGCGGTGGCGATCGCGCGGCAAATCGGACTTCTTAATCCCGATAAGATGATGACCGGAACCTCAATAGAGAAGATGAATGACGCCGAACTGGCTTCGGTCGTTGAAGATGTGGATGTGTTTGCCAGAACCAGTCCGGAACATAAGTTGCGCCTGGTGCAGGCACTGCAGTCACGTGGGCTGGTCGTCGCCATGACCGGGGATGGCTTCAATGATGCCCCCGCACTCAAACGCGCGGATGCTGGCATCGCCATGGGGCATAGAGGCAGCGAGGTGGCGAAGGAAGCGGCACAAATCGTACTTGCCGATGATAATTTCGTCTCGATCGTAGCGGCCGTACGTGAAGGTCGTACCGTCTATGACAATATCATGAAAGTGATCAGCTGGACTTTGCCTACGAATGCCGGGGAGATGCTGACCATTGTTGCCGCATTGATGTTGGGTCTGGCGTTTCCAGTCACTGCGATACAGATTCTGTGGGTAAATCTGGTCACCGCAGTGACCCTCGGTCTTGCACTTGCATTTGAGCCCGCAGCGAAGAATGTCATGACGCGACCGCCGCGGGCCAGTGACCGTTCTCTGCTGAGCCGGGAGCTCGTCTGGCATATATTTCTGGTATCAGCCCTTTTTCTTGCGGCAATCTTCGGCATTTTTGATTTTGCCATACGGCGCGGCTCTACGGTTGAACTCGCTCAAACTCTGTCTCTGAATATGCTTGTTCTTCTGGAGGTGTGCCACCTTTTCTTCGTGCGCAATGCCTACGGCCCGCTCTTCAGCGTGAGCGCATTGCGCGGCAGCGTTGTGGCGTGGATCTGCGTGCTGGCTGTGCTCTGCGCACAGATTCTGATTACGTACCTTCCAGCATTTCAAAGGATATTTGGTACGGTGTCGTTATCGCTTTCAGACTTGGCGATGATCGGGGTTATTGCCATCCTGTTTTTGTCCGCGCTGATATTCGACAGAACCTTGCGGCGCATGGTTGTGCGCACGATTGGGGGCAGATCCGTATAGTCGGTACTGCTGAGGACGAGGATGGCGGGCTCGGAAGTCAGCAGGACGCTGCCTTTTTTGTAAATACAGGCGGCGATGGAGGAATAAATGTGGGCCGGATCAGAATGTAGCCGCGGAAGGATGCGTGGCACGCTCATGGCATCGCAGCATGGTAACCTGGGGGCCTGGGCGAGTTGAGGTAGAGCGTGTGGGATCGGGCGATACGACGAGCAGCCAGGTTCCCTCAAGGCTCATGGCAGGCATCTCCAGTACTCGCGACTGATCGGGAGCGATGGTTGGTGAGATGATGGTTTTGCAGGCGATGGCGTCCTCCGTGCGTGAGATGGCGATATTTTGAGACCATGACGTTACTCAAGGCAGGGGCGATGTTGGGGTTTGGTAATAGCAATTGATGGGCGCCGTACATTGCTTGGGTTGCGACAGATCAAGGCGGGGAGGCACGGCAATGGCACTATTTTGTCCGACGGATAGGAAATCTCTGTATGGAGAAGTGCCATGCGTGTTGAACATGTGGCGGGTGTGCGCAACGATGTGACGCGTCCTCTTTTGCCGCTTCTGTTTGGGCTGTTGCTGCTGACCGTTGCGGGCAGCGTTCATGCGCAGCCAGCGGAGGAAATCACTGTTACCGTGCCACGTACGGTACGGCAGACCATCATCAGCGGTTATTCGGCATCGACTCATGCGCCCATTGAAGAGACAACGATTGCCCGCACCGTCAGCTATGCCGATCTCAACCTCAGCCGCACTGCGGATGCGAAGGAGCTGAAGTCTCGGGTCAAGAGCGCGGCACATGATTTGTGCGCCGAACTCGACAAGATCTATCCGTTCGAGGGCAAGGATCCAAACTGCGTGGGGGAAACCTACGCCAAGGCACTGGTGCACGTGGACGCAGCCATAGCTGAGGCCGAACGCAGGTGAGCTGCTAAGGCCTTTTAGGTCATGGCCTTATCGTTGGTGCCAAATCTGATCTGGCGTGGAGAAAAGCCCTTCGCCTTTGGCTGATGCAGACCGAAGGCATGGGCGGAGCGGGGCTCTGTGAAGGCAGGCGCGTGAAAGGCCGAGACGATCGGCCATCAGCTCGCTCCGGAGCTTTGGCCACCTGAAGTCGGTGCGGGTACCGCTTTGTGGCTTTGCAGGCCGGTGCACACCCGAGGTTAGGCCGGCCCCGAAATATCAGACGGCGGCACCTTTGGGAGGATCAAAGGGAGCTAACCCAACTTGCGCAGTTGGGATGCCAAATCGCCTGCCAATTTGTCGCGACGGGTCTGAGGGATCAAGGGCTTGA
>JBMFWV010000106.1:0-10094 GCA_049964915.1 Rhizomicrobium sp.
GCGGACAGAAGCAAGACACCGGCGATGGAGAACTGCACAACGAGGGACTTGACACCCTAAGGCCCGTTACAGAAGCCTCTAGTATAAGCCATTTCATCCACTGCCCGGCGAGTGGACATGATGGCCTGCCGGGCGCCGTGGCCCAACAATGCGCCATCACTAGAGACAGTTACCAAGCCAAAGCCCATTGATGCCATGCGGGCGCCATAAGAGGGCGTCGCATTCTGAATACCCGCAAACTGTCCCCGCGCTTTGGTTTCGGTGAGGATTCGCTCATAGATGTGGAGGATCTCAGGCTCTTCCCGATCGAGAATCGGTGCCATACCCATAGAGAACCCAAGATCGCTTGGGCCGACATAAGCGCCATGGATGCCAGGGACATCGAGGATCGCCTCGAGGTTTTCGACGGCCTCTCGGGTCTCGATCTGGGGTATGATCAGGATCTGGTCATTCGCGATTTCCTGATAAGGGGTGCGGCCGCCATAGGCCGCCGCCCGAACAGGCCCGTTGGACCTCGCGCCCGATGGCGGATAAAGGCTTGCCTTGACCAGGGCACGAGCATCCGCGTCGGTATTGATCATCGGGCATATGATGCCCCAGGCACCGGCGTCGAGCGCCCTTCCGATAATGCCAGGTTCGTTCCAAGGTACCCGTACCAGCGCCGTTACGGGATGAGATTGCATGGCCTGGATGCAATCGGCCATGGACCGGTAGTCGTGTAATCCGTGCTGAACGTCAATGGTAACGCTGTCCCAGCCCATTTGGGCGAAAATTTCAACGGTGAAATTGCACGGGATGATCGACCATCCGTTCACACAAATCTCTCCGGCTTCGAGTTTGGCTCTCAGCTTATTTGCCATGACAATCTCCTCCGTACTCGGAATGCGTGTGCAGGAATCCTGCGTGGCTGGGTCTCGACTGGATCATCAGAAGTAGGTTCGCAGTGATCCAGTAATGGTGTAGGAGTCATCTACAAGATGAATAACGCGCCATTTGTCGAAGGTCAGGCAGGGGTGGGATATTCCAAAGCCAACTAGGTCGCCGACTTTCCACGGTGTGTCGATTGGGACCTCAAGCCAGGCATGTTGGTCGTCTAGCTTAGTGACTTTGTGGCCGGCGGGTGCCGGCCTTGGCACCGCACTCTTATCGCCTGGGCGGTGCCAAACCAGTGGGACCGGAAGATGATCATAAGAGATGTCGCGCTTACCCAATGCAACAATAGCCTTGCCAGGCTCGGGCAGTGATTGGACATAGGCCCAGACTTCCAACGCGGGCTCGAGCCCTTCGCCAAGACGCGCTAACGTCGGTGCCCGCGTTATCAGACGGGCAAAGAGATACCTGTACAAGATTGAGTCGTGGGTAAGGTAACAGCCCGCTCTGAGTAGAACGAGACTTTCCTGCCGCAGACGAATTCGCGCTAGTCTGGTGCTGACGATATCATAGAAGGCTGAGCCTCCTGCACTCAACACTACGGGGCCGTCGGCAAACAGATCCTGATCTGCACAGGCTTGACCGAGCGCAACTACCTGATCAACGAAGGACTCGACCTTGGCGACAGTCTCAACTTCCGTCGGTTCCCGGATCAGTCCCTCAAAACCCTCTATCCCGGAAAGTGCCAGTACATCGCCATGTTGAGCAACCTCCTGCGCCAACGCCAGGCCTTGCGTGACAGAGCGGCAACCCGTTCGGCCTCCAGAGTAGCCGATTTCCACAAGAACGCGCAGCGGTCGATTAAGACCCTCGTTTCGTGCGATTCTTGCGAGTTGGCGCACATTATCAACGGAGTCGACAAGGCAGTAGAACTCAAAAGCGGGGTCCCGCTTCAGTTCTTCCACCACCCAAATGATAGCACTGCGCCCGATGAGTTGGTTCGCCAATACGATCCGCGAGTAGCCGAAGCGTCGGGCCACGTGTAGTTGGTGTGGAGTGGAGAGTGTGATTGCCCAGGCACCACTGGCTAGCTGCAGATCGAAAAGTCCGGGTGCCATGCTGGTCTTGCCATGGGGCGCGAGACGGGCGCCCGAAAGGTCGAGGAAGGCGCTCATCCATGCATTATTGTGAGATAAGGCACGCTGTTTCAGCACAGCCGCCGGCATCGGCAGATCCTCACGCAGGATATTCCAGCCCTTTTGTGCCACGTCGTCCAATCGGACTACCCCAGCGTTGCCCGGGACGCCTTTCTCGCAAGGGTCAAGAGCCAATTCCGAAAATCCTGCTGCGGCGGGAGGCATGTGGACTCCAAGGGGCGGCAAGGCGCATAGTCAAACGAGTAATTATAGTTATAGCTATATTTCTAATTGTCGGTTGTCAAATATGGTTCGCTATGCACAGCCAATTCTGGACAAATCTCGCCATTCCTCGCGGGACGGGATAATTTTTTGTTGCATATAATATAGTTATTACTATATATTCTGTGTCTGACTTTGCCTTCAAACGGTTCACTCGATGTCGCGCACGTTCAATACGCTGGTTTCAGATCTGGCATTCGGCGAGGCCCCTCGCTGGCGTGAGGATGGTCTTTATCTTGCGGATATCCATGCCAATCGGATCGTCGTCTGGCGCCCTTCGGGCTTCCTTGAGGTTGTCGCAACTTTCGGGAGTCCTGTTTCGGGCCTGGGCTGGTTACCCGATGGGCAAATGCTGGTTGTTTCCATGCACGACCGAAAGCTCCTGCGGCAGGAACCGGACGGTCGCTTTGCAATTCACGGCGACCTGGCGGCAATCGCGACCTGGCACGCCAACGACATGGTCGTTGCAGCAAATGGCGACGCCTATGTCGGCAATTTCGGCTTCTCCCTCGAAACGCCAGGCGCGTTTAAGATGGCAAAGTTGGCCCGGGTGACCGCGAGCGGGCAGGTCAGCGAGGCTGCGGACGATCTGTTCTTTCCGAATGGCTCGGTGATTACCCCGGATGGCCACACCCTCATCGTTGCGGAGAGCGGGCGACGCAAACTGACCGCCTTCGACATCGGACGACAAGGCGAGCTGTCTAACCGCCGCGATTGGGCGACGCTACCAGACGGCGCTTTGCCCGACGGAATCTGCCTAGACAGGGATGGAGCCATTTGGGTCGCGTCGCCGCCAAGCCGCGAACTATTACGGCTCGCCGAGGGCAGCGAAGTCCTCGACCGGATTGCGACCGGGCAAGAGGCCTTCGCCTGTATGCTTGGTGGCCCCGAGCGCCGCACGCTCTATGCCTGCACGGCAGAGTCCGCCGATCCCGCACTGTGCCGAGCCCACCATACGGCCCGCCTAATGAGCGTTGAGGTCGACGTACCGGGCGCAGGATTGCCCTGAAGACATGTCGCCTCCAACAGGATGCTTGTAATGCCTAAAGCCGCCACTCCCCTGGAACCTCTGGTGACCGTCAATGCCATCTCGCACCTGGCGATTGAGGTCACGGACCTTATGCGTTCCATCTCATTCTATGAAATGGTTCTCGGGCTGAAAATCTTCCTGGACAACCGCTTCGATCTTCATCTGCCAAGTGTCAAGGGTCTCATCGGCGGATTTGGCATCGAGCTTACCCAAATCGAATGCGCGACAGGCGGGCCTGTGCATACAGCAAAGGCCGGAACTCCTGGCGGCTGTCCTTGTCTGTCCTTCTCGATAGCTGACGCGGCACGCGCATTTCAGCGATTGAAGGCGGCAGGACACACCGCTGCGGAGACGATCTCGGTGTTCCAGGGCGCGCAATTCTTCTTCGTTACGGATCCCGACGGCTACGTCTTTGAATTGATAGAATTCCCAGGAACCATCAACGTGCTCGGCGACCTGGAACCGCTCCTACGGGCCGGTGCCGACCAGAGGATTAAGCTTTCCCGCCGCATTGCGTAGCCTTGAGCTCCTTCGAGAAGGGTTGAATCATGACGATAGTGGATTTGGTAATCCGTGGCGGCCTCGTTTACGACGGAACCGGAGCTGATCCCATTGTCGCAGATGTCGCTGTTAATGCTGGGCTGATCGTCGAAATCGGACAGGTCGTGGCACATGGCCGTGAGGAAATCGACGCAGGCAATCTGATGGTCACGCCGGGATGGGTCGATGTTCACACCCATTACGATGGACAGATCACTTGGGATTCCAGAGTGACACCATCATCGTGTCTTGGGGCTACGACAGTAGTTACGGGAAATTGTGGTGTAGGCTTCGCACCAGCGCGATCCCATGACCATGATACATTGATTCGCCTAATGGAGGGGGTGGTGGATATTCCGGGGTCGGCTCTGCACGAAGGCTTACCATGGAATTGGGAGAGTTTCCCTGAATTTATGGACGCTGTGGATCGCTTGCCGCATGACATCGATGTAGCAGTTCAAGTTCCTCACGGAGCCTTGCGCGTTTACGTAATGGGGGTACGTGGCGCGAAGCGAGAATCCGAGACGCAAGAAGATGTGCAGAAGATGCGTGCTTTGACTCGCGACGCGATTGAGGCAGGAGCGCTCGGCTTTTCCACCACCCGTACCCTGGTTCACCGTACAGCCGATGGCGACTTGACTCCTACAATCGGAGCCGCGCGCGACGAGATGGTAGCGATTGCGCAAGGGTTAGCCGATGCAGGGCATGGCGTCATTCAGTGGGTGAGCGATTTCCGGGATATCGACGAAGAATTTCAGCTTATGCTTGACGTGATACGAATCTCGGGTCGACCGCTTAGCTTCTCGATGGTTCAACAGGACCAGATGCCAGACCAATGGAAGGAATTGACTCGACGCCTAGACGCCGCCGTTGCTGCTGGCTTTCCGATCAAAGCCCAAGTCGCGGGGCGTCCTGTCGGACTTATGCTCGGTCTGCAAAGCTCGGCACATCCCTTTATCAGTCGGCCCGCATTTCGGGAGATAGCCGACCTGCCCTTGGCGGAAAAGGTAGAGGTCATGCGAAGCCCGGAGTTCCGTGCTCGACTGATTGCGCAAGTTTCTGAGGCCGATCATCCTCTTATAAACGCTTTAGTCGGCGCATATCACAAGATTTTTGAACTTGGCCATCCTCCAAACTACGAACCTGATCCGAAAGATAGCTTTTACGCGAAGGCGTGTACGCAGGGTCGCAATCCGGAAGAGCTGATATATGACGCGCTTCTTGCCGACGGTGGCCGCGCGCTCCTCTATTTTCCGATGCTCAACTACATTGATGGAAATCTTGATGATGTTAGATCGATGCTGACAAATCCAAACACCATTAGTGGCCTTTCCGACGGTGGAGCGCATGTCGGTGTGATATGCGACGTCAGTCTGCCAACCTTCATGCTGACGCATTGGTGTCGCGATCGTGTCCGCGGTGCGAAGCTCGACATCGCTCAGGTCATCCGTTGGCAGACGAAGGATACCGCGGCGGCTGTCGGCTTGACAGACCGTGGTGTGTTATCTCCTGGGCATTTGGCTGATATAAACGTCATAGACTTTGATCGGTTAAGCCTCCGCGCGCCCTATATGGCTTACGATTTGCCGGCAGGTGCCCGTCGCCTTATGCAGGAAGCAGAAGGATATGTTGCGACCATCAAGACAGGTCAGATCATTTACCGGAACGGCCAGGCGACAGGCGCGTTGCCAGGCAAACTCGTGCGCTGTCGGAAGGCATAGAGGCGGGACGTTCCCGATTGTGCTTGATCGTCTGATTTCAGGCGAGTCTTTATAACCCCCGGCTCATATTACAGCATGGCATCAATGCTAGAAGACGTGAAAGGAGCGAACTGACGATACCATCGCGTCCCGCGATTGTGCCAAAAGTTATTTCTTCTGCGGAAATGGGCCGTGGTCGGTCTCAAGGCAGGCATTTCGACGGTTATTTTTGTGGAGCGCGTCCCGGCTTACGGCGGTTCGTGGCTGCCAGGATGTGGGCTGGCTTCGAGGCGAAATCGGCTATCGGGCACGCACGATGGCCCTGCCGATTTGTCCGCAGACTGGACAAGTGCAGCCCTTTACCCTCTAGCATGCGCCTATGCAGTCTTTGAAGAGCATGGGCAGATCAGGTGTACCTGCGGCGGGCGCGACCGCAGGCGGCGATGACGCGCTCGCGGGCACGCTTCAACGGCGGATCCGGCAAAGGCTAATTGATGCGATCGCAGCAGGCATTTACCCCTCAGGCCGGCGCCTGCCATCATCGCGCAAGCTCGCCAAGCAATTGGGCGTTGCGCGCAACACGGTGGTTATCGTCTATCAGCAGCTGGTCGCTGAGGGACATCTGATTGCGAAAGAGCGCAGTGGCTTTTACATCAATGAAGAGGTCGCCAAGCGCCGCCTGAGTGTGGATCGGGTCGGCGGCCCGGCGGCTCCACAAACCGCGACTGAATGGGACCATCGCTTTCGTCGTCGCACGCGAGTGCGGGATACCTGGCGCTATCCGCCGGACTGGCAGAAGTACCCATTCCCATTCATTGAGGGTCGCTTTGATCGCTCGCTGTTTCCCGTTGCCGAGTGGCGGGAGGCCACGCGCCTCGCTTTGGGGCTACGTGAGATCGAACAATGGTCAATCGATAGCGGGGAAGCGGACGATCCATTCCTGATCGAGCAAATCCGTACCAAGGTGCTGCCACGTCGGGGCATCACCGCTCGCCCGGACGAAATTCTCATTACACTTGGTACCCGACAGGCTCTCGATCTCGTAACGGAACTGTTTGTGGACCAGACCACGACCGTTGCCATGGAAGAACCTGGCAACCCTGCGATGCACGATCTCCTGGTCGCACAGTTGGCACCCATCACGTATCAACCGGTGGATGAAGATGGCATCGTCGTCGATTCACGGCTTGACGCGGCCCGCCTCGTCTATGTCACACCCAGCCACCAACGGCCGACGGCGGCGACCTTGTCTGTCGCCCGCAGACGCGCACTGCTCGACCGTGCCGCGTCTCGGGACTTCGTGATTCTCGAGGACGATTTCGAGTGCGAGACCAACTACTTGGATGATGCCTTCCCGGCATTGCGCGGCATGCCGGGCGGTGAACGCGTGCTCTATGTCGGCGCACTATCCAGGGTTTTGGCGCCGGGCCTGCGGTTGGGCTTTCTCGTTGCCGCGCCGGAGGTGGTGAGCGAAGCGCGGCGGCTCCGGGGACTGGTGACGCGGCACCCGCCCCTTAACAATCAACGCACGGCGGCACTATTCTTATCGCTTGGCCATTACGACACCACGGTGCTGCGGCTGGGACGGATCTTCCGTGAACGGCTGATCGCACTGCGCGATGCATTGAACCATTATCGACCACAGTCAATCGCAATCTCACCGGTGCGCGGAGGTACAACCTATTGGGTTCGTGGTCCCGAGGGTATTGACGCACGCGATCTGGCCCGCCAGGCAGAGACCAGAGGTGTGCTGATAGAGCCTGTCGGTCACTACTACGCCGGGAGTTCGTGCCCGATGAACGTGTTTCGAATGGGTATAACCGGCATCCCGATCGATCACATCCGCGACGGCGTCGCCACGCTTGCCGATGTGATCCGGGAAATGACCGGCGGCGAGAGCTTGCCTGCCGAAGCGTGTGACCAGCGCTGGCTCAAGGGTTCCGCCCTCCGCCGCAAACTTTCGGGATCCACCCTCCTATACAAGACCGTTTACGGTGACCCCTGCACGATCGAACTTCGCGAGGACGGCCGCATGATCGGGCGCGCAGGCTATGCCAACGAAGATCGCGATACCGGACGCTGGTGGATTGAGGGCGACTTGTGGTGCCGACAATGGCAGGACTGGGCCTATGGCGAGGTCTCGCGCCTGCTCACGCGGATCGATGGGGACCGAATCCGCTGGTATCGCGCGGAAGGTCCGCTCGCCGGCCGGCTGGTGGATACCGCGGTCTATGTTGCTCCCCAAAAAGGCAATAAAGATCAAAAACTTGCCTGAATTGTGCAGCTGAACGGTCCACCCGGTGTCACGAGCTCATGGAGCCAGGCGAGGGCGATCTTCGTGACTTGAGTATGAAACTGGACCAATACGCGGCCGAAAACTGGTCCTACGTCGCGCCGCGGTCGCTGCGCATTCTGATGCCTCAAGGTGGAGTGGGGCGTGCGCACGTTTTCAATAGCTGGACTGCAGCTGGAATTGGCCAATGGTGGGAATCTAAAGGCCATCGCCGACCAGGTTCACTCGGTGAAGCACCGCTTCCCCTGGCTCGACATGGTTGTGCTCAGTGAGCTCGCCTGTCATGGCGTAAACACTGCGCATGCCGAGACGCTGCCAGGCGCTAGTGAGGCGGCATTCTGCGGTCTCGCCCGAGACGCCGGCGTGTGGCTGGTGGCGGGAAGTCTGTTCGAGCGCGAGGGCGCGCGGATCTTCAACACGGCACCCGTTATCAATCCGCTCGGCGATGTCGTAGCACGCTATCGCAAGATGTACCCGTTCTACCCCTATGAGGAAGGCGTAAGTGGCGGCGAGGGTTTCTGCGTCTTCGATGTGCCGCAGGTTGGTCGCATAGGCCTGTCGATATGCTACGATATCTGGTTCCCGGAAATCGCCCGAACTCTCGTCTGGATGGGAGCCGAGGCGATCATCAATCCCAGCTTGACCAACACAGTCGATCGTGATGTTGAGCTTGCGCTCGCACGGAGCGCCGCAGCCTCGAACCAATGCTACGTCATCAATGTCAATGGCGCCGGGCGGCTGGGCTGGGGACGTTCGATCGCTTGCGGTCCAGGTGGAGAAATTCTGTACCAGGCCGGCAGTGGGCACGAGGTCTTCGCGCTTGAGCTTGATTTCGACGCCGTCGCGCGTGTTCGAGAGCGAGGCTGGAACGGCCTCGGTCAGGTGCTGAAAAGCTTTCGCGATCATCCGATCGTCTTTCCGCCCTATCAGCCGGATGCGCGCTCTGCTGCGCTCGACGGTCTGGGGCCGCTCGTAAAGCCGGACAAGGAAAGATCTTAGGAGCGACCAGCAGCAGGCAGACGCGAAATCTGGATCATCGATTATCGAAGGGGGCAGGGATGAGAAGTAATGCATCGCAGATCACGGCCGCGGCAAGGCTAACAGCTAGCCTTATGTGTGGCACCGCACTAACTGGAGCCGTGTTGATTGCTCCGGCGACCGCGCAAGGTACATCCACCACCAAGGTGAGTGCCGATTCAATCGAAACGGTGACCGTCACGGCACAACGACGCAGCCAAAACATCCTGGACGTGCCATACAATATCAGCGCAGTCTCCGGCGCGACCATCGACCAGAATCAGATCATGAGCAACGCCGAGCTCATGCGCTCGATCCCTGGCGTTACGGTGGTGGATCGCGGTCCACGCAATGCCACCGTCGTCAACGGAATCCGCATCCGCGGTCTCAACGTCGATAGCTCGGCGCTTGGCGACTACGCGGTCTCTGCTGCCGCCACCGTATCGACATATGTCAATGATACACCGATCTTCGCTAATTTCCTCCTCAAAGACATCAACCGGGTCGAAGTTCTTAAGGGGCCTCAGGGTACTCTTTACGGTTCCGGCGCTCTCGGCGGCACGGTGCGCTACGTCCTGAACGCGCCACAGCTCAACCAGTACGATGGCAGTATCGAGGTGTCTGGGTCGCACGTGGACAGTTCTGGCGGTGTCGGATTTTCGGCGACGGGTATTGTGAATATCCCGCTCACGGATACACTTGCCCTACGCCTCAACGGTACACGCTATGACTATCCGGGCGTCACGAACGACGTTAATCTTTACACGCTCGACAAGAGTGGCATCCCTGTCGCACCGAACGGCGTGCTGTCGCCGGATACCACCTATCACAGGAAGAATGGCGCTGATTACGCCAAGGGCTGGTATGGTCGTGCCGCACTCCTATGGAAGCCGAGCTCCAAATTCAACGTTACCTTCAACTTCATGGGCCAGAGCGACCAATATGGCGGCCGGCGTACGACGACGCTTGGCGCGAACGGCTATGGCGTACCCTATAAGGCCAACCAATCCGGCAACGTGCTTCCCGAGCCGGGGACGCGCGACGTCTGGCTCGGCTCTATGGAGGCAAATCTCGATCTCGGCTTTGCCACGCTGACTTCAAGCACGTCGTATTACGACCAGCACGGAGACATTGTCTCGGATAACACTGGCTTCTATGCGCAGAATGGCTGGTATGCAGACTTCTACTACAATTACCCCCGACCCGCATCTGAGGCATCGCGCGGC